>NZ_JBWKMH010000005.1:0-107709 GCF_056431285.1 Clostridium amazonense | reverse complement strand
ACTCGTTCTTCTTCAGTATATTTTCTAATAAAATTTTCACTCATAATGCACCCCTCCATTCATTAATCCTAGTATAATTCCATTTGAATTATGAGTCTACATTTCTATAGGGGCCTATGAGCTGTCAATTGTCAATTTTCAATTGTCAACTGGTTCCAAATATAAATATAGCAATAAACTGTAAGATTAGTACTATCATTTGAGAAATACATTACTTTAAATTTGAACTTGGAACCCTATAAATAATACGAATAAACTGCAATTTTAGAATTATCATTTGATAAATGTGGTATTTAAAATTTGATCTTGGAACCCTATAGTTACTTTTAATTATTTAATAAAATAAATTTATAAACTTAAAAAGTGGTTTCATAAAGAAACCACTTCTAAACATTTAGCATAGGTATTATTATTCTAAATTTTGTATTACTAGAATTACTTTCTGCTACTATATTTCCATCATGTTTTTCAATTATATTCTTCGCTATTGCAAGTCCTAATCCTGATCCACCAGTTTCCGAAGATCTGGATTTTTCCACTCTATAAAACCTATCAAAAATATATGGTAATTCATAACTTGGTATCATATCTCCATAATTTATAATTTCTATGATAGCATTATTTTCTTCTTTGTATAATTTTATATCAATAAATTTACCGTCTTTCCCATATTTAATTGCATTTGATATTAAATTTTCAAATGCTCTAACTAATTTATTTCCATCTGCATCTATAATGAAATTATCTTCTTCTATATCTAATCTACTTTCCATATTATTTTTCTTTAATTGAGCATAAAACTCAACATCTATTTGTCCTATCAATTCAGCTAGATTTATATTTTTCTTATTAAACTTTAAAGAAACACTATTCATTCTTGTAAGTTCAAATAAATCGTTTATTAAATAATTTAAAGATTGAGCCTTTTTATAAGCTATATCAATATAATATCTTAATTCTACTTCATCTCTATATCTATCTTTATCTATAAGTTCTAAATATCCTAAAATAGATGTCAATGGAGTTCTTAAATCATGCGATACATTTGTAATTAGTTCATTTTTACTTTGTTGTGAAACCTTTTCTTCCTCTATAGCCAATCTAAATTTCTCCATAATTTTATTTATGTTTTCTGCAACTTCCCTAGTCTCTCCTTTGGTATTTACAGTTATTGAACTCTCTAAATCTCCACTTGATATTTTTCTAAGACTTACAATTATTTTAGATATATTATTTATTTTTTTAAAGCTTATAATAAATAAATATAATAATAATATACTAGTCCATACTTTTGTTATACCAATATCACCCAAAATATCTAAATTTATTACTGTGTATTTATAACAAATCAAACCTAACATAGCAATAGTTAACCATGTTAAAATTGTACTTATAATTATATATATTGCTATTTTAAATAATATCCCTAATGTGATTCTAACTTCTGGCTTTACACTTTTAAAATTTCTTATATTTATAATAAATAAACATATGAGAATTATACCTAAAATTATTAATATGTCTACAGTTTTAGATCCTATACTTCTTTTTAATGTCCATATAAAATTTACTAATCCATATACATTTTCATTGCCCTCTACATATGATTGGTTAATTATAAGTTTTGTAACTAATAATATTAAAATTGATAAAAGTAGAATTATGGCAAACTTTATTTTAAATTTATTACTATTACTCAATTTTATAACCCACTCCCCATACTGTGTGAATTATTTTTCCTCCATTCATATTCTGTTCTAATTTTTCTCTTATTCTACTAACATGAACCATCACTGTATTATTTGACTGATAATATTTTTCTTTCCAAACTCTTTCAAATATCTCTTCTGCACTAAAAACTCTCCCCACATTACTAGCAAGTAAGTATAATATATCAAACTCTGTAGATGTGAGATTTATTTCATTATTATTTACACTCACTATATGAGTTGTTTTGTTAATTAAAATCTCTCCTATTTCTATTATGTTTTTATCTTTTTTTACACTTTTATCAAAATAATATGATCTTCTTAATAAAGCCCTTATTCTAACAATCAACTCTAATGGATTAAATGGCTTTGTTAAATAATCATCTGCACCTGTCATTAAGCCTTCTATTTTATCCATGTCTTCACTTTTTGCACTTAGCATCAATATCGGTATATTAAATTTTTCTCTAACAATTTTACATACTTCTATACCACTTAATTTGGGCATCATTATATCTAATACAATTAAATGTATCTCTTCTCCATTTACAATATTTAAGGCTTCTTCCCCATTAATAGCATTATATACTTTATATCCTTCATTCATAAGATATATTTCTATTAATTTTAGTATTTCTTTATCATCATCAACAACAAGTATATTAACTTCCATTTACAAAATTCACCTCCATACTTAACCAATTATACTCTATTATTGACACTAAAACACAACAATCTTTTGGTACATTCAATTTTAATTTTCATTTTCAATATATTCTTCTAAAACCAAATTATTTTCATGCATATTAGTTGCTATTTTTTTACCTACATATCTTAAATGCCAAGGCTCATAATTACATCCTGTTATATATTCTTTTCCCTTTTGGTATCTTATTATAAATCCATATTTATGTGCATTTTCACTAATCCATATAGCTTCTTTTGTATCTTCTGTAAAATAATTTGCTTTATTTGTAACATCCATAGCAAGACCTGTTTGATGTTCACTTTGTCCAGGTTTTGCAACATATTTATCTGCCATATCCTTTCCCTCACTTAAAATCCTGTTTTTATATGTTTTATCTTGCAACTCAAATGATCTATACCCAGAATTTCCAAGTAAAAATATGCCTGTATTTTCAGCGTCTTTAAACAATTTTTCTAAACTTACCGCAACCTCTTTTTCTACTAACTTTTCTTCATTTTCTACACCATCATTAAAAGGAATACTTGGCTCAATTAGATTATTGGGAACAAAATTTTTATCAATTTTATTATGTTTATTTATAACTAATATTTTTTCTGAACCAATCATATAACTGCAATTTTTAATACTTTTAAAACTATCTTGATTTAAATTTTTTAAACTAAACAATACTAACCCAATTAAAATACCTGTCTTTATTAATTTTTTCATAAATTATTAACCCTCCATATAAGATTCTCTAGTTTATATTCTAGGTTTAATAATTTAAGAAATTTATACATAAATCTTAAGAATTATAAACTTTTTCTTTTTACACACAAATAAGCTAGTAAGCTAGAAAAATTTAAATTCCTATAAAAATAAAAATGCATGTATTAAAAAATTAATACATGCATTTTTATTATTCTTCTACAAATTCAATTAAATCTTTTCCAAGTTTTTTTACTCTAGCTAATGAATATACATCATATCCCTTATTAAGTAATATATCTCTTCCCGGTTGGAATGATTTTTCTATAACTATACCTATTCCCATAACAGTTGCACCTGCTTCTTCAACTAATCTAGCGGCACCTTGCGCTGCTTCTCCATTAGCTAAAAAATCATCTATTATAAGTATTTTATCATTTTCATTTATGTACTTCTTAGAAAGTGTTAATTCATAATCTGTTCCTTTAGTAAATGAATGAACTGTAGTTTGATAAACTTCTCCATTTAAAATTTTAGATGTTTGCTTTTTTAGAGTTACCATCTGTAAATCCATTTGCATAGCTGTCATAACAGCTGGTGCAATTCCTGAACTTTCTATTGTGAACACCTTAGTTATTCCTTTGTCTTTAAAGTACTCTTTAAAATAAGTTCCTATTTCGTACATAAGTTTAGGATCTACTCCATGATTTAAAAAAGAATCTACTTTTAAAACTGTTTCACTTAATGCTCTACCTTCTTCTAATATCTTTTTACATAACGTGTTCATTTTCTATACCTCTTTCGTTAATTTTTTCTTCTTTTAATACTTTATTCAAAATAAGAGCTACAATTGTACCTGTTGATATTCCTGAAGAAAATATCATTTTTAATGCTTCTGGTAATTTAGATATAAATTCTGGGCGGAAAGTAACTCCAAGTCCTAATCCTATTGATGTAGCTATTATTAGTAAATTTCTATTATTAATTTCAACAGTACTTAAAGTTTTAATTCCTGCTGCTGCTATAGTTCCAAACATAACTATACCAACACCACCAAGCACTGGTTGTGGCATAATATTTATTAATGCTGCAAATTTTGGAAAAAATCCTAATCCTATTAAAAGTATTCCAGCCATCATTGCAACTGCTCTACTTGCATTTCTTGTAAGTGGAATTAAGCCAACATTTTGACTAAATGTTGTATTTGGGAAAGCTCCTACTGCTCCTGCAATAGAACTTCCTACTGCATCTGCAAGTACACCTTTTCCAACAGTTTTATCTTCTACTTTAATTTTAGATACTTCACATATTGAAGCTAAACACCCTACTGTTTCTATAGTAGTAACAAAATATGCAGGAATAAATGGAAATACATATTTTAAATCAAAACTTACTCCATATTCAAATAATCTTGGAATTGAAAACCAACTTGCTTCTTTAACTAGTGTAAAATCTACCATTCCTAATGGAATACATATTATATATCCTATAACCATTCCTATCAATATAGATGCACTACTTATCATAGCATTTCCATATCTGTTTAAAAGTAAAGTTATAATCATTACAAGCATTGCAATAGATACATTTATTAAACTACCATAATCAGCTGCTCCAACTCCACCTGCAGCCCAATCTACTGAAACTGGTAAAAGTGTTAATCCTATTAAACATACTACTGTTCCTGTAACTAGTGGTGGAAATAACTTCATAAGTGGTTTAATAAAATAACTTAATATAACCTCTACCAATGAACCTAAAATAGTTGCTCCTACTATGGCTGGAAGGCCACCTACTGCCCCTACTGCAATGGCAGGTGCTACAAACGTAAAATCAGTTCCCATTATACATGGAATCTTCGCTCCAACTGGTCCTACTCCCTTAGATTGTATCACTGTTGCTATACCAGCAGCTAAAATAGATGCACTTAAAACTGCTGTTGATGCTGCACCATCAAAACCTAAAGCACTTGAAATAACAAGTGGAACTGCTATAATTCCTCCAAAAGCCGCAAATATATTTTGAAGCCCTAATAATATTTGTGTTCCTATACTTGGAGTATCATTAACTCCATAAAGTAATTCACTACTATAACTTTTTTCATTGTTCATCTTTTGAATTCCCCTAAAAATATATTTATCATATACAACTCTATATAGGATTTCAAACTTATATCTTTTAAAGCTAATATAGGGTTCCAAGTTCAAATTTTAAATAACACCTTTATCAAGTGATATTATTAAGCTTACAGTTTATTCTATTATCATGCTTGGAACCAATTAACAATTAACAGTTAACGATTAACAATGATGGTTAATATTACTCACTTCATTCTTAATATTTATGAATAGAATTGCATAAAAACTATGTTTTTATATTGTTTTCAAACTAATTTGCTTAGCAAATTATCATAAAAATTGATTCAAATAAACTGAGACTTCAGTTTTATCATTCATTGTTAATTGTTCATCGTTAATTATTAATTTTGTATAACACTTCAAATTGCTCTTTTTCAACTGAAACATGAATAACTTAAAGTTTAGACTTGTATTCCAATATATATTTTCAAGCTAATATTTTAGTTTGTACATTTATTGATTGATATTCTTAATTTTAAATTTAATTCATAACATTTAAAATAATTGCTGTTTAGATATAAAATTTAATTCATTCTAAAAACTAAAAATATTTTTACTTTAATATATAATTTCTATTTTATTATAGCTTGTACGATACTTTAATAAATAAGTTTAAAATTCTATGCTTATAAGCTTTTAGGGATATACGGTACATAAAAAACACCTCAAATTAAATTTGAGGTGTTGGAAATTTTAATAAAAAATATAATAATCTTTACTAAAATAACTTAACCCCGTAGTCTGCTAATTATTGGCTAGCAGGTAGAAACTTTCGGACCTTATCTCCGATGATATACGAGTCTGTCATATGATATAAGGAGATTATATCATAAACATTAATTTTAGTACAGAATTAATTTTATATTTTTTAATTCGTTTATTAAATCTTATTAAACAAAATTTTATCCTATCTAATTAATCTACTTTTTAATATTTTAAATTCTTCATTATCTATTATTTTTAAGCTCAATAAATTGTTTAATTTTGTAAGTTCTTCTGTAATTGAATAATCATATAATTTTTCTTCATTTTTTAAAATTGCATCCTTATTGCATTCTAAGTCTATTTCAAAATCAATTTCATTTCTATTTATAAATACCTCTTCACTTTTTCTTATATCTTCTTTATTTATTATATCTATTTCTTTAGAAGATATATTTTCATTAGATACTCGTATACTTTGTATTCTCACAAGATTATCTAAATATTTTTTTATCATCAATCCATTTTTCAATCCTAAGTTTTTTGTATTATAAAGTTTACTTACTACATTTTTTAATTCACTTTCTCCCTGTTCATCTAATGAGAAACCTTTAGTTTTTATTAAATGTAATGTTATATCTAATAACTCTTCACTAGTATAGTCTTCAAAATCAAACCAAATTGGAAATCTATAGTTAAGTGATTGATTTTTTAATATTAAATCTTTCATTGGATTTTTTTCACCTGATAATACTATAACTATTTTATTTTTATTTTTATCTAAAAATTTTATAAGTGATGCAACTATTTCCTTATTACTATTTTCTTCTTTAAGCAAGTGAGCTTTATCAATTAAAACTACTTTTCCTAAAAACTTATTTAATATATCTTCTAGTTGCATACCCTTGTTTAGCATAGATATAATCTCATTCTCATCTATTTCAATTATACTTTTAGCTTTAACAATTCCCATGCTATAGTACATTTCTGATAATATATTTAATACAGTTTTTTTACCTGTACCTATCTCTCCTGTAAACACCATATTCATATATTTATTTATATCACTTCGTTTTCCTAGCTTTTCTCTTTTTTCTTTAGTTTTCATAAACTTGTATTGATTTCTTAAAAATTCCTTAGATTTTTCGCTAGCTATTAATGATTTAAGTTTCTTTTCTAAATCAAAGTCACTACTATATTCAGATACATTTATAGCTTCTATATCTTTAATAGTTATAAGATTCATTTCATATGCACTAATATCTTCTTCAACAATTCTTATACTTTGATTTCTTATTATATTTTCAACATAATTTCTAACCATTCTTCCATTACCTGATTGTGAATCAGATTTTTCATATATATCAACAAAGCTTTTTTTAAGTGCTCCATAAGCATTTTTAGATAATCTAAATCCTTTAGATTCTATAAGCTTAATAGACATTTCTAAAAGTTCATTTGGATTATAATCTTCAAAATTAGTCCAAAGTGGGAATCTTGATCTTAATCCTATATTTACATCGAAAAATTCTTCCATTTCTTCTTCATATCCAGCAAGTATAACTATTACTTCTTTTGAGTAATCTTCAATCAATTTTAGTAGTGTTTCTATAGCTTCTCTTCCTAATGAATCGTTAGCTAGTGTATAAGCTTCATCGATAAATAAAATTCCACCAATAGCTTCTTTGAATTTAGCTTCTGTTTTTTTAGACGTTTCTCCTGGAATTTCTGAAACAAAACTTGATCTATCAGTTTCAATCAATTGACCAACTTTTAATAATCCCATACTATTTAACATATCAGCTACGACTCTTGCAATACTAGTTTTACCTGTTCCTGGATTACCTGCAAACACCATATTTAAATTTTGTTCTATTTTAGTATTTACTCCAGCTGATTTTCTTTTTTCTTGAGCAGCTATTAATTTATATTGACTTCTTAATAATTTTTTTACCTCATCTAATCCAACTATATCTTTTAATCTTTCTTCTAAATCAAACTTAGTTTTTGCTTTAAAGTTAAAATTATCTCTTTCTAACAAGTCTATCTGTTTTTCACTACTATTTAAATATTTTTTAGAAGCATCCATTATAGCATTTTCAACTATATTTCTTACAAACCTTGCATTTCCTAAATCATTTTTGCCTATAATTTGATTTTTGGCAAATAGCTCTATTAGATCATATTTAACATTTTTAGCTATTCTATATCCTTTTGATTTTGCAATTTTAACTGCTATTTGGTACATTTCAGATGGACTATAATCTTCAAAATGAATTACATTTGGAAACCTTGATTTAAGCCCCGGATTAATTGATATGAATTTTTCCATATCTTTTTCATATCCAGCCAATATAACAATTAAATTGTTTCTATTATCTTCTATTCCTTTTAAAAGTGCATCTACTATTTCTTTTCCAGCTTTATCATCTTCACTTTCACATAATGAATAAGCTTCATCTATAAATAAAAGTCCGCCTAATGCTGAATTTACTATATCATTAGTTCTTTTAGCAATATCATTTAGATTTTCTGATACAAAATCAGCTTTACTAACTTCTCTAAACTTTCCTTCTTTTAAAATTCCTAATGCATTTAAATATTCATAAGTAATTCTTGCCGCATTTGTTTTTCCTGTTCCTGCATTACCTGCAAAAATCATATTCATTGAAATATGTGAAGTTTTAAGTCCTAATCTCTCCCTTATTTTTTGTACTTTATAACTATTTTGAATATTATCGATAAAGTCTTTTAATCCCTTCATTCCAATTATTGAATTAAGTTTATATTTCACTTCATCCAATGTAGGTGTTGAATACTCACTTAATTTGAAAATATCTTTATCTACCTTACAGTAAATCCTATTATTTTCTATATACAAAATTAATACATTTTCCTTTTCAACCTCTTCCTGAATTATTAAACTACGAATAGGATTATATAACCTATATGCTACATACTCAGAAATCCCAAAACTACTGTCTTCTCTATAATTTTCTTGAAAGAAATTACATATTCCTAAATCTTCTCCCATTTTATTGTTTTCTTCCATTTGAACTGTAACTTTAACACCAAATTCTTCTTCTATTCTAATTATAAATTTATTTACTTCTTTTCTTATTATTAATTTTCTTTCACTTTCATTTAATTTTTTAGTATGTAATACAGTTTCTATTTTCTTTAAAAACTTCCCATCAAATAATTCACTTATATCAATATCTTCCTTATTAGAAGTAAATATAAAAAACTTATTAGGACAAACTAATTTATTGATTCCTTCTTTATCTTTGTCATCACATTCTATTAAAAATTTATTTTTTATAGTATAGTTATCTTTTAAATTCACACATTCATTTGGTGAAATACTTGATAATATTTCTAACATTTCTTTTGTAGCCTTATCAAAATTTTTAAATAATAAACCCTGACTATTACTATTTAAACCTTCATACAAATCTGTTAGAAAAGCATTATATCCTAAATTAAAATTATATGATGATAAATCTATTTCATCTAAATTACTATTTTCTATTAATTTAACTTTTTCTAATTTATCAAATAAAAGTCTAACACTAGTTTTCTTTGCTGTATCTTTTTCACCAATTATAAATAAAATTCCTTTATCATTTTCTAAAATTTTATTTTCAAAGTAATTGCATAACTTTTTTAAGAATTTTTCTTGTCCTATCAAATCCTTATTTAATTTTTTTTCTATATATGAAAAATTTTCTTTTATATCTTTAACTCTACTATCCATATTACTTCACCTCTTTTGTATTTTTTATATTATATAACACATTTCTACATTTTTCGCTACTTTTTCAAAAACTTTAACATATTTTTAAAATAAAAAAATCTGATTAGTTCATTAAATATATATTACCAACTAATCAGATTTTTTATTTAATATTTATATATTTTTACTTTCCTTTTTATATTTATCAAACATAGTAAAATATTTTTCACCATTATCAATATTTTTTATTATAGATTTCATAACTGTTGCCCTAATTATTCTTTTTTTATTTAAGAATCTTAGATATTCAGAAATTGCACCAACTTCATAAATTATACTATTTTTGTTTTCTGCGATTTTTTTTATAAATAGGTCATTAAAATACTTATCTACAATTTCCTCATTTATTTTTTTCAGTTCCTTTTCATCCTTGCACTTAAGATAATTTCCCGCAAACCTTTCTGCACTATTTACATATCCTAAACAATTATCTAAATTATTTCTACCCAAATAAAAGAAAAAATCATCCATATTATCATGTACAAACTCACTTATACAATATTCATCTTCATTGTTATCATCACAATTGAAATTTTCTACAAAATCCAATATTTTATCAAAATTCAAATCAGGATCTATAAATATTTGCTCATTTTCTTTTCTAACTTTTATTAAGCTATTCTTTTCTTCTATTCCATAGTTTATTATTTCCTCAATGTGTTCTGTATCTAAATACTTAAATTCTCTTTTATCTATATGCACATTGTTTTTATCCATTATCTCTTCACCTAAAGGTGTTAAGTCATGCATATCATCACATTTCCATAAAATGCTCATTTTTTGCATAAATTCTTTAGCATTTGTTAACTCAAAAAATGTTTGAGAAATTAGTAATGTAAATAAATATGTTGGTGAAATTATTCCTAAATACTGTCCAAAAACTGTTGTAAATAATATATCCATATGTATTCTTATTTGTGCTTTTATAACTAACTCACCCATATTTTTATCCAATATATCTTTACTGTTTTTCTTTTTGTAAATAGTATTAATCGCATTATAAATTTCAGGATTTAAATTGTTCATTATATCTAAATATTCTTCTTCTTTCATATTATTATTCAAAAATTTCATAACAATATTTTTATCTATAAGATCACCTATAAAATCTACTTGTCTTAAATTTTTTACACAATTATCTACTGTTGCATCAAATATCTTTTTTAATTTTTCATTATTACTTAAACTTTTAAATTCATCATATCCTTCTTTATTTACTTTATAACATCCACATCCTATGGATATGACTCCCTTTAATATATTTAGTGCTATACATAAATCTATTAAATATAATATGTAATAATCACTTTTAAATTGAACTTCTTCCATAAGTTTATCATATTCTTCAACTAATAATTCTTTATCTACACCAACAGTTATAGTTGGATTAGTATATTTAACTATACTTTCTATATCTTTAAATACAGGATGGTCTTCCATTGAATAATACACATATTCTGTATTAAAGTTTAATTTTTCATCTTTTTTTATTGTTATGTATGGAGATATAAAGTAATTCCCCTTAATTTTACTTTGTGCAAATTCATTTATTATAAAATTTGGAGTTAAGTTAGATGCAACTAATATAGGTGAACAAAGCCACTTTTTAAATATTTCATTATTCTCATCCATAACTACTTCTTTTTCAGTGCTATTCAAATTTATGTATGCATCTTCATATTCTTCTTTAAAATGATTTAACAATCTCTCTATATGCTTGTTTTTTCTTATTTCTTCTGTTATTTTTTCGCTTTTTAGTTCCATATTAAAATTACACCTCTAAATTCATATTCTTAATATAGAGTCTAGCCAAAGTATTTTTATTTAAACTTTAATCTTATTTATTATAGGGTTCCAAACTTAAATTTAAAGTAATATGTTTGTAAATTGATACTATTAAAGTTACATGTTATTTCTATTTTTCTATTGGAACCAAGTAAAAATTATGAATTAATAATAATAATGATGAATCGCAGGGGATTGAAATCCACGCTACAATGTTTTATTTGTACTTCAAATAAAATTAGTATAATATTTATCCATAAAGGGTTGATTTTGGAGAATAAATTCCCCATTATAGTATCCTTGCTAACCATAGTTTTCATAGTAAATATAACTATTACTTTTGATATTTTTTAAAACTAAGATTTCAGTTTTATCCTTCATTATTAATTTTTAATTTTCATATAAAAAGAGTATGCATATATAAAATTAATATATGCATACTCTTTCTTAATATGTTTATAACTTCTAGTACGTTACCCCTAACATACATAATCCTTTAGATGGTGCTTTTTCTCCTGCTTCACATCTTTTTTTAGTTTCTAATATTCTCTCAACTTCATTAACTTCAAATATTCCTTTTCCTACATCAATTAATGTTCCAGTTAATATTCTAACCATGTTTAATAAAAATCCATTACCATTGATTTCAATTTTTATTATATTATCTTGCTCATGAATATTTATGTAATTTATTGTTCTAATAGTAGACTTGCCACTTTTAGCTTTCAAACTTGTAAAACTTTGAAAATCATGAGTTCCTAAAAGACACTTTGTAGCTTCTCTCATACTATCTAAATTTAAATTTTCTCCTATGTGATAAGAATATTTTCTTATAAATGGATCAGCATATTTATTATTGTCTATTGTATAAACATATGTTTTTGATTTTACATTTAATCTTGAATGAAACCTGTCACTAACATCTTTCATAGATGTTATAATTATATCTTCTGGCAAATACATATGTACATATTTCATCATTTCATCTATATTCATATTAGTATCAGTCTTAAAATTTGCAACATAATTTCTAGCATGAACTCCTGCATCTGTTCTTCCACAACCTATAACTTGAATTTCTTCTCCGGTCATCTTTGATAAAACATTTTCTAACTTATCTTGTATTGTTGAAACAGAAGTACCTTTTATATTTTGTTTTTGCCAACCTTTATAAGCCGAACCATCATATTGTATAGTCATTTTTATATTTCTCATATATTATTCATCTCTTTTCTACTTGTTTTAAAACTATTATTAAGTATAACAGAAAAATTTAGATTTAAACAATTTTGAGATAAATTAAATATGCTCTTATAAAATTATTTATTTATAACCTATTAATTTTATTTTTCTATTTATCTTTTTTGCTGAATATATTGTTATGGTAATTATATATATAAAACGGAATTCCACCTAACATTAGTAAAAATCCCCACATTACTATTTCTGCTCCTGAACCATATATAGTCCACATAGCATATATAAATCCTAATAATGGTATTATTGATTTTTTTAAAAATACTTTAATATTAAATTCATTACTTTCTTTAAACATAAGCATAATTTCAGCTGATATAGTTAATAAATATACAGGTAAAAATGCTAATGTTGCAAGTATAGTTATAAAAGTAAAGGCTGAAACCATACTTTTTTGATAATTCATTATAAGTAATATATTTACAAGTATTGATCCTACTATTAAAGAATTTGCTGGTGTTTCATATTTGGGATGTAACTTTCCAAAAAACTTAGGAAATACACCATCTTGACCTGCTGCATATGCAACTCTTGCTGTAGATAAAAGCCAACCTATTACAGATCCTAAAATGCATACAATTACTGATATTGTTAAAAGTTTTCCAATTGAACTTCCTAATATATTAGTTAATATATCTGTTAATGGAGCAACACTTTGTGATAAATTTTCATTAGACATATTCCCTAGACTACCTATACTAATTAATAAATATATAATTGACGCTATTATAAGACCATATATTGTACTTTTTTTTACGTTCTTTTCTGGATTTTTAATTTCACCTGCTGTTACTGTTGCACTTTCTATTCCTACAAAAGCCCACAATGTTGATGTAGCAGCCAATGGTATAGTTCCTAACCCCTTGCCTTCTGGCAATAATGGTAACATATTTTGCTTATCAAAATTTAAAAATGCAATTACTATAAAAACTCCAAAAAATACTATTTTAAATACTGTTGCAAAACTTTGAAGTATCCCTGCTTTTTTTACTCCAACTATATTAATTATTGTAAATATCCATAGTATAGAACTTGTATAAATTATAGATGCAACTGGATTTCTTAATATAGGAAAAACCTGTGAACTATAACTTCCTAAAGCTACTATTATAGCTGCATTGCCTATCCATGAACCATTCCAATATAACCATGCACTTAAAAAGCCTGTAAATTCTCCAAATGCTTCCTTAGTATATGTATAAGCACCACCAGTGCTGGGATATTTAGTTCCTAAATTTGCAAAAGACATAGCTATTAATATTGAACCTAATGTTGTAACTATCCAAGCAATAATTGTTGATAGTGGTCCTGATACCTCTGCAAGTGTTGCTGGCAACATAAATACACCTGAACCAATCATATTTCCACACACAAGCATAGTTGCCATGAAAAGGCTCATTTCTTTTTTTAAATTTTTTTCTTCCATTTAAAATGTTTCCTCCTTAGTTATGAGTAAAAAAAACAAGCTCAAAGGCTTCTCTTTGAGCTTGTCCATATCTAAAGATTAACAAACACAAAGACAGCACTCCACAAATAACTTTGTGACAGTCTTGCATATGTTATATACAAGACCAATGCATAGTGTTAAAGCATTAACTATACATTTCGGCAATAATCCCTTTCATATTAACTCATAGTGCTTAACTCATTAATATTACTCTTTATTATTGCAACCTCTATCTTTACTCTATATTTTTATTTACGTTTTTATTATTTAATTGATATTTTAGCACTTTTTTCTCAAATGTCAAATTATATTTAAATTATAATTTCATTAATCTTATATTATATAAGTATTTTATCATTATTTTTAGACTCTTTATAAGATTAAATCTCCATATAAATAAAACCGTACCCAATATTTGAGTACGGAAATTTTTTCAATTTTAAGCTTGATTTTTAACTATTTTATCTACTATTTCAGCATATTCGCTTCCTATTACATTAAATATTTTTGATGACATTTTTCCATCTTTATAAAATCTAGTATCATTACTTTCTAAAAGTATTATTACCTTTTTCTCTAAATCTTCGTAGGAAATAAGTTCATCTAAGTATACATCTACTAAATCCTTTACACATGTTGCTAATTCTTTTGGATTTTTATAAACTTTTCTCATAATTTGCTCCTTGTTCTAACCTTAAATTAAATCAATATTTTTTTATACATATTTTTTTATGTATCTTAGTCATATTATATAATAATTTATTTAAATTTCAAGTATTTTATTTTATTTATAAGATTTTAATATATTGTTCATTTAAAACTCACTATATAGTGTTCCAAGTTCAAATTTAAAGTAATGTCTTTCTAAAATGATAGTACTAATCTTATAGTTTATTGCTATATTTATATTTGGAACCAGTTGACAATTGAAAATTGACAATTGACAGTTATGGTTAATATTACTCATTTCATTCCTAATATTTAAAATAGAAATACCTAAAAACTACATTCTTACATTGTTTCCCACTAATTTGCTCTTCAAATTATTGCAAAATTTAATTTTAAAAAACTGAAACGTCAGTTTTATCCTTCATTGTTAATTGTTAATTTTGTATAGCACTTTCTCAACTGAAGCATGAATAACTTAAAGTTTCAAAGAAGTTCTAATTGTACTTATTTCCCTATTTTTACTATTATATGCTAAAATATTGTATATGGGGGTATATAATAAATGATAGATTTAATAGAACTTAATGGTAAAAAAACTGAATATTATATAAATGGAAATAGTGATAAAACCATTTTAATATTTCCTGGCATGGAAGGCACTATTTATGATTGGTTAGATATTGCCGAGGAAATTTCTAAAAATTTTACTGTAATATTAATTCATCGCCAAGGGGTAGGCAAAAGTGAATTTATAAATGAATCTGAAGGAGTTTTAACTGCATGTAGACAAGCATATTCATTGCTTGAAAAACTAAACATAAAAAATAAAATTATTTTATTAGGTCATTCTTATGGTGGACTTTGTGTACAATACTTTGCTAAATTGCATCCTGAAAAAATAGAAAGTGCTATTTTAGTAGAATCAACTTCCATATATGTAAGAGAACTTGATAAAAATAATGTTTTTTTAAAGGATAATAAAGAATGGCTAAATCTATGCAAAAAGTATTCTAACTCTACTAAAGATGAATTAAGAAAAGAGTTAAATCCTAATTTATCTAATAAACAATTACTTTTACCTAAATATATTCAAACTGAACTTTTAGATTTTTATATAAGACCTGAGCTTTACAAAGAAGAATATTTAGAAATACTAGATTTAGATAATGTTACTAAATTCAATGATTTATCAGCATTTCCCGACATTACACTAAAAATACTAGTTAGAGATGCTACTTATTCAATAAATAAAATGATTATAGAAGAAGGTTTAAATGAGTCTGAAGCTAATTATATAGAAAACATATGGCAAACTGCATCTAAAAAATTATTATCTTTATCAACTAAAAGTTCTATGGAATTAATTGAAAATTGTGGACATTTAATCAACGAAGACAATCCTGATGCCATTATAAATGCAATTTATTCATTAGTTTAAACTAAAAATATTATATTAGGGGGTATATCTTATGTGGAAAATTTTTCAGAGTGAGCATTATATATTCAATTTCCATGAAAATAGTTTAGCTGAAAAACATATAAAGGAAATAGCATTATTTCAAGAAAATTGTTTTAACCATATAACTAGAGTTCTAAACATTAGTGTAAATGAAAAAATTAAATACTTTCTATGCAATGATTCAAAGGAAGTTGGTAAATTATACGGTGATGATGATCCATGTAATGGTTTTTGTAGATATCCTGAAGATGAAGGAGAATCTGGATTATATGCAGTATACAATGACAAAACAAAATGTTTAGGATATCATGAAGATGCTCACTATATAACCTATTTAAAGTTTGGGTTAGCTAAAAGTACATTTTTAAGAGAAGGTTTAGCTATGTGCTTTGACAAAACATGGTGGGGAATTCCTAATGAAATTTGGGTTAAAAATTTTATAACTTCATCTAAGTATATTTCTTTAAATATGTTGTTAGAGGATGAGAGCTTTTATAAACATAATCAAATATTTACTTACACCTTAGCTGGTGCATTTACAAGTTTTTTAATATTTAATTATGGAAATAAATCATATACTAACTTATATAAAAAATTTACTGAAACAAATTCATTAATTCATTTTGAAAGTATTTACAATAAATCTATAGAAGAACTTGAAAATGAATTTAAACAAGATTTAATAAATACTAACTTTGCAGAATTTATAAATAAAGAAGTTAAACTAACTGTTGATACTATTAATATATAAAAAAATAGGTACGCTAATAAAGATTTAGCCTACCTATTTTTTATAATTTACTGTATTTCTTTTTTTATATACTTAATTAACACTAATATTTTATTTTCCACTAAACCACTCTTCTTTTAATAAATCCATATATACAACATCTGAAAAAGCTCCATTTCTACTGTCAAATATAGCTTTTCTTATTATTCCTATCTCGTTAAAACCAAGCTTTTTATATAAATTTTGTGCTCTAGTATTATCTTTCATTGTAGTTAACTCTATTTTATTTAAATTTAAATGTTTAAACATAAAATCTATAAATATTTTAAGTGCATCTTCTCCGTAACCTTTTCCTTGTTCATCTACTTCACAAATTTTAATTCCAAGTTCTGATTTTTGGTTTCTTGAGTCATAATCACAATAATTCATTTCCCCTATAGGTTCTAAATCAGATTTTTTACATATAATATATCTCTTAGTTTCAGGAAATAATTCTGTACATTCAATATCATTAATTATAGATTTTCTTATACTTTCTTTGCTTTTTAAAAGACCACATATCCATGTAGCATGAGCCATTAGTTTTTCATTATTCCACCATTTATAAAGGTACTCTTCATCACCAATTTCCATTTGTCTTATTGCCACCTTTTCACCATAAATCATACCTAATCTTACCTCCAACAAAAACTCTTTAAATATCTACCTTCACAATCTTTATTTTCTGGTTTTTCTACAAAACCTATATTACATAAGTATTCATTTGTTAGTCCAAAAATTTGATGCCACATTTCATTTAATATTTCTTTTATTTTAACTTTATGCTTTATTGCTGTAATATTAAGTTTATTATCTTCTAAACTAATAAGTATTTTATTAACTTGTTCATAAATTTCATTAAGTATAATTTCACCTATTTTATATATAATTTTTTTATCATTCTCATTAAATATTGGAATATTAAGTTCAATATTTCTTCCTTGTTCTTTTTTTAAATACTCCATATTAATTAAAAAATCTGCTATTTCCTTTTCTTCTGTAGTTAAATCTTCATATTTTAAATTTTCCAAATTAAGTTTAATAATTAATTCCCCACATTTATTTGCTAACTCTTTATTCATTCTTTCAATAATTTTTATATATGAAAAGTTAAGTTCTTCAAACTTTGTAGAATTATTTATTCCTAAATTAGTTAAATTTAAAAATCTAAACATATCTTTTCTATTTCCATTACAATCACCAAAGCTATTAAATGTATATTTTTCTGTTCTATAATTATTGCTACTACAAAGTAATCTATTGCTATGATTAGATACTACTTCACTTTTTTCATATGCTACGATTAAATAATCTCTATTTCCTATTTGTTCTTTTGATGTACAAAATAGCCCCTTTTCTTCAAAAAATTCAAAAGCAGTTCCATCAAATACATGGTCACATATTATATGATACAATAATCTTTCATTTGAATATTTCTTGTAAGTACTTATTTTTTTCAATTCATTTAAAATAATTTCTTTTATATTTACAATTTTATTTCCAATAGACTCTCCTACTCCATATAAAAACTTTTCTATCTTTAAAACATCTTGTTCTAGAAATATCGGAAAGTCTATTCTATATGAATTATTTCTTTCCTCTATAGCATTAATTTTAACCATGTCATAAAGTATATCTTCTACTATTTTTTCATCAATATCTAATTCATTTGATATATCTCTTTTTTCTATTGAAAATGGCTCATTTGATGCTATAAAATATATTATTTCTTGTGCCTTTAATCTATTTAAAATTAATGCTGGATTGTATTCGTCATAACTTCCTGCATCTCCAAAAAAGTAAAATTCCATTTCCCTATTCATTGCTTTCCCCCATTTTGTAAACTGAATTTTGTTATATTTTATCTTTTTAGGTATACTTCTTATTTCTTACCTTACTAAGTTTAATTTTGTAATGAAAAATTTAAAGAAACCCTTATTTAAAAATTAAAGAATTTTACTTTTACATGTTATTAGCATCTTCCAGAATAGCCCTTTAAATTTATCCATTACAATGTAAAAACTTTAATTATTTCTAATATAATTTATTAATTTCTTATGCTCCTTCATTTAAAAAACTATATTGTGCACAATACATATTGTAATAATAGCCTTTCATTTTCAAAAGCTGCTCATGTGTTCCCTCTTCCACAATTTCACCTTTTGATAAAACAAATATTTTATCACAATCTCTTATAGTTGAAAGTCTATGTGCTATTACTATTGATGTTCTACCTTCCATAAGCTTTTTTATTCCTTTTTGAACAAGTCTTTCTGTCTCTGTATCAATATTTGCTGTTGCCTCATCTAGTATTAATATTTTAGGATTAGCAATTAATGCTCTTGCAAAAGCAATTAATTGTCTTTGTCCTAATGAAAGTCTAGAACCTCTTTCATTTACCTCTGTATCATATCCATTCTCTAATTTTTTAATGAAGTTGTGTGCATTTACAGCCTTTGATGCTGCAATAACTTCATCATCAGTAGCACCTAATTTTCCATATTTAATATTTTCTTTAATAGTAGTAGAAAATAAAAATGAATCTTGAAGCATTATACCCATTTGGCTTCTTAAACTTTCCAGTTCTACATTTTTTATATCTACTCCATCTATTAGCACTCTTCCGAATGTTGGATCATAAAATCTACTTATAAGATTAGTTATAGTAGTTTTTCCTGCACCAGTTTCACCTACTAATGCAACCTTTTCTCCAGCTTTTAAACTAAATGATGTATTTTTAAGTGCATGAACATCATTGTTATCGTATGAGAAAGTTACATTTTCAAATTTAATATTTCCTTTTATAAAAGGCATTTTTTCATTTTTTCCTTCTGTAACCATATCATTTGTAGTGTCTAGAACATCAAATATTCTCTCTGCTGCTGAAAGATTTGTTATAAATGCACTATAAAAAGACGCTAAATTCATTATAGGTCTCCAAAGCATTTCTATATACATAACAAATCCCATTAAAGTTCCCATAGATACACTATCATTTACAAATAATTTATATCCTGCAAATAATACAATTGCTATTCCTGTTCCCCTACATAAATCAACTATAGGCCAAAAATAATCTTGAATTTTTACAGCATTTAAAAATCCATCTCCATGTTCATTTAAGTTATTTACAAATTTATCTTTTGAATATTTCTCTCTATTAAATCCTTGAACCACTCTTATACCTGAAAATGCTTCATGAGTATATCCAAGTAAAGTTGAACGCTTTTCCCTAAAAATTCTCCAACGTTTGTTTGATTTTATTTCAATAAGAAACATTGCACCTAAAAGTACAGGAAGTACTATTATGCAAATAGTTGCAAGTATTGGATTTAATATAAACATCATTACTGTAACTATAGTTACAGTAAAAATATTAGGTATTAAATTAACAATACTGTTATTTAATAAATTTTGTAATGCATTTACATCTCCTACTACTCTTGAAAGTATTTTCCCAACTGGTCTATTATCAAAAAAGGAAAAACTTAAAGTTTGTATATGAGTATAAAGCTCATCTCTTATATCAATTAAAATTCTATTTGTTATTTTACTCATAGATAATATTCTTATCTTAGACAATATCATTGCAACTATATTTATACCTACTAATGCAAGTCCCATACCAAATAATCCACTTACATTTTTATTTGCAACAAAAGTATCAATTGAAACTTTCATAAGATATGGGTTTAGTGTATTACAAGTCATTACAACAAGTAACACAAGTATTACTCCTATGGTTTTCCACTTATATGGTTTTACATATTGCCCTAATCTTTTTACCGTATTCCACTTATGAACTTTGCTTTTATCTTCAACCATATTAACTTACCTCCTTTATTAGCTCAAAATCTTTAAATTGATGACAGTAAATACTATAGTAATAACCTTGTTTTTTCAATAATTCTTCATGATTTCCCATTTCTACGATTTTACCGTCTTTCATAAATAATATAATATCTGCATCTTTAACTCCTGAAATTCTATGAGCTATTATAAATGTTGTTGGTTTATCTCTTCTATTTGAAAGATTCTTTAAAACTTTAAATTCTGTTTCCATATCTAATGCAGACGTTGCATCATCTAATATTAATATGGAGCTTTTACTTAAAAGTCCTCTTGCTATAGAAATTCTTTGCTTTTGTCCTCCTGAAAGTCCAACACCTCTTTCACCAATCTCAGTATCATATTTAAGTTCCATTTCATTTATAAAGTCATATGCACAACTTTCTTCTGACACTTTAATAATTTCTTCAAATGAATTTTCATTTCCAAAATCAATATTATTTTTTATTGTATCTGAAAAAAGAAATGTATCTTGAAATACTACTGACATATTACTTCTTAATTTTTCCAAATTCCATTCTTTAACATTTACTCCATCAACTAAAACTTCACCATCATATACATCATAATATCTTCCTATTAAAGATAATAATGATGTCTTTCCACATCCTGTTTCACCCATAATAGCTACTGTACTACCTTTAGGAATATTTAAATTTATATCTTCAAGAATTTCTTCATTATTATATTTGAATTTTACATTTTTAAATTCTATATTACCTAAAACTTCATTTGGGTTATATCCATCATCTTTAGATTTTATATTTGGTTCTCTTTCAAGAATTTTATATATCTTATTTATAGATGCCTTATTTTGAGATAAAAGATTTATAAGCCATCCTAAATTTCTTACACAAAATGAAATATTCATTATATAACTACTAAAAGCAAGGATTGTTCCAAATGATATTTTTCCTTGTATAGTTAAAAGACCTCCAAATATAATCATCGCCACTGGTGCTAAGTTAGTCAAAAAATCTACTGTTGGCAAAAACTTACTGAGTAGCTTTGCTTGTTTAACATTCAAATTGTAATACTCATTATTTACTTCTAAAAATTTACTTATTTCATGTTTTTCTCTCGCAAATGCCTTTACAAGTCTTATACCTGCTATATCTTGCTGTGCCATTGAGTTTATTTCTGCTGTTTGATCACTTATCTTTTCATACATATCACAAAATTTCTTGTCAAATCTCAAACCTAAAATACTTACAGGCGCTAAAACTACCAAAGATACTACAGTTAAAAATGTATTTAACTTAAGCATAATTACAAGTGTTATTATAAAAAGAATTATAGCTTCTATTAAAAGTCTTATTCCGAATCCTAATGTATCCCAAATAGTATCAACGTCTTCTCCAACTCTTGACATTAGTTCTCCTGTATTTATGTTATCAAAAAAGGAAAATTCAAAAGTTTGTATTTTACTAAATAAATCTTTTCTCATATCTTTAGCAACATTTAATGCAAATTTATCAAATAAATATTCTTTTATATATCCAATAACTGAACGTAATAACGTTAAAATCATAAATATCATAAAAAATTTTAATAACATATTATCTTTTTTATTTATCATGATATCATCTACAAATATTTTCTGTAGATATGGAAATGTACTATCAATTCCTAGTGCAATTATCATCCCTATAATGGGAATACTAAGTGCTTTTAAGTGTTTTGCTATATAGTTTTTAAATAATTTCATGTTTTTCACCTCTCTATAATTTTTACCTTATGCATCTAAATAAGAACTTTATTTCATTAAAAACATAAAAAGAGACCCTATTAATCTTAGCTACACTAAAATTAATAGAGCCTCTTTTTAGGCTATATTTATAAAAGCGCAACTTCTCAGTCGCGCTCTAATAATCAATAATGAAACAAATTTTAAAAGTTATTAAGTAAACTTATGTAACCTTACAAAATCTTATTCTTATTTAGAGGTAAGACTGATGACATCTTAACTTTTTTGCATGCTATACCGTTAAATCTTCTCACTATAATCACATCAAAGTTTCTATTCATTAATATTGTTGTCATGATTTTACCTCCTCTTATTTTTTCTTAAAATTCAAATAATTTGTACTACATTATTTAATTATACTTTTATTTTTTGTATCGTCAACTAGTTTATTTATATTTTTTCAATTTATACATAATTTTAACATATTATACTTATTTTTATATTACTTTTCATTCCTTAATTTCTTAATATAATTTATTAAATTCCTATCAAATTAAAAACACATATGAAATAAACTTCACATGTGTTTTCCCTATTATAGTGGTATAAATGCTTGTAATATTAACATTATAATTGATAATCCACCTATTAATCCCATCAATGGCATTACAAATTTAAGCCATTTATCATAAGTTACATCTACCATTTCTAGCGTTGCCAATATAAGTCCTGTTGGTGTTATAAAGGACATTAATCCTTGTCCATAAGCATATGAACTTACTATAACATCTCTTGACAATCCTACAGTATCAGCAAGTGGTGCCATAATTGGCATTGCAAGTGTTGCAAGCCCTGAAGCAGATGGAATGAAGAATCCTAATACTAAGAATATAAGCATCATAACAATTATAAATACTATAGAATTCATACCATTTACTAAATTAGATGAATAATATAAAATACTATCACTTATAAGCCCATTATCCATTATTATATTTACACCTCTAGCAACACCTATAATAAGTGCAACTCCAGTTAAATCTGCAGCACCTTCTACAAATTTATTTACAAAAACCTTCTCTCCCATTCCTGAAATAAAAGCTATAACTAATGCTATAAACAGGAATAATGCTGTCATTTGTTCAAATGACCACTCTTGACTTGAAACACCCCAAATCATTATAATAAATCCTATTAATAATATTGTTAACATAGCTTTTTTTCTAAATGTAAATTTAGGTATGTTATCTTTATCATAGTTACTTAAGAATTTATTATCTATATGCTTTTTATCTTCATATATAATAGATGCAGATGCATCTTTTTGAACTTTTTTAGCATATTTAATAATATAAATTATACATACTGCCATAGATACTATAAGTCCTATTATTCTCCAAGTAAGACCTTCAGTAAAATTTATACCTGCTGCATTAGAACCTATAACTGTACAAAATGGATTTACAGTTGAGAACATAGTTCCAAGTGCTGAACCTAAGTATATAGCTGCTATACATACAATTGCATCATATCCTGCAAGTAAGAATATAGGCATTAATATTGGATAAAATGCTATAGTTTCTTCTGCTAGTCCAAAAGTAGTTCCTCCAAGTGCTATAGCCGCTGAAACAACAATTATTAAAACTATTTCTTTTCCCTTTGTTGCTCTTGATAAACTCCCCATACCTGCATCAAAAGCACCTGAGTGATTAATAACTCCTATAATTCCACCTAATATAAATACAAACATTATAATATCAATAGATTCATATACACCTTTTATTGGTGATGCAAGAATATCATATATTCCTTGTGTATTACTTTCTACTTTTTCATAAGTATCAGGAATTGCTATTGGTTTACTTATAGCACCTTCTGTAAACTTTGAAATATCAACTTTAATATTTAGCTTATCTAATGTTTCTTGACTAGCTTCTAAATGTTCTATTTCCCCTTTAGGATTAGTAATTGAAAGATTTTTACTTTCAGCATCATATGCAAGCTTAGTATATTTTCCTGCTGGAATTACATAAGTAAGTAATGCAGCAAGAATTAATACTATAAATGATACTGTAAAAGCCGTAGGAAATGATCGTTTCTTTTTTTCTTTTGCCATTTGTATTCCCCCATTTTTTTGTAATTTTATATATTTTTACTTATATTATATTATCACTCCTTATTTTTTTTCAATAGATTTTGCCTTTACATTTTACTTTTTTATCTAAGTTTTTCGAATTTTTTAAATTTTTAGTTTTTCTTAAATTTTATAAGAATTATATACAAATAAAAAGTATTTATTTTCAATATAAATATTTTATTCTACATTTTTAATTATTTTATACTAATATTCTATTAACAACTTTAAAAGTTAAATTTGCTTATATATAGTAAATCAACTTGTTTTCTTTACAAATAAAAAAAATAGTAGAGATTGCTATAAACATTCTCTACTATTTTTAATATGTTATTAATAATTTAATTATACTAAAACTTGAATTATTAACATTGCAATTCCTATTCCACCTATCATTCCCATTAGTGGCAATACAAATTTTAACCATTTGTTATATGTTACATCTACCATTTCTAATGATGCAAGTATTAATCCTGTTGGTGTAATGAAAGACATTAATCCTTGACCATAGATATAAGCACTAACTATAGTATCTCTTGATAATCCTACTGAATCAGCAAGTGGTGCCATAATTGGCATTGCAAGTGTTGCAAGACCTGATGATGATGGTATAAAGAATCCTAATACACAGAATATAACTACCATAACTAATATAAATAGTATTGAGTTCATTCCAGTTACTAAGTTTGAAGAGAAATATAGAATAGTGTCACTTATAAGTCCACTTTCCATTATTATGTTTACTCCCCTTGCAACTCCTATAATAAGAGCAACTCCTATTAAATCTCCTGCTCCAGTTACGAACTTATCAACAAATACTTTTTCGCCCATACCTGAAACTATTCCGATAACTATTCCTACTATTAAGAATAGAGCTGTCATATCTTTGAAGCCCCAACCTTTTGTTGAAACTCCCCAAACCATAACTACGAATGCAAGTGCAAATATTATAAGCATAAGCTTTCTTCTTATATTGAATTCTGGTAAATTATCAGCATCATATCCACTTAAGAATTTATTTTCTATATGATCTTTGTCTTCATATATATATGAATTTTTAGCATCATGTTGAACTTTCTTAGCATAACGGATTATGTATATTAATGCTAATGTTACTGCTAAAACAAGACCTATTCCTCTAAATAACATTCCATCAGTAAAGTTTACACCTGCTGCATTAGAACCTGTAACTACAGAGAATGGGTTAGTTGTCGCAAACATTGTTCCTATTGTTGAACCTAAGTATATAGCTGCTATACAAACAAGTGCATCATATCCTGATACAAGATATATAGGCATTAGTATTGGATAAAACGCTATTGTTTCTTCTGCAAGTCCAAAACTAGTTCCACCTGCTGCTACTAATACAGTAACTATAACTATAAGTAACATTTCTTTTCCTTTAGTAGCTCTTGACAAACTAGCAATTCCAGCATCAAAAGCTCCAGAATGATTTATAACTCCTATAATTCCACCTAATATAAATACAAACATTATAATATCAATTGAATCATAAACACCTTGTATTGGTGCTGCTAAAACTTCAAAGAAACCTTGTGGTTGTTGTTCTAGTTCTTCATATGTATCTGGAATAGCTATTGGTTTGCTAATTTTTCCACTTGTGAACTTTTCAACATCTACTTTAACTCCAAGTTTTTCTAAAGTTTCTTGTGTTGGATCTAACTCAGTAACATCTCCTTTAGGCATAGTTACCATAAACTTATCTGATTCTACATCATATTTAAGTTTTGCATAACTTCCTGCTGGTACTAAATAAGTAAGTAATGCTACAAGGATTAATACTATAAACAGCACTGTAAAGGCCGTCGGAAATGATTTTTTCTTCTTTTTTTCTTTACTCATTTTTGTCCCCCTTTATTTTTTAAATTTTTGTTAAATTTGTTACATTTTCATTATATAGTTTTTTCTATATTTTTCAATAGTTTTCGACTTATTTCTTAATTTTCTTTTTATTCTTTCTTTTCTGTTTATTGGATTTTAATACATATATTTAATTTTATTAGTATTTTTAAAATTCATTAAGTATATTATTATTATTCTCCAAATTTAATATAATTATGTATACTTTGTTATTCATCCTATTTTATACATTTTTCATAATAATTCATATATAACTATTTTTTATTCAAAAAATATTTTTTAAAAAATTTTAAAAAAATTCACTCAAAGTTAACTTTTATATATAATTTGTAAATTTTTATTTATAAAAATAAAAATTGCTATAAAGTCATTTTAGATTTTATAGCAATTTAAAGCTTTTTATATATTTAATTTTAGAATTTATAATTTTAAATTAAAGTTTAGCTATCTCAAAAATAAGTATGTCTTCTTTTTCTATATTAACAAGCTAATTCTGATTTGCTTTCAGACATAGCTTTTTCTTTTTTTATTTGTTTTCTATTTAATACTGCATTTAAAGTTACTCCAACTATTGCAGCTAAACTTAATCCTGATATTTTTACTGTTTCTGTAACTGGTATTCCTAATGATACTCCAAATTTCTTTTCTAATAATGTTGTTCCTAATCCTAAAACTACTATAGTTAACATAACAATACTATTTCTTAAATCAAATTTTACATTATCATTTTTTATGCTTTTTACACCAACCATAGCTATCATTGAGAATAATATTATGCTTATTCCACCCATTACAGATGAAGGAATTGATTGTAAAAATCCTCCTACCTTTGAAACTACCCCTAATAATATTGCTATAACTGCTGTAAGTCTTAATATTGATGGATCATAATTTTTTGTTAATGCAAGTACTCCAGTGTTTTCTCCATATGTTGTATTTGCAGGTCCTCCTATTAATGCTGAGAACATTGTTGCAAGTCCATCTCCTAGTAAAGTTCTATTTAAACCTGGATCTTCAATAAAGTTTTTTCCTACAACTTGACCATTTGTAGTTATGTCGCCAACATGTTCCATTAGTACTGCTAAAACCACTGGTGCGATTACCATTATTGACCCAAAATCAAACTTAGGTAATGTAAATTTAGGTATAGCTACTATAGGTGCACTAGTTATTATTGTTGTATCTACTATTCCTAATGATAATGCTAATAAATATCCTACAATAACTGCTAATAATATAGATAATTGCTTTAAGAATCCTTTACAGAATACTCTTATTAAAATTGCTACTGACAATGTAACTATTGCTACTATAATATTTTGAGATGCCATCTGGAGTGCTGTAGGTATTAGATTTAATCCTATTACTATTATCATCGGTCCTATAACTTGTGCTGGAAAATATCTTTTTATATTATGCACACCTATCTTTTTTACGCAAAATGATAGTATTACATATATAAGTCCTGCAACCATAATTCCACCTTGTGCATATCTTAAATCTCCATTATGAACTTCTTTAACAGTAACTATAACTGATATGAATGCAAAAGATGAGCCTAAAAACACAGGTACCTTACCTTTAGTACATAAGTGAAAAATTAATGTTCCACATCCTGCTGCTACAAGTGCAATAGATGGATCAAATCCTGTAAGTATTGGAACTAATACCGTAGCACCAAACATTGCAATTAAGTGTTGACTTGCTAAAACTATTCTTTTTAATTTTTCGAATAAAATATTTCCTTTAACCTCATTTGAATAAACAACTTTTTCTGACATAAAAAAACCTCCTGAAATTTTTTTCAAGGAGAAACTTAATTTCTCCCTTTCAGCCTCTCTGGACTGATTAAAAGGCAATACTTGTCTTTTAAATTTTAATGTAAAATAAAAAACTTCTTGCGTAGACCGCAAGAAGTTATAAATTCCAAGTAATAGTTATTATATCTCTTCTCATTTTTAAATCTTGCGGTCTCTCTGGACTGTTTAAAGATTTCTATTTTTATTCATTCTATCACTTTTTGTTTTGTTTTACAAGTATTAAATTATTAAATTTTATAGCTTTGCTACTTATTCTCATTACTTCATTATATACTTTTTTATTTTTTACCTTAACAATTTCACCTCTAGTAACTCTTTCAATTATCTTATCTAATTTTTCTGGTGGTGAAACTTTCCTGCTAGGATCATTTTGCCAAACAATAATATGTTCACATTCTTCAAGTGTTAATACTTTTCTTTCTTTATCCTCATATCTTTTTAGGGTTATAACCATAGTATATAATGCTCCTATAAGAATAATAAAAGAAACGATTGTTATACTCATTTTTGCTTTCTCTCCTTATTATTCTAGAGTTTAAATTTTATATTATCTTCACACACTTAAATCTGCCAGTGATACTAAGATCATTTATAAACTCTAGATTATTAATACTTACTGGAATCATCATATAGTATATACAGCATTCTACATTTTTATTACATTCTTCTTTAAAATTGCATTCTAACGACAAAATATTGGCATTTTTTTCCCTTAAAATTTCTTCTAATACTCTAGTTGCTTCATATTTATCTACATATTCTATATAAAGTTTTATATCTTTAGTTTTTTCTATAAATTTCTTTTCTGCTTTTTTTAATGAAACTAATGATAAATATACTATTATAGATGAAGATATTGCTAAAAAATAGAATCCAAATCCTATTCCAATACCTATGCAAGCAACAATCCAAACTGATGCTGCCGTAGTAAGACCTTTAACTAATCCTTTTTCATGTATTATAGTACCAGCACCTAAAAAACCTACTCCTGTTATAACTTGTGCACCAAGCCTTGATAAATCTATTTTCATAATATTAGTTAAATCTACATTTATTTTAACTAATTCAGCAGTATATTCTAAAATAGAAAGTTGTACTAACGATGTACAAGCTGCACCTACACATACTAATATATGAGTTCTTAATCCTGCTGGACTATGATTGTTTTCTCTGTTGTATCCAATTACACCACCTATAACAAATGCTAACATAAGCCTCAGTATTATCTCATATCTGTCCATAATCTCTCCTCCAAGAATAACTATAATACTAAAATAATATCAAATTCAAAATATTGCGATTTTTATTATTTCATATCTAATATTTTAAAATAGAAATATATAAATAAAACTAAGATGAAATCTCTATTATAATATTTATCACAATCATAATATTATAAATTCATCTTAATTTTAACATAAAATTTCACCATAAAATCACAAATTAAATTTAAAACTTATTTCCATATATTTATATTATGTTAGAATTTATTTTTGATTCAATATATAGGGTTCCAAGCTAAAATTTTAAATAATAGCTTTCTCAAATGATACTACTAAAGTTACATATTATTTCTATTTTTATATTTGGAACCAATTAAAAACTAAGAGTGAACAGTGAAAAGTTAATGTTTGTAAATGCAAAAAAGCATGAACCTAAAAGTTCATGCTTTTTTTATGTATAAGTTTTATTAACCGCAACTTGAACAAGATGAGCATCCATTGCTCTCTGGTTTTTTCTCTGGTTCTATTGAGAAACCACCCATTCCATTTTCTTCACCAGATAATAGTGATAATGTACCAAATTGCTCAGTTACTTCTTTATCTACTAAAAATGTTAATCCATCTACTGTTTGTGTATTATCAGTTTCTTTTTGTTCATCCAGAACAAGACTAAAAGCTGGGCCTCCTCAACCCATGCCTGCAAAGTGTATTCTTATAACATCTGCAGTTACTTCATTTTCTTTTAAGAATTCTTTGAATTCTTTAAAAGCATTTTCACTAACTTTTATAATGTTCATTTATCCTTCTCTCCTTTTTTATGCTATAAAATAGCATTTTTAAGTTTTAAAATTTCAATTCAAATATAACTTATCAACTTTTTAAGACAAAGTTGTTGATAACAATTATTAATTAGAATAATTACATAATAATATATCTTGCTATTTAAATCAATAATTTTTTAAAGCTCTTCTATTAGTATTTCAAATAGTATATGCTAAAAAGCTCAAAAATAAAAGGTAAAGCTTAAAAAAGCTTTACCTTTTAATATTTTTTATTCGCCACATCCTGAACAACCAGAACAACAGCCACCTTCAACTTTTTTCTCTGTTTCTATGGAAAAACCGCCCATGCCATTTTCATCAGCACATAATAAACTCAATTCTCCAAACTGTTCTGTAACATTTTTATCAACTAAAAATGTTAACCCGTCCATAACTTCTACATTGTCTTCTTCCTTTTTTTCATCCAATACAAGATTAAATGCTGGTCCACCACAACCCATTCCAGCTAAATGTATTCTTATTACATCTGTTTTCACATCATTTTCTTCTAAAAATTTTTTAAATTCCTTAAAAGCATTTTCGCTTACTTTTACAATACTCATTTCATACCCCTTTTCTAATTCCCTACTTTAAATTAATAAGAACTATTATTGATTAAACTACATATATAATAATATATTTTTAGAATTTTTTCAATAAATTTACACTTTTCCTATGATTCTGAACATATATTCTATGTAATCCCTAATTTTTCTTACAACATGATGAACAATTAGAACAGGATTTACATTTTCCTGTAGAGCAACAACTTTTAGGTTTCTTTTCTGCTACCACAGAAAATCCATCTAAACCATTTTCACTTGGAGCTAATATTTTAAGTTTTCCATATTTTTCACTAATATGTTTATTAACTAAGAAAATTATGTCTTCTACTTCTTCTAAATTATCATTTTCATCTTTTCCATCAAATGTTAAGATAAATGAGCTATCCTTGCACATTTTTCCAACTAATTGAATTCTTATTACATCTGCACTTATATCATTTTCTTTTAAATACTTTTTTAATTCAGTTATACCCATTTTGCTAATATCAACAATATGCATTTATTTAGCCTCTCTTTAATAAAAATAATTATTTTAACTATAGAATAATATATATTATTTTTTTAATCAACAACAATTATTCTATAGTCTTAACAATTATTAATTAAGCTAAACTTTTAGTATTCACAAACTCATACATAGGAATAATTTCATTAACAAACATTCTATGACTATGTTTATCATAAGATAATCTTATTATTTCCTTATCTATATATTTAGCATCCCTAGTATAATCTTCAAAATCATATAATACTAATACTGTTATATCGTTATTTAAAGTTATTTCATAAATATTTTCTATAAGTCTTTTAAACACTTCTTTACTACTATTTTCTATTATATATCTAGCATCTATAACGAATATCACATTATAAAATCCAAGAGAAATTTTATCATCCCTGTATCTTTTTAAAAAATCTTCCAATACATACTTTTCATCTTCAAATATTACATTTTGAATACTATCATTTTTAACCATCAATTTTTCTGTATTTTGCAAAAATTCATTCAATAAATCATAGGTTTTATCTTCCAAATTTAAATACATAAATACATTATTCTCTATATTAGTTTTTATATATTTGTAAAGATTAATTGTCATATGGTCATTACCATAATAATAAAAAGTAATACTTTTACCTCTACTTTCTGACATATTTAATTTCCCCCTGTTTGTAAGTTTTTTACAATTACTATTATTCTATATCCTCCTTTTTTTTACCTTCTTTTGTTCATTCTTTTCTTTCGTTTTTTTTTGATATGAATTTGACATTTTTCCAATTTATCTCTAATTATTTTTACATAAAATAAGATATTACTCATTTTGAGAAATATTTATGTAACCATTTTATATTTATATATGATATACTTTAATTGAATAAAAAGAATCATTAAAATTTATGTTTTTTTTAATAATTATTTTTTAAGTAAATTTTTATATAAAGCAAAAATTTACTTAAAAATAGAAGTTTTTTTATTATAATGTCTGTACTTTATTGATAGTATGGTATATTATAATTATATTTTTAATGCAAATATTTACTGTACAAGTAAATTATATATTAAATATTTGAACAATTCTTTAATATTTGATTAAGATTAAATCATTTTATTTTAAATTAAATTTTAAAATAGTTTAATAGAAATATTGATTTTAGCTACTAAGGAGGATTTAATATGTGTGGATTTGTAGCATTTTTTAGTAATAACCCTATGAACATAGATAAAAAGGCTGAATTTAGTCCTATGTCTGAAGTTATAATACATAGAGGACCAACTCAAGATGGAGAATATTTTGATGAATACGCTTATCTTGGATTTAGAAGACTTAGCATACTAGATTTAGAAAATGGTAAACAGCCTTATAGTCATGGAAATGGTGAATACGAATTAGTTTTTAATGGAGAAATATATAACTATATAGAATTAAGAGAAGAACTAATTAAAGAAGGTTACACATTCAAAACAGGATGTGAAATTGAAGTTGCTGCTACATTATATAGTCGTGATGGAGAAAGCTTTGTTAATAAATTAAGAGGTATGTATTCTATATTAATATGGGATAAAACAAAAAATACTTTCTTTGGTGTTAGAGACACTTTCGGAATAAAACCTTTTTACTATCTTGAAACAGAAAATGGATTATATATAGCTTCTGAGCTTAAGAGCTTCTTTGCTAACAAAGATAGTGTTCGTAAAGATATAAATATGGAATCTCTACATAATTATTTGACTTTCCAATTTGTACCTGAGCCAAACACTATTCTTAATGATGTTAAAATTTTAAAACCAGGTCATACTATAAAAAAAGAATTAGGAAAACCTTGTGAAATAAATCAATATTACACATTGCAGTTTAACCCTATTCCAATGCCTCAAGATGAGAGAATGGCTGAAATTAGAAAAGTTGTTTCTAATTCTGTAGACCTTCATATGAGAGCTGATGTTCCTCTAGCAACATTCTTATCTGGTGGTATCGATTCAACTGTAGTTACTGCACTTGCTAGTAAAATAGACCCTAACATCAAGTCATTTACAATTGGATTTGATAGAGAAGGTTACAGTGAAATTGATCTTGCTAAAGAAAGTGCTGACAAATTAGGTGTTGAAAATATCAGTAGAATTATTTCTGCTGAGGAATTTGCAAATGAGATACCAAAAATAATTTGGCATATGGATGGACCTGTAGCTGACCCAGCTGCTATTCCACTATATTTTATATCTCAAGAAGCTCGTAAATATGTAACTGTTGTTTTATCTGGAGAAGGTGCTGATGAGGTATTTGGTGGATACACTATATATCATGAACCATTATCTTTAAAAGGATTCCATAACGTTCCTAAGCCAGTAAAAAGTATGTTAAAATCTATTTCTCATAAAATGCCTGAAGGTATGAGAGGTAAGAGTTTCCTTGAAAGAGGTTGTACACCTATTTCTGAACGTTATGTTGGTAATGCAAAGATATTTATAGATGAAGAAAAATCATCAATATTAAATAAATATAATAGTGAATTTACTTATCCTAAAACAATGAAACCAATTTATGATAAGGCTAAAAACTATGATGAAGTTACACAAATGCAATATGTTGACTTCAATACTTGGCTTACTGGTGATATACTAGTAAAAGCTGATAGAATGAGCATGGCTCACTCTTTAGAACTTAGAGTTCCATTCTTAGATAAAGAAGTTATGAAAGTTGCTTCTAAGTTAACTCTAGAAGAGAAAATTAATGGTAATGTTACTAAATACATGCTTAGAGAAGCTTTCAAATCTGAACTTCCATTCTTAGAAGCATTAGATAGAAAGAAACTTGGATATCCAGTTCCAATTCGTCTATGGCTTAAAAATGAACTTTACGATTGGGCTGTAAATATTGTAAAACAAAGTAATGACCCATATATTAATAAGAAAGAAGTTCTTAACTTGATTGAAGAACATAGAAAAGGACCTTTCGATAGAAGTAGAAAAATATGGACAATTCTTGTTTATCTAATTTGGCATAGAATATATATAGATAATTCAGCTTCATATTTTGAACTTGAAAAAGAAATTGCATTAGATAAAATTAATAAATAATAAAAATGAGTGGTAAATCCACTCATTTTTATTTTCTAATTTTGCATTTTAGATTTTCACCACTTAAACATTGACCACAATATACACACTTTGCACTATAATTATTATCACTACTCCAATTATTTATTAAATCTGGTTCACACACTAAAGGTCTTGCAATTGAAAAATATTCCACTTTAGAATTATTAAGAATTTCTTCCATAGTATTAATATTTCTATTTTTACATACTAAAATCACTTTGCTTTTTAAATTCTTTGAAAGCTCCACAGCATATTTTCTAAATACTGATTCTTTGTAATTTACATCTGAATATTTATAAGAGGATGCACCACTTACTTCTACAAAGTCTATCCCCCTTTTATCTAATTCATTACATGTATATTTACATTCTTCAAATGTAGCACCTTCTATATCAAAATCACTACTATTAATTTTTATTCCTACTACAAAGTTTTTATCATATCCAACTTGCCTTCTAACTTCTTCATAAACTTCTACGATTATTCTAGCTCTGTTTTCTAAACTTCCACCATACTCATCGGTTCTTCTATTATAATAAGGACTTAAAAGTTGACTTAATAAATAACCATGTGCCCCATGTATTTCTACGCCATCTAATCCTGCTTCTTTACAAATCTTTGCAGCACTTCCAAAAGCCTTTACAATAGTATTTATATCTTTTTTAGTCATTTCTACTGGTATTACTTTTGTATTTTTATTTTCTACAGCTGACGGACCCAATATAATTCTTTTTCCTATATTAAATGTAGTTTGTGAACCACCATATACTATTTGTTGTATATATTTTGCTCCATAACTATGTGCTATATATCCTAATTTTTTATAGTCTTCTATAAATGAATTATCATATATACCCATCATTTTAGGTGATGGTTGCTCTTCTTTTAAAATATAAGCATAACTCCCTATTATTGTGCCAACTCCCCCTTTTGCCAAGTCTTTGTAAATACTTATAATTTCATTATTTAAATGACCATCTTCATTTGCCATTTTTTCATAAGTAGCAGACCTAAAGAATCTATTTTTTAATGTTATTCCTGATAAATTACTCTCCTCAAACATCTTTTTCATAAAACTGTACCCCCTACTTCTATTTTAATATATGTAATTATATCATCTTCATTTAAACTTCTAAATTCATATTTTAATTTAAACAAAGATAAATTTGTAATTTATATGATATTTGTAATAAATTTCAAACTGAAAATTCTTAATTCTTTTCTTTTTATTGATTTTTAACATAAAGGTGGTAAAATACAATTGTCAGTATTCATTTTCATTTATGAAACTGAACAATATAAAAACTTAATAATTTATTTTTATCCAAATTATATCCGATTTTGGAATAAGAATGGGAGGATTTTTTATGGAAACATCATTTAAAAAAACAAAGTCAAAGAAGTCAAAACTTACAGTTAGACAAATGGCTATTGTAGGAATGCTATCAGGTATTTCTATATTCTTAGGGGTAACTAAATTAGGATTTATACCGTTACCTGCTATGAGTGCAACAATATTACACTTACCTGTAATAATAGGTGGAATTTTAGAAGGACCTCTTGTTGGTGGTTTAATTGGTCTTATTTTTGGACTTTTTAGCATGTTTCAAGCTATTACAACTCCAACATTAACATCTTTTATGTTCTTAAATCCTATAATTGCTTTATTACCTAGAATATTAATAGGTGTTGGTAGTTATTATATTTATAAAATAATTGCTTTAAAAAAGGATACTGTTAGAGTTAGTGTAACAGCTTTCTTAGGCTCAATTATTAATACTGTAGGTGTTTTAGGTCTTGGATACTTAATTTATGCAGATAAACTTTCTGCTGTTTGGAATCTTCCAAACAATAATGCAGCTGCAATAACTTGTTTAACTATAGCTACAACTAATGGTATTCCTGAAGCTTTAGTAGCAGCAGTTATAGTAACACCTATAATAATAGCAATGAAAAAAATAAGAAAATCTAAATAGTATATATGTGACATTGACATTTTGTTAATGTCACTTTGTTATATAATGAAACAAGCCGAAAATGTAATTACACTGATTTCAGTTGAAAAAACATAGTCAAACTATTGTACAAAAATGAACAATTGTCAAATTTCAATTGTCAACTGGTTCCAAATATAAATATAGCAATAAACTTTAAGATTAGTATTATTATTTGAGAAAGACATTACTTTAAATTTGAACTTGGAACCCTATAGTATACAATTTAAGAATTAATGAGGTGATTTTTATGAAAGAAATACAATTTACAGATATAGATAAAATTAAAGTTGGTCATGCACAAAATGTAGATGCAGCAACAGGATGTACTGTTATTTTATGTGAGGATGGTGCTACAGGTGGTGTTGCTGTAAGAGGAGGCGCTCCTGGAACTCGAGAAACTGATCTTTTAAATCCTACTGAAATGATAGAAAAAATACACGCCGTTGTTTTAGCCGGTGGAAGCGCTTTTGGATTAGATGCATCTTCTGGAGTTATGGAGTACTTGGAAAATAAAAATATCGGTTTTGATGTTGGTGTTGCAAAAGTTCCTATAGTTTGCAGTGCTGTATTATTTGATTTAGTTATAGGCAATAGTAAGATTAGACCTGATAAATCTATGGGTTATGATGCTTGTAAATTTAGTGAAACTAATACTAAAGACTTAAATGGTAATATTGGTGCTGGATGTGGTGCTACTATTGGAAAAATCTTAGGACCTAAAAGTTCTATGAAGAGTGGACTTGGCTCCTATGCAATTCAAATAGGTGATTTAAAAATTGGAGCTATTGTTGCAGTAAATGCCTTAGGTGATGTTATAAACCCTTCAACTGGTGAGATTTTAGCCGGAGCATTAAATTATGATACACTTGAATTTTTAAACACAGAAAAAGTCTTAATAAATGAATATCAAAATAAAAGCAATATATTTAATGGTAATACTACAATTGGATTAATTGCTACAAATGCAAAACTAAATAAAGCTGAGGCTAATAAAGTTGCCTCAATAGCACATAATGGCTTTGCAAAATCAATATATCCTGTTCATACTATGCATGATGGAGATACTATCTTTACAATGTGTACAAATTTAGTTGAAGCTGATGTTAGTACTGTTGGTATGCTTGCATCAAAAGTTATGGAAAATGCTATCATTCGTGCTGTAAATACTGCTGAAACTTTTAATAATACTATTTCTAGGAGTGATTTATTAAATAAATTGAATAAATAGTAGATATGAAAGAAAGCTCCATTTAACTGTAGCTTTCTTTCTTTATTTCATTCCACATTTTATAACTTAATGCCCCAATTAAAACAATAGTTGCTATTATTAAAAGAATACCATAAATAGATTTATTAAAGCTTACACCTAAATAACTATATAAAAAAGTCATAGGCATATTTACTATCATAACAATCAAAGTATACTTTATAAAATTTATTCCTGCTGATGCCGATAAAAAACATGCTACATCAGTTGGAGTGGCTGGACAAACTATACCTAAAACTAAAAATTTATAATTATATTTTTCTACAATTGGTTTTAAATTTCCATACTTATCCTCTATCTTGCGTTTTATATCTGAATCCGCTAATAAACTGGCTAATACATAAATTATAATCTCACTTATAGTTATTCCTATTATAGATAAAACAAAACCTTTTAACGTTCCAAAACAAACTCCACCTAAAAACATACAAAACACACCTGGAATTAGAAGTAACATTCTTAAAGACCACAATGATACAAACATTATAGCTGCATATTTTTCATTATTTTCTAGAAAACCCTTTATTGTATCTAAATCTAAAGTTAATAAGCCCATGTATTTTAATACTAATATTACAATTGCCCATGCAATTGCTACTATAATAAATTTTTTTCTTTTCATTTTATCCTCCTTAAGTTTCCATTTCACAAATCTGTAAGCTGGCTAACAATTTTAAAATTATACACTAAATATATTATTACTTTTCCCTTTTATTCTTAAACTTATAAATTTTCAATTTTAAAGAATGATTTTTTTAATTAATTAGAATCCTAAATTTAAATTTGAAATTTATATTAAAAAAACAAAAGAGAAATTGAATATTCAATTTCTCTTTTGTTATATCTTATAATTTTTTAATCATCATCTTCATTTTTAGTCATATTTAAAGTTTCTGCAATTGCTGCAATACTTCCTAATGATTTTAATGACTCAACTGGCAATATTAATTTATTTGCAGGATTTTGAGATAATTCTTTTAATGCTTCTACTTGTTTTAATGCTATTACTGTAGCATTAGTTCCTGAATCAATTATTGCTTTATTTACTTTTGAAATTGCATCTGAATCTGCCTTAGCTATAATTTCTATGGCTTTTGCTTTACCTTCTGCTTCTAAAAGTTGAGATTCTCTAAGACCTTCTGCTCTTCTAATATTAGCTTCTTTTTCAGCTTCTGCTTGAAGAATTTTAGCACGTTTTTCTCCTTCTGCTTTTGATATTGCACTTTCTCTTTGACCTTCAGCAGTAAGAATTGTAGCTCTTTTATCTCTTTCAGCTCTCATTTGTTTTTCCATAGCATTTTGTATTTCTTCTGGTGGAACTATATTTTTTATTTCTACTGAAAGTATTTTTATTCCATATGCATCTGTTATATTATCAACAATATTCAATAATTTTGAGTTAATAGAATCTCTTCCTGCTAGAACTTCATCTAAACTCATATCTCCTATTATATTTCTCATATTAGTAATAGTTGAATACATTATACCTGATGTAAAGTTTTCAATATTATATACTGCATCTTTTGCATTTAATACTTGATAAAATATTACATTATCAACAGAAATTTTTACATTATCTTTTGTTATAACATTTTGTGGTGGTATATCTAATATTTGTTGTTTCATAGATATTTTCTTTCTTACAAAATCTGCAAATGGTATTGTTAAGTGCCAACCTGGTTCTAAAAGCTTGTAAAATTGACCAAATCTTTCTAAAACATAAACATATCCAGTGTTTACTACTTTAATAGTTGAAATTAATATAACTAATATCACTATTAATACTGCTATGGTTCCTATTAATGCCATTTTATTCATCACCCTTTCTAATTATTAGCTTATTACCTTCTATATTATCAACAATAAAGCTATCACCTTCTAATATAGGGTTTCCTATATTTTTTACATTCCAAAATACACCATTAACCTTCATTTGGCATTCCTTTTCAACATCTTCAGTTGCTATAAAACTTTTTCCTATATATTTACCAACTAATAATTTTTCTTCTGAAAATGTCTTTTTTATATACTTTCTTGATATTTTTACACCTATTGCTATAGAAATACTACCTATAATAACTGCTATAAGCAATTGCATCTCAAAGCTTACTGCAAATCCAAGTAAAAATGCTGGTATAAAACCTATAACCAACCATGAATAAGTAAAAGCACTACTTAAAATATCAATTAATACGACAATTACAATAAGTGCTAACCATATCCAATTCATAAACACTCCGCCTCTCTATAAACATTTTAATATAATTACTAATGTATCTAACATTAATAAAACTGTAATATAGAAAATTTAATATATATTGAAAAAATTTAGAAATTAATTCTATATCAATTGTATCAAAATAAACACCCATTGTATATATAAATGCCAATTATTAATACTCTTATAAATTTATTTACAAACATAAATTTATATTTTCATTTTGAATTAATTTTTATCTATTTCAATTTATAAGTAAAACATTATGTTTAGATTTTATATATAGTTTTATGGCTTCCCATTAATTTCAAAAATGTAAAATTAGTCTTAGAACTAAACCTATATAATACTATAAGTTTTAAACTTAATTTGAAACGTTATATATGTTATAATTAGTTTATTCAATTTTAGTTTTTGAAATTTGTTTAGAATTTTTGTATAACATTTTTCTATAAACATTATGCATCCATAGGAGGATTTTTTTATGAAAATGATTTTTTTTGATACTGAAACAACAGGAATAAGTCCTGGTAATATATGTGAATTGTCTTACATAATAGTTAATACTGATGTAAAGCCACAACAAACCTATGGCAAAAATTTCTTTTTTGCTGTTGAATATGTGGAACCTAGTGCTGAAGATGTTCATGGATTTTCAGCTGAGGATTTATATGAGCTAAGTGAAGGCAAATATTTCGAAGATCAATATGAAGAAATAGTTGAAGACTTCACAAGTGCTGATATTTTAATCGGTCATAATGTTAATTTTGATATAAAATTTATAACTCATGAATTTAGTTTTTGTGAATTAGATTACATTCCAAAAAATTCTTTTTGTACTATGAATTATTATAAAAATATTTGTAAATGCCCTAATGGCAGAGGTGGAATTAAAAATCCTAAACTTGAAGAGGTTGTCAGATTTTTAGGTCTTGACTCTACTACCATAAGAGCTAAAGCCAATGAGTTATTTTCAGGTAGCGGCAATTACCATGATGCTAGATTTGATACTGCAGCAACTTATCTTGTAGTAACAGAAGGCATAAAAAAAGGATACATACCTAAAGGCTACTTTAGTAAAATAGTTTCTAAATAAATTTATAGTTTATTTAATATAAAAAATGGGGGGGATATTTTTATGATAGTTATAAAAAATGCTAATATCCACACTATGATGGATGTTAATTATGAAAATGGTACAGTTTTTATTGACAATGGAAAAATTGTTAATGTTGGGGAAAATTTAATTATACCATCTAATTCTACAGTTATAGATGCAAAAGGTGGTTTTTTAATGCCAGGCATAATAGATGCTCATTGTCATTTAGGTATGCTTGAAGATAGTATTGGTTTTGAAGGTGATGATGTAAATGAAGCTACTGATCCTTCAACACCACATTTAAGGGCTTTAGATGGAATAAACCCTAAAGATAAATGTTTTGATGAAGCACTTTTAGGTGGTATAACTACTGTTTCTACTGGTCCTGGAAGTGCAAATGTTATCGGTGGACAATTTGTTACAATGAAAACATTTGGTAAAACTTTAAATGAAATGGTTATAAATGAATGTTCTGCTATGAAGGTAGCTTTTGGTGAAAATCCTAAACGTGTATATTCTTCCTTTAAAAAATGTCCTTCTACACGTATGGGAACTGCTGCAATCCTTAGAGAAAATTTAATTAAAGCTAAAAATTATATTGAAAAGAAAAACAATGCTAAAAATGATCCTACAAAAATGCCTGAATTTGATATGAAGTTAGAAGCATTATCTAAGGTTATAAATAAAGAAATTCCTCTTAAGGCCCATGCTCATAGAGCTGATGATATTCTAACAGCTCTTAGAATTGCAAAGGAATTTAATTTAGATATATCTTTGGATCATTGTACTGAAGGTCATTTAATTGTGGATTCTTTAAAGGAAGAACATTTTAAAGGTGCTATTGTAGGCCCTACACTTTCTGATAGATCAAAAGTAGAACTTAAAAATCTAACCTTTAAAACTCCAGCTATATTAAATAATGCTGGTATAACTGTAGCACTTATGACAGACCACCCTGTAATACCTTTGCAATATCTTCCTATTTGTGCTGCCCTTGCATCTAGAGAAGGACTAAGTGAAGAAGATGCTCTAAAAGCTATAACTATAAATCCAGCTAAAATCTTGGATTTAGATAACAAAGTAGGTAGTATTGAACAAGGAAAAGATGCTGACATTTTAATATACAATGGTCATCCTTTTGATTTAAGAAATAAACTAAGCTTTATTATGGTAAATGGTAACATAGTAAAAAATGAGTTATAAATTTAAATACTTTTAATGTTATAAAATACCTATGTGCATGAATCTTTTTATAAGAATTTTGTATATAGGTATTTTTACATAATTATTGTTTTTTTATATTCTCATTGTATAATATAAGTTGTCCTAATTATATGTACAGGTGGTGAGCTATTGTCAAAAATAACTAAAAAAGCTAAAAATAGAAACTCAAAACCAGTAAAGAAAAAACGTAAAAAAGCTAAAAAGAAAAGTAAGCTTTTTAAAAATATTTTAAGTTCAATATTATTATTGTTTTTATCATTTACTATTTTTGTTGGTTCTTTTATTTTCTTTACAACAAATTTTAGACTTAAAGATATATATGCTGATGCCAACATAAAAATAAAAAATATTTCTAATGATACTTTTATGCAAAACATGCCTACTATTATTTATGATTGTAATAATAATATAATAGAAAAATTAGCTTATTATAATTATGAATACCTTCCTTATGATGAAATTAATCCTAAAATTTTTGATTCCTTTATTGCAATTGAAGATAAAAATTATTTTAATCATAATGGAATAGATAAGCTTTCCATAATTAGAGCTGGTATTGAATACATAAAAAATAAAGGTGTCATAACTCAAGGTGGTTCAACTATAACTCAACAATTAGTTAAAAATACACTTTTATCTCATGAGCAAACTTTTAAAAGAAAATTTGAAGAAATAATTATTTCATTGGAACTTGAGAAGAAATACTCTAAAAAACAAATTCTTGAATACTATGTGAATAACATTTATTTTGGAAATAATAGTTATGGAATAGAAACTGCTTCATTAAACTATTTTAATAAGAGCAGTAAAGACTTAACTTTAGGACAAATAGCTTTTTTAGTAGCTATACCTAATAATCCTACTATGTATGATCCATTAACTAAAATCCATAATACACTTAAAAGGCAAAAGTTAATTTTAAGTAAGATGTTAAAGTTAAATTTTATTTCTGAAAAACAATACATAGATGCTTGTAAAGAAAATGTAGAACTTAATACAAGAAAAAATAAAATTTACACTGAAGATAACTATATGATTTCATATGCCCTTGATTGTACTATCAAAGAACTTATGTTACTTAATGGTTTTAAATTTCAAACAAACTTTAAAACGTTAGATGAACGAACTAACTACTTTAATAAGTTTGATAAATTATATTCAGAATTTAACTCTAAAATCAGAAAAGGTGGCTACAACATCCACACATCTTTTGAAGTAAATAAACAACAATTGCTTCAAAGTACACTCGATAATTATTTACTTCCCTATAATGAATTAACTAATGATGGTATTCATAAAATTCAAGGTGCTGCAATAACAATAGAAAATAGTAGTGGTAATGTTATATCAATTGTTGGTGGTAGAAGTTCTGATTTAAATTTAAACTCATTTAATAGAGCTTATTTATCTTATAGACAGCCTGGTTCAACAATTAAACCATTAGTTGCGTATACTCCTGCATTTGAGAAAGGTTATACCCCTTCTAGCATTATGAATGATGAATATATTCCTAATGGTCCTAAAAATGCAGACTCAACTTATAGAGGTACTGTTACATTAGAATATGCTACTGAAATTTCACTTAATACTATTCCTTTTTCTCTAGTTAGAGATTTAGGTCCAGAAAATGTTGTTAATTATTTACATAAAATGAATTTTAAGTACTTGTATCCTAATGATATAAATCCTATAATTGCAGTTGGAGGATTTACAAAAGGTGTTACTCCAGAAGAAATGGCTGGTGCTTACTCAACATTAGCTCGTAATGGTGAATATATTAAAACATCTTGTGTAAATTTAATTGAAAGTAGTTCTGGACGTAAATTATATGAAAACAACCATATTGCTGAAGTTATATATACTCCTACTGCTACACAATATATGACTAATGTTCTAAAAGGAGTATTAAATAAACCTAACGGTACTGCTTATGGATATAGTTTAAGTTCTGTTCCATCAGCCGGTAAAACTGGCACAACAGATAATAATAAGGATTTATGGTTTTGTGGATATTCCCCTTACTATACAACTGTTATATATGTAGGTTCAGATATACCTGATACTCTAAATATAGAAGGAAATTTGCCTAGTAAAATGTGGAAAAATTATATGGATAAACTACATATTGGCTTACCATATAAAAATTTTAATTAAATTTAAATTTTGCCTATACTTTTCTATTTGAATAAAATAATATATAATAGAATATATTTTTTATCTTACACATATCTATAATTAAAACATTAAACTAATTTTATTAAATTAGACTTTAAGTAAAAATGTTTAATTAATATTCCTATAAGTAGATGAATTTATTCATCTGGAAGGAGGATTAACATGGGAAAAAGTAATACAAAAAAACAAACTAAAACGAAAAAGAAGAAAAAGAAAAGCTTTTGGAATAAGTTTTTTAAAGTTGTAGGCATATGTTTAGCTACACTTATACTTTTATCTGGTATATTTTTATTATTAAATTTCAAAAATATCCAAGCTTTCTATGACAATTCATTAAGTAAACTAAATGATATTTCTTATGAAACTTTTTTAAGTAGAATGCCTACTGTTGTTTATGATAAAGATGGTAAAGTACTTAGAGAATTTGCTCAACATGACTATGAATACTTAAATTACAAAGATATACCTAAAAATGTAGTAAATTCTTTTATAGCAATTGAGGATAATCGTTTTTGGGAACATAATGGAATTGATGTTAAGTCTTTAGCTAGAGCTAGCTTTGAACTTGTTAAAAATAGAGGTGAGATTACACAGGGTGGTTCTACAATAACTCAACAACTTGTAAAACTTACAGTATTATCTCTTGATCAGACTTTTAAAAGAAAATTTGAAGAAATAATAATTGCTGTTAATCTTGAGAAGAAGTACAGTAAGGAACAAATCATGGAGTTTTATCTAAATAATATCTATTTTGGTAATGGTAATTATGGAATAGAATCTGCATCTAGATACTACTTCAACAAACCTTGCAAAGATTTAACTTTAGGTGAAATTAGTTTTTTAACTGCTGTACCAAATAATCCAACTATGTATGATCCTTTAACAAAAAGTGATAATGTAGTTAAGCGTAAAAATTTAATTCTTGATAATATGTTAAGACTTAAATTTATTTCTCAATCAGAATACGATTCATCTAAAAACCAAAAAGTAACACTAAACATTAATAAAGATGAGTCTGTGTATGAAAATGAAGATTACAGTATATCTTATGCACTAGATTCTACTATAACTGAATTAATAAAGAATAGTGGTTTTGTATTGAGAACAGATTTTAAAAATGACACTGAAAGACAAAATTATTTTAATGAATATAATGACTTATATCAAAAGTTTAATGCTAGTGTAAGAAAAGGTGGATATAAAATATATACATCTTTAGATCCCGCAAAACAAAAATTACTTCAACAATCTGTTGATTCAAATCTTGCTGGATTTTATGAAACTGACATGGAAACGGGACTATACTCTATGCAAGGTGCAGCTGTTACTATAGATAACTCAACTGGTAATGTTGTTGCAATTGTTGGTGGACGTAATCAAGATGGAGTAGATAATACCTTCAATAGAGGTTATTTAGCTGTTAGACAACCAGGTTCTGCTATAAAACCATTAGTTGCATATACTCCTGCTTTTGAAAAAGGCTATAATGGAAATAGCATGATGGAAGATAAAGCTATTAATAATGGTCCTGCTAACTGGTATCCAGGCTATAAGGGCATGGTCAACTTAAGATATGCAACTGAAATATCAATAAATACAATTCCATTTAATCTTGTAAATGAAATAGGTGTTCCTGAATCATTAGCATATCTTCATAACATGAACTTTAAATATATAACACCTACAGATACAACTCCAATAGTTGCATTAGGAGGATTCACTAAAGGTGTTACTACTGAGGAAATGGCTGGTGCTTACTCTACCTTAGCAAGAAGTGGAAAATACATTGAAACTACTTGTATAGAAAAAATAGAAAACTACGAAAATGAAATATTATATAAAAATCTACATTCTGAGGTAGATGTCTATACTGCAACTGCTGCAGATGAAATGACTAATATTTTGGAAGGTGTTATATCTAAACCCCACGGAACTGGTTATGGGTTATCTTTAAGTAATAACATGCCTTCTGCTGGTAAAACCGGAACTACAGATGGTAATAAAGATGCTTGGTTCTGTGGATATACTCCTTATTATACAACTGCTATATATATTGGATATGATACACCTGTAGAATTATTAGATAGTTATACAAGCATACCTAAAACTATTTGGAAAGATTTTATGGAGCAAATACATTCTGGTTTACCAGTTAAACCTTTTTCACACAATGTATTATCTGAAGACTTTAATCAAACTCCAATAGAAAATACAAATAAGCAAGAAAATGATACAGAAAAAGACAAAGATAAGGATAAGGATAAAGATAAAAACAAGGACAAGGACAAAGATAAGGATAAAGACAAAAATAACGGTAATGGAAATACTAATAATAGCGGTAACGGTAATGGAAATACTGGAACTAATCCAAATCCAAACCCAACACCAAATCCAAACCCAGACCCTAATCCAAAACCAGATCCTAACCCAAATCCAGATCCTAACCCAAATCCTAATCCAACACCGGATCCTGACCCAACACCAACACCGGATCCAACACCAACTCCTAATCCGACACCAACTCCAAAACCTTAATAAATTAAAAAAGATGATACACACAGTTGTACCATCTTTTTTAATTAGCTCTTTAATATATTAATGCCACTATTTATGTTATGCCATAAAAATTTTTTCAAATCTTAAATACTTATATAATATAGGGTTCCAAGTTCAAATTCAAAATAACAAATTTATCAATTGAAAAGCTTTTTTTTTCATCAAGAAACAGGAATTATTTAAATTAGTATTTCTTTAAAAATTGATTTAGAAAATCTTATTAATTTGTGTTTTATTTTCAAGACCTGAACCCAAGGACGGGTTCAGCCACTGCCTAGACAGGATGTCGTGTGAACTAAATTTAGAAATATGTAATTCAAAATTCAATGTATATTTTTTATAAATCAAGGAAGTAATTCGCATTAATAATGGCATTTTATTAATGTGAATTGCTGACGAAGAGTTATGAAAAATAGACTAGAATTTAATTACATAGCTCTGAATTCAGTTCACTTATAACCGTTTAGTCTTGGAAATAAAATGGCAATTTCATTGGAGTTTCTTTGAGATTTTTATGAATACCGTTTTAAATAATTACTGTTTCTTGGAATACTACTATTCTCATTTAATATTTTAAATAATAGATTTCTCAAATGCTACTACTAATCTTACAGTTTATTCTGATATCATTGTTGGAACCAATTAACAATTAGCAGTTAGCAATTAACAATGATGGTTGATATTAATCACTTCGCTTTTAATATCTAAAAATAGAAGCACATAAGCTTTTAGTAATCTTTAACTAATTTGCTTTGCAAATCATTATAAAAATTGATTCAAAAAAACTGAGATTTAAGTTTTATCCTTCATTGTTAATTGTTATGTAACACTTTAATTTCTTCTTTCTCAATTAGAATAAGAATAAATTCATCTTTGAACTTGAATTCCTATATAATTTAAATTTCTATATAAAAAAAGTAGAAACTTAAAGTTTCTACTTTTTATTACACTTAAATATTAAGCAATATTTTCTTTATTTTTATTGTTATCATTTCTCTTCTTTAAGTAGAAGAATACTGGTAGTCCTATTAATGTTAATACTGAACCTACTATTGCATTTGTAAAGCTTGAAGTTAAGCAACTTATAACTATATATATACCTCCGAATATACCTACTAATGGTATTATGGGGAATAGTGGCACTTTATATTTTGCTTCCATTTTTCTTTTTCTTACTTTAAATACTCCGAATACTCCCATTACAAAGAATATCCATAGTACAAATACTATCATGTCAGTTAACGCTTGGAATGATCCTGTCGCAACGAATATTAAAGATATTGCACAAATTAATATTATAGAATTTATAGGAGTTCCAAATTTAGGGTTTATTTGTTCTAAAACTTTGCTTGCTGGTAATAATCTTTCTTTAGCCATAGCTACTGGCATTCTTGATCCAGCCATTAAGTTTCCATTTAAAGCTCCAAAAACTGAAACTAACATACCAAGTGATATTATTGTAGCACCTATTGATCCAAATAATACGTTTGCAGTGTCTGCTGCAACTGCATCTGAAGCTATAACTTCAGCCATTGGTAATGTTTTTATTATTCCAACACTGAATAATACGTATACAGCCATAACAATTGTTAATCCACCGATAATTGCTTTTGGTAAGTTTTTCTCTGGCTCTTTTATTTCACCAGCTAATGTACCTACACTTATCCAACCATCATATGCCCATAAACATCCTATTAGCGCTGCACCAAATCCACCTGTTGTAAATCCGCTAAATGATACACTTGAAAGTTCTCCACTTTTACCTTTTATGATACCAAATATTATAATTGCTGCTAATGGTAAAAGTTTACCTACTGTTGCTATAATTTGAACTTTTCCAACTAATTTAGTTGAAACCATATGTATTAATGCCATAAATATTATAAGACCTACTGCTAATAGCTTTCTTTGTATGTCGCTTAATCCACCCACTAATGGTGATGCAGTATCTGCTAAAACGATTGCACTTGCTGCTATAACTGCTGGAAAATATATAACAACTTGAACCCAACCATATAAAAATCCTACAAGATCCCCATATAATTCAGTTAAGTATGCATACAATCCACCTTCTCTTGGAATTGCTGACGCTATTTCTGCTACTGTTAATCCTGCACAAATAGTTATTATACCTGCAATAAGCCATGCTAATATTCCAAGTACTGGTGATCCAGCTTCTTTAAAAACTACAGATGCTTTGAAAAATACTCCTGATCCGATAACTACTCCTACAACTACAGAGATAGCTTCTTTTAAACCCATGCTTCTTTTGTTATCTTGTGACATTCCATTCTCTCCGTTTCTTATAAAATTTTATAATCTTTTTATAATTTAATTGCAATGTTATTGTACTCGAATTTTGTCGCTTTTGCAATAATATTTTTTTATTTTTGTTACTTTTTAAATTTTTTTGTAGTTTGATTAGTTATAATCTTCTCTTTTTAATGATTTTTATTCATTTTCTTCTATCTTTTGTTTGCTATTTTTAAATTATATTTTAATAATCGTAAAAATGAAATCGTATTCAAAATCCATTTTAAAATAATTTATTATAAAATTTCATAAAAATAAAAATAGATCATCACAAGCTATGACAATCTATTTTTACTATTAATTTTATATATTTCTATTTTAAGGTATTTTCACTTATCAATTATAGGGTTACAAGTTTAGAATTAAAATAGTATATTTATAAAATGCTACTACTAAAGTTACATGTTATTCCTATTTTTATATTGGAACCAAGTAAAAGTGAAGAGTGAAAAGTTATGGTAGTTATTACTCACTTTGTTCCTAATATCTAAAAATAGAAACACATAAAAACTAAGCTTTTATATTGTTTTCAAATAATTTGCTCTGCAAATTTAATAAAAAAATTTTTTTAAAATATAGATTAAAACTTAAAATTAAAATTCTCAACTGAAATATGAATAACTTAAAGTTTTAACTTGTATTCCTATATAGCTCTTGTCTCTAATTTTAAGAATTCTTTTTCTTCTTCATTTAAATATGGTGATAACTTTTCATAAGTCATTTTATGATAATCATTTACCCATTCTATTTCTTCTTTTGTTAGCATTTCTTTAACTATGCCATCTAAATCAAATGGACAAAATGTTATATTTTCAAATTTTAAAAATCTTCCGCCATACTCAGTAACTTCATCTTCTACTACAAATAATGTATTTTCTAATCTAATTCCATGTTTTCCTTCCTTATACACTCCTGGTTCATCTGTTACATTCATTCCAACTTCTAATTTTATATTTATAGGTACTCTAGATATTCCATGTGGTCCTTCATGAACATTTAGTAAATATCCAACCCCATGTCCTGTTCCACATTTATAATCTATTCCTTCATCCCATAACGGTTTCCTTGCTAATATATCTAAGTTGCATCCACAAGTTCCTTCTAAAAATTTAGCTTTTGACAATGCCAAATTAGATTTAACCACTAATGTAAAATCTCTTTTTTCTTCTTCTGTTAATTTTCCAAGAACAACAGTTCTTGTAATATCAGTTGTACCATCATAATATTGTCCACCAGAATCAAACAAGAAAAATCCCTCTGGTTTTAACTCACAATCTGTTTCTTCATTAGCACTATAATGCATCATTGCTGCATGCTCTTTATATCCCGCAATTGTATTAAAACTTGGTTCTATAAATAAATTATTTTTACTTCTAAATTCTGTTAACTTTTCTGATGCTGTTATTTCAGTAACTTTTTTTCCTGCTTTTACAGATTCCTTAAGCCATTTTATAAATTTCACTTCTGCAACACAATCTCTTATAGTACATTTTCTTGTGTTCTCCATCTCAACTGGATTTTTTATTCCTTTAAGCTTAGTAGTTATATTTAAAGATTCAATTTTATTTAATTGAGTCTTCATTGAACTTGTTATCATAACATTTGTCTTATTCGGATCATATAATACTACTTTATTTTTCTCAATTTCAGATACAACTTTACTAATTTCCTCATAAGTTCTTATAATTATATTTGACTTTTCTAATTCATCTTTAACATTATTAGATACTTTTTTATCATCAACAAACAAATACGCTTCATAAAGTGTAACAATTGCATATGAAATTACTACTGGATTAGCTTTTACATCTCTTCCTCTAATATTATAAAGCCATGCTATATCATCTAAGGATGATATTATAAAATAATCTGCATTTTTCTTTTTCATTTCTAACCTAACTGCTTCTAGCTTTTCTTCTCTAGATTTTCCAGCATATTTAATTTCATGAATAAAAATATCTGTACAAGGTATTTCTGGTCTATCTTTCCATATTTCATCTATTAAATCAAATTTTGTTTCAAAATTCAAATTTTTAGATGCAAACATTATTTTCATATTCTTATACATTGCTGTTGAAATTACTTCCCCGTTAAATCCAACCGTAGCATTTTCTTTTGCTATATCTTTTATCCATTCTTGATATGTTGGAACATTAGGTTGTCCCATTTTAAATAATTCTATCTCCGAATTTTTTAATTGATTTGCTGCTTGTATAAAATATCTACCATCAGTCCATAACCCTGCTTTTTCCATAGTAACTACCACAGTTCCTGCAGAACCAGTAAAACCTGAAATCCACTCACGACATTTGTAATGATCTGCTACATATTCACTTTGGTGAGAATCAAAACTTGGTATAATATAAATATCTATATTATGCTTTTTCATCACACTTCTTAATTCTTCTAATCTCTCATTTATTTTTTTCATAAAACCCCTCCTTATATAAGGTTCCAAGTTCAAGTTCAAAGTAATCTCTTTCTCAAATAATAATACTAATCTTACAGTTTATTTCTATATTTATATTCGGAACCAGTTGACAATTGAAAATTGACAATTGACAGTTATGGTTAATATTACTGATTTCATTCATAATATTTAAAATAGAAATACCTAAAAACTACGTTTTTATATTGTTTTCAATTAATTTGCTGTGCAAATTTAATAAAAAATCATTCTTTAAAATTGGAAATCCAATTTTTACATTCACTGTCCATTGTCAATTTCTAAAATATAGATTAATAATTAGCGTTAAAATTCTCAATTGAAACATGAATAACTTAAAGTTTTAACTTGGATTCCTATATAGGGTTACAAGTTTGAAGTTTAAATAATACATTTATCAATTGAAAAACTTTTTTATTTCATCAAGGAACAGGACTTATTTAAATAAGTATTTCTTTAAAAATTAATTTAGAAAATCTTATTAATTTGCGTTTTATTTTCAAGACCTGAACCCAAGGACGGGTTCAGCGACTGCCTAGACAGGACGTCGATTCAGCCGTTTAGTCTTGGAAATAAAATGGCAAATTTATTAGAGTTTCTTTGAGATTTTTATGAATAACGTTTTAAATAAGTCCTGTTTCCTTTACTACCATTATTATCATTTAATATTTGAATAACTTAAAGTTTCAACTTGGAACCCTATATGAAACATTATAATATATATTTTACACAATTTTCTAAACATTTTAAAGGTTTTATTTTTATATTTTTTATTTATATAAAAGAAAATTTCAATATGTTGAAATTTCCTTTTAAAACATATTGAAATAAATTCTATTTTTCATCATTTTCACATATTAAAAATTTATCTATCATTCTTTCTGCTAACTTTCTTTGAATATTGGCAGAGTAAATTAATATTAATACTGTTATAAATACTTTTCCGTAATCATCTGATTCCATATTATTTATATTATTTATCTTTTCCTCAATATTTTTTAAATTATCTTCAATTTCATTTTTTTTAATTTCATAAAAACTTTCATATAATTTACTTAACTTTTTCTTTTCATCTTCTTTTAAATTTTCATCTTCAAAATTAGCAATCATTGGATTAAATAACTTTTTTATATCTTGAATACTTAAACTTTGTTTTAAATTATATATTATACACATTAATATTATGTGCTCTTTTGTATATTTCTTTTTGTCAGGTGCCATTAAAAGTTTATCTTTTGCGTAATTATTAATCATGGTTTTAGTAAGTAATTTGTCTTCTTCAGTTCTTTTATTTTCACCTAAATTTTTATCAAATAATGTTATAATTTGATCCATATATAAATCAATATCTGGTATTTTAGATAACTCCATATAATCATCTAGTTTCATTTCATTTAAAGCACTTAAAATTTCATTTTTATTATACATACTTCCTCTCCTTATCATAACTCTACCATTTTTAACTTCTATTTCTAATAGCAAAAGAAATTTAAGAATGAATTTTTTTAAATGGTGGATAATATATTTATTCAAAATTAATCTTCTATAAACAATTCTTTTAAATTTTCAACTTAATTATCTAGTATATAGAGTTCTAAGTTCATATTTTAGTTTCTATATTTATCAAATAAAATATGAATAACTTAAGTTTTCAAATTAGAATCTTATAATATATTTTCTTTTTAAGTATATTGTCACATTATAGATTCATTATGTCAATATTTATATTGTATTTTGTGTTTTGATAAACTATATTATTAAATATTATTTTTTATGTTTATTTTAATTTCATTTGTGTTATAATATAAATATACTAAAACATAGTTTTTAAAACTACATTCAAATTTATTAGGAGGTATTTTAATGAATAAATATTTTCGCGAACCAGTAAGTGGTTTTACACATCTTTTTGGAGCTGTATTTTCTTTAATAGGATTAGTTTCACTAATCCATAGAGAGTTTATAAATAGAACGGGAATCTCTTCCTTAGTTGGAGTTATAATTTTTGGTTTAAGTTTAATATTTCTTTATACTGCAAGTACAATTTATCACTTAGTTGTTTCTTCTGATAAAGTTATAAAAGTGTTAAAGAAACTAGATCACTCTATGATTTTTATATTAATTGCTGGAACTTATACTCCAATATGTCTTATAGGTCTACAATCTTACTTAAAGTGGGGTTTACTTATATTTATTTGGACACTTTCTATAATAGGAATCATATTGAAAGTAAAATGGATAGATTGTCCTAAATGGGTTTCATCTGTTTTATATGTAAGTCTTGGTTGGATAGCAGTATTTATATTATCTCCTTTATCTAAAACAGTTGCTCCTGAAGTTATATATCTTCTAGTTTTAGGTGGAGTCTTATATACTATAGGTGCAGTTATATATTGCATAGAGAAAAAAGGTTCCAAAAGAACTTTCGGTGCTCATGAAATTTTTCATATATTCGTAATGCTTGGAAGTTTAGCTCACTATATGTGCATTTTTAAATATCTAATCTAATTTTAAATATAAATGTAAGGAAATCTCTGTACTTTCCTTGCATTTTTTCTTGTTTTTATGGATAATGATATTGATTATTATTTTAAAGAGAGGATTTTAAAAAATGAGTAATAGAAATAAAGGTATTTTATTTATAATTTTATCGGCATTTGGATTTGCCATGATGTCAACCTTCGTCAAGCTATCTGGAGATTTACCATCTTTTCAAAAAACTTTTTTCAGAAATTTAGTTTCATGTGTTATAGCCTTTTTCATGATAGTTTATCATAAGGAAAGTTTCTTTGGTAAAAAGGAAAATCGTAAAACATTACTATTAAGATCTGCCTTTGGAACCATAGGAATTATATTAAACTTTTATGCAATAGATCACTTAATACTTTCTGATGCCAATATGTTAAATAAACTTAGTCCATTTTTTGTAATAATATTTTGTGCTTTATTCTTAAAAGAGAAAATTAAAATCAATCAAATTTTAGCTGTTATAGTAGCCTTCATAGGTGCTCTATTTATAATAAAACCAGCCCTTAATATAGATATGGTTCCATATTTAATAGGTTTATGTTCAGCTATATTTGCAGCTGCTGCATATACTTTTGTAAGAATTTTAGGTGGAAAAGAAAAATATTATACTGTTGTTTTCTTCTTTTCATTTTTTTCAACAGTAGTTATATTGCCATTTTTCCTTCTTACATATAAATCTATGACACTTATACAATTTTCTTATCTAATTCTAGCAGGGGTGTTTGCAACTATTGGTCAATTTGGAATAACACTTGCTTATAAATATGCACCTGCTAAAGAAATATCAATTTTTGATTATTCTAATATAATTTTTTCAGCAATAATAAGCATGCTATTATTTAATCAAATACCAGATAAATTTAGTTTCTTAGGTTATATAATTATTTTTTCTGCATCATTTTACATGTTCCTATATAATAAAAAGCTAGATAAAGTTGTAAGAAAAAGCTAGGAATACATAAACTTCTTTAGTGGAATACTATTAAAAACAAGTTAAAAGTTATACCTCTTTCAATTAAGAAATTAATTTTTAACTTTCAAACTATAGGAGGTTTCTTATGGATAATAATAAGAGTAGAGTTAAAGAAGATTATAAAACTAGTGCAGAACTTAGAAAAATGTATCCAAAAGATGGTGGCGATGTTGGCATAATCAATGGTCATAAAATTTCAAATCCAAAAGGAAAAAAACATCAATAAAAAATGAGAAGACTAAAATCTTCTCATTTTACTATTTTACAGCAGCTATTACTGACATTTCTACTAATATTTCTTCTCTTGCCATTTTAGCTTCAACACAAGCTCTAACTGGCTCAAATCCATCTATAACCCATGCATCCCAAATTTCATTCATTTCACTAAACATAGCCATATCTTTTACATATATTGTAGTTGAAATTATGTGTTTTTTATCTGAGCCATATTTCTCTAATAACTCTTCAATTTTCTTTAAGACTCCTGCAGTCTGTTCCTTCATATTTCCTTCTCCTGAAGTTTGACCACATAAGTATATTGTGCCATTATTTATAACACAACGGCTCATTCTTCCAGTACCTTCAAATCTTTCAATTGTCATAGTCTAATTTCTCCTATACTTGATAAAAATTTATTATTAATTATCTTGTAGTCAAATTATACTAGACATTTTATATTTTTTCAAATATCAGTGAATGAATTTACTGATGATGATGCTCTCCATGATGATTACACATCACTTGTCTGTCTTTTAAATTTCCTAATTTATATTCATTAATTACATCTTCAATATTTCCTGATGCTCCTCTTATAACTTCTAATCCTTTTAATTTTAAAGCATCATATGCACCTTTACCGATTCCACCTGTTATAACTACAGATACACCCTCTTTAACAAGAAGTTCAGAAAGTCCACCATGATTATGTTGTAGTTCTAAAGCAGATATCTCTTTACCTTCAACTACATTATTATTTTCTAATTCTACAATATAGAAACTTTCACTTCTTCCAAAATGTTGATTTATTACTTCTCCGTTCTTTGGCATAGCTATTTTCATTTTTCATACCTCCACAATATCTTTATTGACTTAATATTACCATAATACTATATGAATTTACCAAATTGCTTTAAGTTTGTATATTGGCATACGCCATTAACTTCTTCATGTTTTCTTTACCTTTCTCCGTTTTTTTCAATATACCTCCAATATAGTATTATAATTTAAGTTTAGAACCAATTAACAATGATGTTGGATATCCCCGGGGATTGAAATCCCCGCTACAATGTTTTATTTGTACTTCAAATAAAATTAATATAATATTTATCCATAAAAGTTCATTTTGGAGAATAAATTCCCCACCATAATGTTCTTACTAACCATAGTTTTAATAGTAACTATCACTATTACTTTTTTATATAGTTTTTAAATATCTCTTTGTGAACTGAAATACGCATAATTAATTTTTTGAACTTGTATTCCTATATAGGATTTGAAATTTAAAATAATCTTTTTACAAATTAAATAATTACTGTTTCCTTTACTACTAATATTCTCATTTATTATTTGAATAATTTCATTTTTCAGCTTGGAACCCTATAATATTATCTTAGAATCAATCAAATTTACTACTCCATTACTTTTAAATTTAATTTTTATTTTTTCATCTCTTTCTGTAGTTTCTATTATAAGAAGTTCCCCACTTTTTAATATTCCTTCTTTTTCATTTACACTAAACATTAATTCTTCTTTTGGAAGATAAAAACATTCAAAACTTACTCCCTTACTTTTTTTATTTATAGTTATTTCTTTAAATCTATTTAAATTAACTATACTCACATTCCCTTTTGCACCATTTTTCAGCATAAGATTGAAATCTCTTGCTTTCCCAAAGCTTTTTGTACTATCTTCTCCTGAAAAATTATGAACTTCAAATGGTTTTAACTTAATTTCATCATCTTCATTATGAGTAATAGCTAATTCATTATCTAATGACAATATATATCTATCAACACCTTCTAAATATGTAAATTCAGATTTTTCAACTTCAACAGTTGCAGAACTTAATCTAAATAAAAATTCTCTTTCATTATAATTTCCATCTTCAGGATATATATATATTTCATTAGTTTTTCCCCCACTCCAGTTAGAAACCTTTTGCATATCTTTCTTTATTAATTTCAAGTTCATATTTACACCCCATTTTCTATATTTTTAAATTGAAAAAAATGAACTCAAAATTTATTGAGTTCATTTTCTATTTTTAATTATAGTTTGCTATCATCTACATTTTTTAACCATTTATCAATTTCATCTATTATAGAACTAACGCAACCATCTTTAAATGGTGATTTAAGATTTGCACATTCTACAAGTTCTAAGAATGATTTTGTTCCACCAACACTACATAATCTTAAATAGTCACTCCATGCTTCTTCTCTGTTATCCATCATCTTTTTCCAGAATTGAAGTGCACATATTTGTGCTAATGTATAATCTATATAATAGAATGGCATTTGGAATATATGTCCTTGTTGGAACCACCATCCTCCTCTTTCAAGGAAATCGCAATCTTCATAATTTTTGTGTGGTAGATATTGTCTTTCTAAATCTCTCCATGCATTTTTTCTTTCTTCTGGAGTAGCAGTTGGATTTTCATAAACATAATGTTGGAATGCATCTACTGTAATTCCATAAGGTATAAATTTAATAGCTGATCCTAAATGTATAAATTTATATTTATCAGCATCTTCTTTAAAGAATAAGTTCATCCAAGGCCATGTAAAGAATTCCATACTCATAGAATGTATTTCACAACTTTCAAATGTTGGGAAGTTGCATTCTGGAATTTCTATCCATCTTGATTGATATGCTTGGAAAGCATGACCTGCTTCATGTGTAAGCACATCTACATCACCTGATGTTCCATTAAAGTTTGAAAATATAAATGGTGCTTTATAGTTTGGAATATAATCGCAGTATCCACCGCCTCTTTTTCCTTTTTTAGTTACAAGGTCTAAAAGATTGCTATCAACCATAAAATTAAAGAATTCTTTAGTTTCTGGTGATAATTCTGAATACATCTTCATTCCATTATCTATTATCCATTGTGGCTCCCCTTTTGGTGTAGCATTTCCACTTAAAAATTCAAATTTTTCATCAAAACATCTTAATTTATCTAAATTTAATCTTTTTTCTTGTCTTTCATAAAGTTTATTTGCTACTGGCACAATATAATCTAAAACTTGTTTTCTAAAATTTGATACCATTTCAGGATTATAATCACTTCTCATCATTCTTACATAACCAAGTTCAACGTAGTTTTTATATCCTAATTTTTTAGCCATTTTATCTCTAACTTTAACAAGTTCATCATATATTCTATCAAATTCAGCTTCATTTTTTACAAAGAAATCATATTTAGCTTTAGTAGCTTCTTTTCTAACTTCTCTATCTTTATCTATAGTAAAAGGTGCAATTCCTGGAAGGTTTCTTTCTTCACCTTTAAACATAATCTTAGCTGAAGCTATTAATTTTGAATACTCTGTTACTAATTTATTTTCTATTTGCATATCTTCTATAATTTCTGGTGAAAAAGATTTTATTGAAAACTCTGCTAAGTTTAAAAATTGTTTTCCAAATTTTTCACTAAGTTGTTTCTTAAATTTAGAATCTACTAATGCTTTATAGAAATTAGAATTTAACTCTTCATATAATGGATCATATTCATCCCAATACTCTCTTTCCTTAGCATAAAATGGTTCATTTGTATCAATATCATGTCTTATATTTGAAATTATTCTCATACTCATTAAATCATTTCTAAGAGTATTTATGTTTTTCATATCTTCAATTTGTTCTTCTGCACTATTAGCATTTTTAAATTCTTCTATTAATGCAGTAAGATTATTTTTGTACTCTTCATAATTAGGTCTTTCATATTTGTAATCTTCAAATCTCATACTTTCTCCTCTTTTCCTTTATCTTTTAAAATAAATCTTATTTCAATCCCTCACTTATATACTAAAGTAAAATTTAAAATTTTCCAATATATTTATGAAATTTTTTTTATTTTTTTATTTTTCTAAATTATATTATTTTTTTATAATTATTTTTTCAAATATTTAACACCAATTATATGAATGTTTAAACTGTATCTATTATTTCATAATGTATACAGTCATTAATTTTTCTATTAAATAATATTTTTTAAGTTTACAAATAACATATTTTAAAATTTATTCATTAAAAGAATAATCTATAATAACTTTTAACTATATTTTATGTTAAGATGTTTTTAGATATTTATTTTGGGAGGTATATATTATGTATTTTGATAAACCTGGTATAGAGAATACAGAAAAAACTATAGAATTAGCAATAAAAATAGCTAAAGAAAGAAACATTAAAAATATAGTAGTTGCAACTAGTACTGGTGAGACTACTAAATATTTTAAAAATACAGATGACTTAAATATTGTTTGTGTAACACACGCTTATGGTTTTCAAGAAGGCGGAAAAATTGACATAACAGATGACGAAAGAAAAAATCTTATAAATAAAGGATTTAAAGTTTTAACTACAACTCATGCTTTAAGTGGTGCTGAAAGAGGACTTTCTAAAAAATTTGGTGGTATATCCCCTATAGAAATAATGGCTCATACTTTAAGAATGTTTGGTCAAGGAACTAAAGTTGCTGTAGAAATAGCTATCATGGCTTGTGACAGTGGATTAATTCCTTATATGGAACCAGTTATTTCTATAGGTGGTAGTAGCCGTGGTGCTGATACTGCTTTAATTTTAAGATCTGCTCATGCTAATAATATTTTAGACACAAAAATTGATGAAATAATTTGTAAACCTATTCTTTAGTCTGTTAATTATATATTTTTTCATTCTACAAATGTACGTAAAATAACTAGTATTGAACTTTGTTGTTTTACGTACATTTATATTTTATTTTTTTTATCATTCGTATTATTTTAAAGCATTTTGCATATTCAATGATTTTAAGTTTCATTTTCTTAATTTCAAGTTCTAAATTAATTACTTTTTTTCTTAAACTTGTTCATATGTTATAAATTTTTAATTTCACATTAATTCTTTACATTGGAATCAATAGAATCACACTCAAAACATGTGGTTATAACTATTAATTGTAAATTTTTAAAATCTACATCAAAAAATATTTTATAATTAAAGCTTATTTTACACATCTCTTTTTATTAAATAAAAAATGTTTTGTTTTACAACTTTAAAGCCTTAAAATACAATATTACTCGTTTGAAATTTCATTTTATATATTTTTCTTTTTATTTTTTATTGACATTGTTCGCAACATTGCATATATTATATATTAAATTTAATTTTAATTAAGGGGATGTTTTTTTATGAATACAGATTTAATTTATACAATACCAAAAGATTTACATACTAAAGAATATCTTAAAACATTGCTTATTAATCATCCTGAGATAAAATTCGTATCTCTTTTAGGAGTTGATTTACTTTTTAACGATATAGACGAAAAAATTCCTGTAAATTTATTTTTAGACGATTTAGATACATTTTTACATAGTACAGCTATAAAAACAGATGGTTCATCTGTTAATCTACCTGGAATAGCTACACTTAATAATGCTCAAGTTGATATTAAAGTTGATTTAGATTCAACTTGGTTTGTTGATTATAATAATGAACATATAGATACTATTACAAATAAACCTGTTGGAACATTAAAAATTCCGTCTTTTCTTTTCCACGAAGGAATTGCCGTTGATTCAAGAAGCATATTAAAAGAAACAATAGCTTATTTAAAAAGCGATTTACTTGAAAAATTCAAAGATTCTAAAGTGCTTAACTTTTATGGTATAAATTTTGAAGATATTTTAGATGTAGATGTGACTATGGCAACTGAATTAGAATTTTGGGTTAAAACTCCAAATGAACTTGCAGATATAGAAGAACTTTCTACATCACAAGTTTTAAAAGAACAATATTGGAAAAGAACTAAAGGTTCTGTTCGTACTGCCTTAGAGCAAACATTACTGGCTATGGAAAAATATAACCTTAAGCCTGAAATGGGACACAAAGAAGTTGGTGGAGTTAAAGCTCAACTTGATAATAGTGGAAATTTGACTCATATAATGGAGCAACTTGAAATAGATTGGAAATATTCTGATGCAATAACTTGTTGTGACAATAATTTAATAGTTAGAAATTTAATAAAAGAAATTTTTAGACAAAATGGACTTGAAGTAACATTTATGGCAAAGCCTATTGATAATGTTGCTGGAAGTGGAAAGCATATTCATCTAGGTATAACTTTAAAATTAAGAAATGGTAAAAAAATAAATCTATTTCATAATGATGATGATTATATAAGTCCTTTAGGTTATGGAGCTTTAATGGGTGTATTGAAAAATTACGAAGTCATTAATCCTTTCATATCAAATTCAATAGATGCACTTAAAAGGTTAAAACCTGGCTTTGAAGCACCTGTTTGTACTTGTACATCACTTGGATTAAGTAGTGATCTTCCTTCAAGAAATAGAACAGTTCTTATAGCTCTTATACGTGAGGGAGATAATCCTTACAGTACAAGATTTGAACTTAGATCGCCTTGTCCACACACTAATAGTTACTTAGCTACAACTGCATGTATACTTTCTATGCTTGATGGAATGACTTATGTTATCAAAAATAATAAATGTAGCGAAGAATTATTGAATGAAATTTCTAAAGACTATGAAAATCCTGCATCTTACTTAGAAAGAAATCGTAAATATAGAACAGAGTCTAATATATTTACTGATTATTCAACTATGGAACTTGAAAAATATTTTGGTATTTCGCCAAAAACAGTGCTAGAAAATTTAAATGCTTTTGATATGTATAGAGATAAATTAGAAGTTTTAAAATATGGTGATATTTTAACTAGCGCCATAATAAACAGTTATAAACTTGGTGTTCTTGATAGATATTTAAATGAACTTACAGGTAGAGTAATTCCACATTATACAAAAGATATTCGTTCGTTTAAAAAATTAACTCATGATGACTCGTGTGCATTTGACGTAGAAAATTGGAATAAAGTTCAAACATTAAAAGAATATTTAATGAAAGATAGCTATGATAATTTAAGTTTATTTTCAAAATTGAAAAATGCTATAAAGAATAATAATTTAGAAGATGTTTCTAATTTACAATTAGAACTTGACGAAAAAATGATTATTCTTAGAAAATTATATAACAAATATAAACAAAACATAATCTAAAAGAAAAAGTACATATAATTTATATGTACTTTTTCTATGATAAAATTTATATATATTTTCCACTTTCTTCATCTACAATTAATGTAACATCATCATGAAGTTGTAATATAGATGCTGGCAAATTAGGTGTGATACTTCCATAAACTGTTTTTCTTATTATCTCAGCCTTTTCTTCGCCACTTGCAATTAATATTATTTTTCTAGCACTCATTATAGTTTTCACACCCATACTAATAGCTTTAGTAGGTACATCTTCTAAACTATCAAAAAACCTTGAATTAGCTTTTATTGTATCGTCCTTAAGTTCTACTAAATGAGTATGTGCTTTAAACTCTTCACAAGGTTCATTAAAACCAATATGGCCATTTCTTCCAATTCCAAGCAATTGTAAATCTATTCCACCAGCTTCATGTATCTTTCTTTCATATTCCTCACATTCTTTTTCAACATCCTCAGCTAATCCATTTGGAATATTTATATTCTCTTCTTTTATATCTATGTAATTAAACAAATTATTTTTCATAAAATAATTATAACTATTTTTATTCATTGGATTTATACCATAGTATTCATCTAAATTAAAAGATTTTACATTTTCAAATGTTATTAAATCTTTATTAAAAATGTTTATTAGCTCTTCATATGTACCTATTGGTGTAGATCCTGTAGCAAATCCAATAACACTTTGCGGTTTTAAAAGCACTTGATCTCTTATAATTTTAGCAGCTTCAAAACTAATTTCCCTGTAATTTCTTAATTTTATAATATTCATTTTATCACCTCTGTTTTTAGGATTCCAAGTTCAAAGTTAAAATAACCTCTTTATCAAATTACAATTTTAAAGCTTTAGTTCATTCCATTATAATATTGGGACCAATTAACAATGATGGTGAATATCCCAGGGATTGAAATCCCAGCTACAATGTTTTATTTGTACTTCAAATAAAACTAATATACTATTTATTATAAAATGTTCAATTTGAAGAATGAATTCCCCATTACAATGTCTATTTAGTGGTTATAATTATGTTTTTCTATTTTTTTCAATTACTTTATTTTGCAAATTTCACATTCCATATCCACTATCAATTATTCATTGTGAATTTTTTAAAATAAATCAAAACTTAGAATTAAAATTATCAATTAATAAATTTGTAGACTAAACTATTAACTTGGAGTTCTATACTTTTTTAATATTTACATTATACTACATTTTTCTTATTTTTCTAAATTTTATTAACCAAACTTCATATATTTTAATAAACTAATTGTAACAATACTTTTATAATTTGGAGGTCTTGATATGATTTGTGCTTTTGGTGGATTAATTTTCATTTTCATAGGAATCATTTTTTGCTTATATCCTTCAAAAAAAGAAAGAACATTTGCTTATGATTCTTCAAATACTAATGATAAATTATCTTTTAAAAAAGAAAATTTTTATGGCAAGTTTTTAATAATTCTAGGAGTTTTTTTGTTGTTGCTAGGTACACTTTTGTTTTATTTTATAGATAGTAGTATTTTTATGTATGTAGAATTCATAGTATTTATATCATCTGTAATATTATCTATCTTGTTTTGGGATAAGTATATTAAATTGTTAATTAAAAATTTGAATAATAAAAATAAATTTTAAATAAAGGAGTTGTTATAAATACAATGCTTTCTATAATTCTTTCATTATTTTCACTATTTGCTGGCATTCTCTTTATAATATACAGTCCTAGAAAACCTAGCTTACCTACTAAAAATGATTACTACGGAGAAGTCCAAAGATACCTTGGAAAGTATTTACTAACACTTGGAATATTTTTAGGTTTAATTGGTATCTTCTTTTATTTATTAAAAAATCCAAACTTCCTTATATATGAAATAATTTTAATAATTATTTCAATATGTCTATTTCTTATTTCATTAAAATTACAAATAAATAAAAAATAAATTAAAGAAATTAAAAACAAGAGATAAACATAAAATTTCAATTAATTTTATTTCTATCTCTTGTTTTTATAAATATTGTTATTCTATTCCTCTAACAGAGTCTACTATGCTTTCTTTAAATAGTTTTCTAAGGCTAATAACGATGCTATTACACATAATTAATACAGTTCCAAATAAAGTTATTATTACAGTTGCATATGGCAAACTGCATTGAATCCCCCTTATTCCTTGTCTTTTTTATTTAAATATAAAATGCCCTTTAGTGATATTCCAACTAATTTTTCACTTTCATTTTTTTATAATTTTAAAAGCCATAAATCTTATAAATTTATGGCTTCTTTAAGTTATTTATTTATCATAGATTTTATTTTATCTACATATATGTTTTGGAAATTTTCATTTTCTCCTAGTCCTTTAAGATATGTATTAACTTTAAATCCTTCTTTTTCTAAGATTGATTTCCATGAATCCTCTTCATCTGATGCCATATCATTTTTTGCATGATCTCCTGCTACAAGCATTAATGGCATTAATGTTAATTCTTTTACTTCTTTTTCTTTTAAATCTTCAAGTACATCTTCTATTAATGGATATCCTTCAACAGATGCAAAGAATAATTTTTCTAGTCCCATTTTATGTGCTATATATTCAAATTGGAAATAAGCTGAATTAGCTCTATGTGCTGTTCCATGAGACATAAGAAGAACTGACTCATTGTTTGGAAGTTGAGATTTTAATGCTTCTACAGCTTTAAAATAGTCTTCATTATCATATAAAAGTGGAGTTCCAAGTTCTAATTTTTCAAAGTCCTCTTTATATACTTTAACTCCATCTCTTATTTTGTCATATTCTTCACCATATATTATGTGTAATGGTTGAACATATACTTCTTTAAAGCCTTCATCTTTTAATTTATCTAATGCTTCTTTAACTGTATCTATAGATAAATTATCCCTATTTTTTAATTTCTTTATTATCATATTTGAAGTAAATGCTCTTCTTACTTCAAAATCCTTAAATTCATTTCTTATTTTATTTTCTGTAGCTTCTATACAAGATTCTAATTGGCATTTAAAACTAGTACCAAAACTAACAACTAATATTGCTTTGTTCATTTCCCCAATCTCCTTTGTTTTTACTCTACATATTTTGTTGGTATAGCCTTAACTAAAATAAGTGCTAGTAATATATTAAATATTGCTGCTGCTGTTAATATTGGAATCATTGCAATTATTCCTGCTTTCATTTCTGCTGGTACAACAAATGATACAATATATGTTGATATTGGAGCATTTAATAATGTTCCTACAATTAATAAAACTATATCTGTAACTTTAGATTTTTTAGCTTTAAAATAATTATATATGTATCCAAAGACTAGCATTGTAACTGCCATATTAACTGCTATTACACTATGTACTGGTATAGTTAATGGAAACCCACTTGTTATAGCTGTTAAAAGATGTCCTATTGCTCCTATAATTGCCCCATACACTGGTCCTAACATCATTGCACCTAAAAATCCTGGCATAGAATCAAATGCTATACTTCCTCCAAATATTTTAATATTTGCACCAATAAAACTTATTGCAATAAACATTGCCATCATTACTAACTTTTTAGTTTTGTTATCCTTCATCTAAAATTTCCTTCCTTCGTAACTGTGACTTTAACTACATCAAATTCAGAGGTTAAAACCTCCTCTACAGTAATTTAATAAACTGTACTCTAATCTTAAACTTCATTTTATAAATTATATATTCAAATAGGATTTAACTATATAATTCACTAATTCTTCTTCATTGTTAAACACAACTTTATAATTAGTTTTATTTCTACCTATTACTATAGACAAAATATCTCTTTCTTTTGCTGCTTCTAACTTTTCAATAGTTCCACCATTTACTCCACTATCTTTTAGTAGTATTGCTGAAACTTTAAACTCATCTATAAAGCTTAAATTAAGCTCCTTAGAAAAAGGTCCCTTCATTCCTATTATATCTTCTACTTTTACACCTTTTTCTTCACATTCTGTAATTACTTTTAGTGTTGGTAGTACTCTATGAATTATCCTATTTTCTAGATTTAAATTTAATATTTTATCTATATTTCTACTTCCTGCAGTATTTAAAATACAGCCTTCTATATTCTTTAATACATCATATAAAGCTTCATAATTTTCAACTTCTACTACATTTTCTAAATGAATATAATCTTCTACTATAGACTTTCTTTCAAATCTAATATAATTTATATTTAATTCACTACAAACTTCCATAGCATTTTTAGTAATTTCTAAAGCATATGGATGTGATGCATCTACAAGTGTATGAACATTATTCTTTTTTAAAGTTTCCTTTAATTCATCTTTTGTCAAAGGCTTTTCATTTAACGCTTTATACTTATAATTTTGAAGTAACTCTCCACCATAACTACTAGCTACAGACAAAAACAAATCATCAGTATACTTATTAAGCTTTTCTACTATAACCTTACCTTCACTTGTACCTAAAATAAGACCTATCACTTAAACCACCAACCCTTCATATTTGGAACCAGTTGACAATTGAAAATTGACAATTAACAATGATGTTCGTTGTTCATTGTTAATTGTTAATTTTTGTACAATAGTTTAAATCTCCTATTTAAACGTGATATCCTCTTGGTGTTATGAATTTATCACCTTTATAGAAACTGTTAGTGTTTCCGATTATTACTATAGACATCATATCTACTTTTTCATCAGTAAAGTTACCTAATTTATATAAGTTTACTTCTTGGCCATCTCTTAATGCATGTTTTACTACTGCTATTGGAGTGTCCTCATTTCTATATTCTTTTATAATTTCTATAGCTTCTTTTAAATAATGAGGTCTACCATTACTTTTAGGATTATAAAGAGAAATTATAAAATCTCCTTCAGCTGCTAATTTTATTCTTTTCTTTATTAAATCATATGGAGTTAATAAATCACTTAAACTAATATTGCAGTTATCATGCATAAGTGGTGCTCCTATTATAGATGCAGCTGCACTTGAAGCTGTAACTCCTGGTATTATTTCAACTTCTACTTCATCTTTATTTTGAAGCTGCAAAATAAGTCCTGCCATTCCATATATTCCTGCATCTCCAGTACTTACAACTGCAACAGTTTTGCCTTTTGCAATTTCTAGTGCTTTTCTACATCTATCTTCTTCTCCACGCATACCAGTTGCAAAAACTTCCTTATTTTCTAGAAGTGGTTTTATCATTTCTAAATACTTTGTATATCCAACAACAACATCTACTTCTTCTATTACTTTTTTTGCTTTTAAAGTCATATAATCAAGTCCGCCTGGACCAATTCCTACTACATATAATTTTCCCATTATTTCTTCCTCCAAATTTTATAATTTTCCTATACATAAAGTCATTCCATTTAACTTTAGTTTATCTATAAGTATTTCTGCTCCACTTAATTCTACTGAAGGTTCACATACTGATCCTACACCAATAGTTTTTCGTACAAAATCGCTGCCTTCATATTTATGTTCTACTTTTCTTATATCATCTATGGAAAATATATTTAAATCACAGCTTAATCTTTTTTGTAACCTTAATATAGCCTTTTCTTCTGCTTTTATTTCCACGGTTCCAATAACTTTTACACTTCTTATATCTAAGTTATATTTCTCTAAAACTTCAAATACAGTTTTCTCCATAGTATCTTCATCATAATCTTTTCTACATCCAATACCTAAAACTATATTTTTTCTTATAAGCTTTAATGTTTTTTTAGAAGTATTTAAATTAAGTTTATTTGTAACATACATTACTCCATCTACACCCTCTAAAGAATCTCTATATCCCTTAGGTATATCTAATTTATTATCTTCGTCATAAAAGGCAACTTTTTTTCCTTCTACTAAAAGTGCAGCAATGTCTTTGCAATCTTTTAAACTATCTATAATTAAGTTGTTTTCTTTTGCAAATAAATCTGGTGCTTTAATATTTAAGTTATCTGTAGCTGTAGTTATTATAGCTTCTGCTCCTAATGTTTCTGACACTAAAGCTGTTAGCTCATTAGCCCCACCTAAATGTCCACTTAAAAGACTTATTGCATACTTTGAAGAATTATCAACAACAACTACTGCTGGATCTTTATCCTTACTTTTTATAAAAGGAGCTATTCCTCTTACTGCTATTCCTGTAGAACTTATAAATATTACTGCCTCATAAGATGTCATTGCTTCTTTGCATACATTATTTAATCCTAAAGTTTTTACTTCAGATTTAAAATATATTTTTATATTCTCACTAAACTCTTGTAATTTTTCTTTTAATACTAAAGAATTACTATCGCCATTTTTTGTTACACTAATTATTGCTATTTTCATCTTTTGCCACTCTATATTCATGTGAAAAGCTCTTGTCATAAAGTAAACTTTTCTCATAATCGCAATCTATGAAATCTCCAACTAAAATTTGTGCTGTTTTTGTTATGTTAGCTTCTTTTACTTTTTCTGCTATGTCATCTAAAGTTCCAATAACATATTTTTGGTCACCCCAAGTAGCTCTTTGTATAACTGCTACAGGCACATTTCTTCCGTATCCTTTTCTTAACTTGCTAACTACTTTATCAATCATTCCAACGGATAAGAATAATGCCATTGATGCTCCTATGCCTGCAAGTCTTTCTAAATCTTCTTTTTCTGGAACTGGAGTTCTTCCTTCCATTCTTGTAAGTATTACTGTTTGTGAAACACTTGGAAGTGTAAATTCTTTTTTTATAGCTGCTGCAGCTGCTGTAAATGAACTTACTCCTGGAATTACTTCATAACCTATATTTAATTTATCAAGTTCATCCATTTGTTCTTTTATAGCTCCATATATAGCAGGATCTCCTGTATGTAATCTAACTATTTTTTTTCCTTCTGAATGAGACTTCTTTATAACCTCAATAACTTCATCTAGTGTCATTGATGCTGAATTATGTATTTCAACATTTTCTTTGCAATATTCAAAATGCTCTTTGCTTACAAGTGAACCTGCAAATATTATAACGTCTGCTTGTTCTAAAACTTTTCTACCTTTTACTGTAATTAAATCTGGCTCTCCAGGACCTGCACCTATAAAATAAATATTATTTTCCATAACTTTGTTACCTCCAAATTGTTTAACTAAGTCTTTAGTTAACTTTTCTCATTTAAATAATAATTCTAATATATAATCTACACTTTCAATGAAATAATTTATTTATTAAAATTCACTGTTTCTATGTGCTATTATAAGTGACATATAGTCTTTATTTGCAAGAATTTCTTCTCTAGTTGATAATATCTTTTCGCCTTCTCTATATGCTCTTTGTACACATACATAATCAAATTTATTTTCGTCTAAGTAGTTTAATACTTTTTCTTCTTGATTATAGAATTTCATTATAACTATGTACTTTTCATCTTTTATTGCATCTAATCTACATCCTGGAACTATAAGTAGTGGTTCATCACCTATTACAAGTATTTTATCTGCTACAGATGCACTAGCACAGAAAGATGTTATTCCTGGTACTGTTTCTGTTTTATAGTTTTGTTCTTTAATATATTTTAATAGATATATATATGTACTATATACAAATGCATCTCCTATAGTTAAAAATGCAACATCTTTACCATCATGTAAATATCCTTCTATTGTTTTAAATGCATCAAAAACTTTTTCTTCTTTATCTGGTTTTCCCATTGGAAAGTGACTTATAATTACTTCTTGATCTTCTCTTATAAAATTTTTGCAAGTTTCATAAGCTATACTCACTCCACCATTCATAGCACTTGGTGCTATAATAACATCACATTTCTCTATAGTTTTAACAGCTTTTAATGTTAAAAGTTCTTCTCCACCTGGTCCTACACCTATTCCATATAAAGTTCCTAAATTATTCATACTTTTCCTCCAAATTATCTGTTTTATCTCTTTTTTAATTATTGTATTTTCTCTGCTGTAATAATAAATATTGGATTTGCTGCTATAAGCATCATAGATTTTCCTTTAGTTTTTGATACTGCTACTTGGCATACATCTATTTTATAACCTAAGCTTTTTAATGTTTCTATAGCATTATATAAGTTTCCTATAGTTATAAATGTTAATATGATTTTTCCATTAAGCTTTAGCATCTTTCCATATTCTTCTATAATTTCATTTATATTTCCGCCGCTTCCCCCTATGAAAATTCCATCAAAAGTTCCGCTTACATCTTCTAATGCTTCTAATGCTTCTTTTTCAATTAATGTCATATTGTTAACATTAAATTTTTCCATATTTTTTTTAGTTGTGTCTATTGCATCTTCATCCATTTCAATAGATACAACTTCACCGTTTGTACAAATTTTACTCATCTGTATTGATATAGAACCAGTTCCTGCTCCAACATCTAATACTCTTGAGTTTTCATCTATTTCCATTTTACTTATACTTAAAACTCTTACTTCTTCTTTTGTCATAGGACAATTACCACGAATAAATTCTTCATCTTTTATAAATCTCATTTTTTCACCACTCTTCTTATATTTTACTTTTCTAAATTTCTACATATATTACTGCAATTCCACTAAATTCTCTATCTTTAAGCTCTTCTGGTGTTCCCTTTGTTATAACTTCATCAGGATAAGATAAGTTTTCTCCTACATAAACAGTACATTCTAAATTGTTATCATATAATAATTTACAAAGATTACTTGGAGAGTTGTTTTTATCTGTTAGAAACACTCCACTTTGCCCTCTTTTTATAGTATCTAAAAATTCTTCTTCTCTTCCATGTAAACTTCCTAAATGAATTCCATTCCAAATTTTACAAAGCTTACTCATAAAATATTGAAAAGAACTTATTCCTGGTATTACCTCTATATTGCCAGTAAAATTTTTCTTTATATAATTTGTAATTCCATAAAAACATGGATCTCCTGAAGCTATTATTGATATTTCTTTATTCTTATTTTTTTCTATATAATCTAAAATAGAAGTTAAACTATTTAAAGGTAATTTTTCTCCATGTATATGTTCTATACTTTCAATTGCTCTATTAAATCCTAAAATTATCTCGCTATTTTCCATAGTTTTTTTTGCTATAGGCAATATATAATCACTATGTCCTGGACCTAATCCTACAATATAAACCATACCTTACCTTCTTTCCTCTATAGAGCTAAATAATATCCCTCTTTTCATTGAATACATAATTGCATCAACTTCTAATTCACCATAAGTGAATATTTTCATTCGCTCTATAACTTTTCTTCCTATATTTTCATATAATTCTTCAAAACCATCACCTAAAAGTTCCACAGCTCCTTCAGTAGTTTTTTCACTGTAAACTTTTCTAACAAGTTCTGTGTCATATCCCATAAGTGCAAGTTCTAAGGCTAATGTTTCAAGTCTAACATCACAAACTCTACTATGTGTATTAAATGCACCACTAGCTACTTTACAAAGTTTACCTATGTGTCCTACTATAGTTACTTTTTTTATTTTTTTAGAAACTACACATTCCAGTGCCTTACCTACAAAGTTTGATATAATCACCATATCTTTTGTAGGTAAGTTATATTTTTTAGCAAAGTCTTCACCCATATTTCCAAATAATAATATAAGTTCTTTGCTACCACTTTCAACTTTTTGATTAATCTCAAGTTTTACTGATTCTATAAGCGCTTCTTCTGACATTGGCATAACTATTCCAGTAGTTCCCAAAACTGATATTCCACCAACAATATTAAGTCTTGGATTAAAAGTTTTTTTGGCTATCTCTTCACCATTAGGTATAAATATAGTTATTTCAACACCACAATTTTCTTTAAGTACTCTTTTAACTTGACTTTCTATCATTGCTCTTGGAACAGGATTTATAGCTGGTTCTCCTTTTTTTATGTAAAGACCTTCTCCCATTACAGTTCCTACGCCTTTTCCACCTTTTAAAGTATAACCATTTTCCTTTTTAGTAGCCCTTGCAAAAATTTTTATTCCATTTGTTATATCTATGTCATCGCCACCATCTTTAATTACAGAGCATTCTACATAATCTTCACCAAATACTACATCATGTATTTCCAAATTTAAATCAATGCCTTTTGGTGTTTCTATACCTATACTTTTTAATGGTGTTTTATGTTCATCATATAACATTATTGTAGCTGCTTTTGCTGCTGCTGTTGCACAAGATCCTGTAGTATATCCACATCTTAATTTTTTTCCGTTTGCTTCTACATATAAATCTAACATTTTTTATCTTTGTACCATCATATACATAATCGCATTCATTATTGCAGCAGCTACAGTACTTCCACCTTTTCTTCCTCTTATTGTTATCATTGGTATATCATACTTTTCTAAAAGTTCTTTACTTTCTTTAGCTCCTACAAATCCTACTGGTGCTCCTACTACAAACTTAGGTTTAGCTTTTCCTTCTTCTACAAGTTCTAAAAGTCTATAGATTGCAGTTGGTGCATTTCCAAACACGAAAAATTCTACGCCTTCTTCTACAGCTTTTTCAACACCAGCCATAGATCTTGTTATAGCTCTTTCTTTAGCTTCTTTTGCAACGTCTTCTCTAGCAACAAAACATTGAACGTCACATCCTAATTTTTTTAATGAAGGCTTGCTTATTCCTGAAAGAGCCATGTTAGTGTCTGTATATATTGTTACACCTTTTTTTAATATTTCTTTAGCTTTTTCTATAGCATCTTCACTAAAATGTATTATGTTTTGGTAATCAAAATCTGCTGTTGTATGTATAACTCTTTTTACTACTTTTAACTCCGCCTCATCAAAATTATGTGGAGCCATTTCACTTTCAATTATTTCTAAACTTTTTTCTTCTATTCCCATAGGGCTTTTTACATAATCAATCATTTTTTATTCTCCCTTTGTATGAAATTATTTCGTATAATTCTTATTAACTAATTATTATTATCCATTAAAAAATTCAAAAATGCAATATTAGAAAAGAAATGTATGTGACAATATCCACCTAATGTGTTATTTTTTTTATATCCACATTTCCACTCTTTGATTGTTCCATTATAAGTTTCTTTTTTAATGTTATATATTGTATTTTCATTAAGTTCAACTTTAGATTTATGAAATTCATGTCCATTAATGCTTCCATTAATTTCATCTATATAATTTGTACAATATCCAAAATTCTGAAGTCTTTTAGTCATTATACTTTTTCCATTAAAAAATCCTACCATTTCACAAATGTTACCATTTAAATCTTCTATGCCCTCTGTAAGATACATAAGCCCTCCACATTCAGCATAGCATTTTAAGCCATTATCTAATGCATTCTTTATGGATAACCTCATACTTTCATTACTTGAAAGTTCTTTTGCAAAAACTTCTGGATATCCACCACCTAAATATAGAAAATCTATATTTTCTGGTAATTCTTTGTCTTTTAATGGACTAAAGTAAATAATTTCTCCAATTTCAGATAGAAGTTCTAAGTTTTCTTTATAATAGAAACTAAAGGCCTCATCTTTTGCAATAGCAATTTTCATACTTCTATTTTCTATATGAAATTTATCCTCATATTTAGCAGTTTCTTTAAAATCACTTATTAATTCATCTATATCTATATTTTCTAATATATGATTACTACATTTTTCTATTTTAAAATCTATATCATTAATTTCACTGCACTGTACTAAACCTAAATGTCTAGATTCTAAAGATAATTCCTCATCTTTTGGTATATATCCATAAACTTTAATATGACAGTTTTTTTCTATAATTTCTTTTAAAAGATTATAATATGCTGGTGATATGTTATTTAAAATTACACCTTTTATATTAGGTTTTTTTACAAAATCATCTTTATAATTTAATATTCCTTGAATTTCAGCTGCTAATGTTGCACTTTGTGCTTTAGGACTTAATATTAAAATAATTGGTAAATCTAATACTTCAGCTACATGTGCTGTTGAGTACTTACTATCAATTCCTTTACCATCAAAAATTCCCATAACGCCTTCAACAACTGCAACATCTCCATTTCCCCTTGAAAATGCAGATTTTACTCCCTGTTCACCCATTAAGAATAAATCTAGATTTCTACTAGATTTTTTAGTAATATGTGAATGGAATGCTGGGTCTATGTAATCTGGTCCAACCTTATATCCTTGGACATCGTACCCTTTTTTCATTAATGCTTTCATTATTCCAAGAGTAGTGGTGGTTTTTCCGCCACCACTACAATTAGATGATATAACTATACCTTTCATATCTTCACTCTCTAATTTTCATTTAGCCATTCTGATGCTTGTAATGCATAGTATGTTATTATTAATTTTGCTCCAGCTCTTTTTATAGATGTTAACATCTCAAGCGCTGCTGCTCTTTCATCTAATAAGCCATTTTCACTAGCACATTTTATCATTGCATATTCACCACTTACATTGTAAGCTGCTATTGGAATATTAAACATATCATATGCTGCTTTAACTACATCTAAATATATCATTGCTGGTTTTACCATTATAATATCAGCACCTTCAACAATGTCTGCTTCTATTTCTCTTAATGCTTCACGACCATTTGCTGGATCCATTTGATAAGTTTTTCTATCGCCAAATTGTGGAGCTGAATTAGCTGCTGCTCTAAATGGACCATACATAGCTGAACAATACTTAGCACTATATGCCATTATTGAAACATAATCATATCCATTTTCATCTAAAATATCTCTTATTGCCCCAATTCTTCCATCCATCATATCTGAAGGAGCAACCATGTCAGCACCTGCTTTTGCATGTGATAATGCAATTCTAGCTATTACTTCTACTGACTTATCATTAACAACTCTTTCACCTTCTATAATTCCACAATGTCCATGACTAGTATATTGACACATACAAACATCTGTTATTACAAATAAATTTTTATCTAATTCTTTTATTTTTCTAACAGCTTTTTGAACTATACCATTTTCTTCAAAAGCAGAAGTTCCAACTTCATCTTTATGATCTGGTAATCCAAACACTATAACTCCTCTTACTTTTGCTTTTTTTACATCTTCTATAACTTCTGGTAATCTATCTAATGACCAGTGATAGTTTCCTTTTAAAGATGATATTTCCTCTTTTATATTTTCTCCCTCAACAACAAAAATAGGGAATATAAAATCATTTGTATTTAATATAGTTTCTCTCACCATTGATCTTATTGCATCATTTTCTCTTAGTCTTCTTAATCCTGTTAACATAAAAAACACCCCTTATAAATCTTTCTTACTTCTTAAGTTTTTCCATTTAATTCTTCGTTCTATATTTTAATTATATAATTCAATAAGTTTATTTATTAAGCCTTCGTTGCTACTTTCATCACATACTATATGATCTATTTCATTTTCATTAAGCTTTATAGAAGTTATTGGTCCTATAGATACCACTGTTTTCTTTTTTATATCCTCTACACTAGTTAGCTTTATCATATTTTCTACTGTACTTGGGCTAGTAAATATTACCGCATCACACTCTGAAAATCTATTTACACCTAAGTTGTCACCAACTTCTGGTTCATATATATGACATTCATCAACTATACATCCCTTATCTTCTAAAGCTTCTACTAAAAAGTTTCTTGCTTTTTTAGATCTTGGAAGAAGTATCTTATCATTTGGTTTTATGATATCCTTCATTTGTTCAAATAGTTTTTCAGCTACATATTCTTTAGCACATAACACAGGAATTACACCATACTGTCTTACTTTTTTATCACTTGCTGGTCCTATTGTAACAAACTTAGCTTTTATATTTCTTATATCAATTTCTTTTTCTATTAAATGTTCAAAGAATACCTTTGCTGCATTTGCACTTGTTATAACTATGTAATCATAATGTGGTAATTTTTCTACATATTGATCTAAATTCTCTCCAGTTGGCTTTATCTTTATAGAATTTATTTCTGTAACTTCAGCACCTAAGTCAACAAGTTTTGCTCTTATTTCTTTGCTTTGTTCTTTCGTTCTTGTTACACAAATATTTTTGCCAAATAAAGGTTTATTTTCAAACCAATTTAACTTATCATTGAACTTAACAACATCACCAACAACTATTATACTAGGATTAGAAAGTCCACCTTCTATAGCTTTTTCCTTTATATCCTTTAATGTTCCAATTGCTTTTTTTTGCTTTGATGTTGTTCCCCTCATAACTACTCCACAAGGTGTAGTCTCATCCATTCCATTTTCAATTAAGCTTTTAGTTATTAATTCTAACTTTTCAAAACCCATCATAAAAATTAAAGTTCCTTTTAGCTTGGATATAACTGAAAAGTCTAAGTCCATATTATCTTTGCTTTTTGCTGTAAAAATATGAAATCCTCTTGCAATTCCTCTATGCGTTACTGGAATTCCACCATAATTTAAAACTGATATAGGTGATGTTACCCCTGGTACAACTTCAAATTCTATGTTTTCCTCTAATAAAGAAAGTGCTTCTTCTCCACCTCTTCCAAAAACATATGGATCTCCACCTTTTACTCTTCCAACAATATGTCCTTCTTTTGCAAGTTTAACTAGCATATTGTTTATTTCTTCTTGACTCTTATAATGACATCCTGGCTCTTTTCCACAATAATAAATTTCAGCATTGCTATTTACATATTGTAAAAAACCTTCTCCACAAAGTCTGTCATACATTATAGCTGTACAATTTTTAAGCACATTTACAGCTCTTAACGTTATAAGTTCTTCATGTCCTGGACCTGCACCAATTAAATATACTTTGCTCATATAAACTTCCTCCTATGAATTTAATATTAAAGAGGCAAGTTCCTCTCCTAATTTTATATTATCTTCTACTTTCCCATTAACTTCTTTTTTTACAAGTTTCCCATTTACTTCATATATTCCAATGATATTCATATTATCATCTTTTATTTCAGCATATGCACCTATTGTTGAATGACAATCACCCTTTAATGCTTTCATAAAACTTCTTTCAGCATCTACACATATTCTAGTTCTTTCATCATTTAATGATGTAAATACTTCTTTGTTTTTAAGTGTTTCATGAACCTCTATTCCTAATGCACCTTGTGCTATAGCTGGAACTATTTCTCTAACATCAAAATAGTTAGTTATTATGCATTCCATGCCAAGTCTTTTTAATCCAGCTGCTGCTAATATAATTCCATCTAAATTTTCTTTCTCTATTTTATCAAGTCTTGTTTGAACATTTCCTCTTATTGGAACAATTTCTAAATCAGGTCTTAATGCCTTCAATTGAGTAGCTCTTCTTCTACTACTTGTTCCTATTTTAGCTCCATTTTTTAACTCATTAAACTTAACTCCATTTAATGAAACAAATGCATCTCTAACATCTTCACGTATTGGACTTGCTGCTATTATAAACCCTTCTGGCAATTCATAAGGCATATCTTTCATACTATGCACAGCTGCATCCGCTTTTCCTTCAAGCATTAGAACTTCAAGCTCTTTTATAAAAAGTCCCTTGCCCCCTATTTTATCAAGTGTTACATCTAATCTTTTATCTCCTAAAGTATCTGTTAATACTTTTTCACACTTTACATTATGAGTTTTCTCTACAAGTTCCATTACATACTCTGTTTGAACTTGTGCTAATTTACTTTTTCTAGTTGCTATCTTCAAGGCTAAGACCTCCATAAAATAATTTTAAAATTTTTTCTCCATATCCTTTATTAAAAAAGTATAAAAAATCTTTTGTGCTTATAAAATTCATGACTTCTATTTTTTTCTTCATATCATCCATTGAATTTCGTACTTTCAAAGAAAACTCTACATAATCATCATATTTCATTAAACTCTCGCTCATAATATCTCTTACAAAAACAGATGTTTTTGGACTTTTCCCTTTAGTATGAAGTGCAAATACTATATTTTTGCTTTCTCCCATTGTTGGAGTTATACAAAGACTTTTCTCTACTTCCGTAGTATCTATATAGATTTTATAAGTTTTTTCACAATGATTCCTTATTGTATCGTTTAAGTTTTTATCACTGGTAGCAATAACTACTATATGACATTGATTTATCAAACTTTCACTATACATTTCACTAGATAGTGAAAGTCTTTCATATTCTAATAAACTTTTAAATTCACTGCAAAATTCTTGTGATATTACTTTTACACATGCACCTTTATTTAGGAAAGACTTAGCCTTTATAAAACCAGCCTTTCCTCCACCTATAATAAGTACTTTTAACTTATTTGATTTTACTGATATAAAGCTCAATTCATCATTCATACAAAACACCTTTTATTACATTTTTATGCTTTTTAGTGCATCTATTAATTTTAAGTTTAAATTTTCATCTTTTATAGCGACTCTTATAAATTTATTATCTAAACCTTTATAATTATCACATTTTCTAATTATTATTTCTTGTTCTTTTAATTTTTCATATAATTCATTACAATTAATATCTCTAAGTTTAATAAGTATATAGTTTCCATATGTATTATATACTTTATCTATAAATTTAATATTTTTTAATTCATTAAGCATCATCTCTCTCTGAACTCTTATCCAATTTATAGATTGTTTTATGTATTCTATGTCTTTTAATGAATACTTTACAGCCACTTCTGCAAAGCAATTTACATTCCAAGGATTTTGCATTAAATTAAAATAATCAATGATTTTTTCATTTTTTGTTATTCCAAATCCAAATCTTACTCCTGGAAGCCCATAAAATTTTGTTATTGCTCTTACTATGAATAAACAATTATAATCATTAACAAGATCTATAAAGCTATTATTTATATCCAGTGTAAACTCAATAAATGCTTCATCTATTAAAATAATTTTTTTATTTTCTTCACAATAATCTAATATAGCTTTAAATTTTTCTTTATCAATTTTACATCCATTAGGATTATTAGGATTTCCTATAATCAATCCCTCTGTAGTTTTTACTTTTTCTAATATATCTTCATAATCATAATTAAAGTTTTCTTTTAAATATGAATATTTTAAAGTTACTCCATGCTTTCTTGCATTATCTTCATACTCAACAAAAGAAGGAACCACAATAGTTATTGATTTTAATGATTTTATTGCTAAATCCAAAATTTCCGATGCACCATTACCAAGTAATATGTTTTTATCATTAAATCCAAATTTTCTTTCATTTTGTCCAAAATAACTATAAGATTTATCTAGATACTCTTTTATATTACTTTTTAAAGCTCTATACTTTATATCTGGATAAACTGTAAGCATTGATACAGCTTCTTCTATATGCTCACTAAAACTTTTAGGAACACCTAAAGGGTTTATATTAGAACTAAAATCTATTAATGTTTTGCCCTTTAGTATTCCATCACTATAAATATCTCCTCCGTGTTTCAAAAACACCACCTCAATCTTTGAAATTATTATTTAAAATAAATTCATAACATATTTAGACTTTAATCTAAAAAGCTCCATTATTAAATAAATCATATATGCATATATTGAAATTAGTACAATAACCATTATAAGAACTAATAATACTTCACTTGCATACATAAGCTTTACTGATTTTTTTATATGTTCTTCTGTTAACTCATTTATATTATCTCCAATAGTTGGTTTATAAACAACTTCTCCAAAATATACATTTGTTCCACCAAGTTGAATCTTCAATGCTCCTGCTGTTGCTGCTTCTGGGTAAGCACAATTAGGACTTTTATGATTTTTTCTATCTCTAATCATAATTTTAAAACTCTTAATTATATTTCCCTTAACAACAAAAGCACATAAACACATAAGAAGCCCTGTTAATCTTGCAGGTATAAAATTAAATACATCATCTACCTTTGCTGGGAAGAATCCTATATTCTTATACTTTTCATTTAAGTATCCAACCATAGAATCCATAGTATTTACACCTTTATACATCATTGCAAGTGGTGCACCACCAATTAATGCATAAAATATAGGTGCAATTATTCCATCTGAAGCATTTTCCGCAACTGTTTCTATATCTGCTCTTATTATTTCATGCTTAGAAAGTCCACTAGTATCTCTTCCAACTATATATGAAAGCTTAATTCTTGCATCATCTATATCATCTTTTTGCAAAGAATAATATACTTCCATAGCCGCTTTATCTAAACTTTTTGCTGCAAGTGTAGTCCAGATTATTAATACATTTAATATATGAAAAATTGGCCTACTTATAAGTGCAAATCTTAGGAGTATATATGGTATAAAGTAAGTCACTAAACATACTATTATAACCATAATTCCTCCAGCTCTTTTCAATTTTTCATTGTTACCATATTTATCTCTAAATTTCTTTTCTATTTTACTTATAAGTTTTCCTATATATATTATTGGATGAGGTAGCCAATTAGGATCACCTAATATAAAGTCTATAATCATGGCTACAAATACATAAATAATATTATTCATTAAATTAAAATTAAACAAAATATCACACCTAACTATAACTAGGACATTATTTTAGTCCCATAATTTTATATACTTTTTCCATATCTAAAGATGCACGAACTATATCTGCTAATTTATTTAATTCTTCTTCTCTTAAATTTTCATATGTAGAAGATTCTTTACATTCTATTCCTTTTTTACTTCTTAATTTATTTACTATAACTTCTCTAAAATCTACATTATCAAAAACTCCATGTAAATATGTACCTATAACATTTTTCTCATTATTTATAACACCATCTACATGACTACATTTCTCTTCATTCTCACTTGTTATTTCAAATAAAGGATTTGCATTTTCACCTAATTTTGTAACGCCCATATGTATTTCATATCCATATACATTTATTTTTTCTCTATCTGTTATAAAATTATTCTTATCTATTACATGTCCTTCAACTCTAGTTGTAACTTTTTTATCTTCAAAAGTAGTTTCAACATCTAAAAGACCTAATCCCTCTGTTTGTAGGTTTTCACTTTCTACTCTGTTAGGATCATTAATTTTTTTACCTAACATCTGATATCCACCACAAATTCCTACAACTTCACCAGTTTTGCTATATTCTTTTATTCTATCAAAAAGCCCACTCTTTTTTAGAGCATTTAAATCTTCTATTGTGTTTTTACTTCCTGGTATAATTAGTAAATCTGGATTTTTAAAATCATCTACAGACTCTATAAATCTTACTGATACATCTTCCTCAATTTTTAAAGCATCTATATCTGTAAAATTTGATATTCTAGGTAATTTTATAACTGCTATATCTATTTTGTCTGTTATTTCTTTATTTAACTCAACAGCTCCATCTTCATCTTCTAAAGCTAATCTAAAATGTGGTACAACGCCTATACAATCTTTTTTAGATATATCTTCAAGCATATCTATACCTGGTTTTAGTATATCCACATCACCTCTGAATTTATTTATAATTGTACCTTTTACTCTTTCTTTTTCATCATCTTTTAAAAGCACTAAAGTTCCAACTAATGATGCAAATACTCCACCTTTATCTATATCTCCAACTAATAATACTGGGGCATCTACAAGTTCTGCCATTCCCATATTAACTATATCTCTATCTCTTAAATTTATTTCTGCTGGACTACCTGCCCCCTCCATAACTATAACATCAAACTCTTTTTCTAATTTTTCAAAATCTCTTTTTAACATATCTCTAAATTGAAGTTTCATATTATGATATTCCATCGCAGTACTATTTCCATAAACTTCACCATTAACTATTATTTGACATTTTTTGTCACTAGTTGGCTTTAAAAGTATTGGATTCATATATGCTTCTGGTTCTAATCCACATGCATATGCTTGAAGGACTTGTGCTCGTCCCATTTCTTTACCATCTAAAGTTATGTATGAATTTAAAGACATATTCTGAGATTTATATGGACATACCTTATATCCATCTTGAGTTAATATTCTACAAAGTGCTGTTACTAATATGCTTTTTCCAACGGAAGATGCCGTTCCTTGAACCATTATTTTTGCCATGATTAAACATCCTTTCTAATACTGAGAATTTTCTATTTTTAGTATTTAAATTTTAAATACACTAAATTTAGTATAAATATTGAAAATTTAAAATGCATTTTCAATATTTTGCATAAAATAAATAGATATGCCATAAAGGGCATATCTATTTGTATAATTAAATAAATTATATACTAAATAGTTCTTTCCCTCCGAAAGCTTTTCTAATTTAGGCAGGTCTCCTGGCTCATGAGTCATCCTTGTCTTATCCTTCCCTATTTATCTCAAAATAAGTGGTTTTTTAAGACTCGTCATCAATTACAGTAGCGGGGGCTGCTATGGAATTTAACCATATTCCCTTTTCACTTATGTATAAGCACCTAAACACAATATTACATTGTTATTATTTTAATTATTTACGTTTTGATTATAAAATTAAATGGAAAACCTGTCAAGTAACACACTATAGGGTTCCAATATCAAATTTTAAATCACATCTTTATCAAATGATAATATTAATCTTACAGTTTATTTTATTATCATGATTGAAACCAATTAACAATTAACATTTATCAATTAACAATGATGGTGGATATCCCCGGGGATTGAAATCCTCGCTACAATGTTTTATTTGTGTTTCAAATAAAATTAATATAATATTTATCCATAAAAAGTTTATTTTGGAGAATAAATTCCCCATTATAGTATTCTTACTAATCATAGTTTTTAACTAATTTGTTCCACAAATTATTATAAAGATTTATTTTTAAAACTGATACTTCAGTTTTATCGTTAATTATTAATTTTAGTACTATACCTTAAATTTTTAAAGTTCTATAGATTTTATTACATTACCACATATATCTTTTATATAAAAAACATTGTCTTCTAATATTCCATAGCTATGCGGATTATTTTCTTTTGGATAAGATATTGAACCTGGATTGATTACATAAATATCATTTTCCTTTTTAGCTACTGGTATATGAGTATGTCCGTATATTAATACATCGCCTTCAGCTATGTTCAGCATATTTTTTTCACTGTATATGTGCCCATGTGTTATAAACACTCTCTTATTATCAGCTAGAATCACATTGTAATCCATCATGCAAGGATATTCTAAAAGCATTTGGTCTACATCTGCATCGCAATTTCCTCTTACACCTATAATTTTATTTTTATATTTATTTATAAGATTTGCAACTTCTTTTGGATTATATTCTTCTGGCAATGGATTTCTTGGGCCATGATATAAAACATCTCCTAAAATAACCATATAATCAGCATTCTCTTTTATAAATGCATCTACTCCTAATTTTGCGTATTTTAATGATCCATGAATATCTGACATAAAAAATAATTTCATTCCTTCAATTCTCCTTTTCATAAGTTTAACTAATAGAATAATACTATATTTTTCTAACTTTTATCTATTTTCATTGCATTAAATTCTTCTTTAGTCATTCTAAATAAAACTTCATTTTCTTTTTCTTCTACTATTGAAAATCCTACTTTTTTTAGTGCTTCAATTCCTTTTATATTCATTACATTGTCAAAAATAACTTCTCCACCAAATTCATTGAAGTAATAATCTAATATTAAATTTATTGCTTCAACTCCATATCCTCTTCGCCTAAAATTACTTTGTATTTTTACATTTAAGTCTGCACTTTTTAATTCATCATCATACCCATGAAAACTAACTTCCCCTACAGGCATGTCTTGAAAATTATATATAAGGGTGTAAAAATTCTTATTGTCACCTGGATATATCATTCTCTCATACCATGATATCCATCTTTCCTCATCAAAATTTATAACTCCACCAACATCACCCATGGTTTCTTTATCATTCCATAAAGTTTTTATATAGTTAAGCTCATTAAATTTTGGTTTTTTTATATAAACATTTTTTCCTTTTTTGATAATTTTATTTATCATACTTTCACCCCATTTATTAAAAATTTAGATAATTTTAGTTATGGAACTTTATGTCATGTAGACTCTTAATAAGCTATGGTGATTATAAAGTATTAGTTCATCTTCTTTACTTAAAATATCGTAATCTCTATATAAACCTTTTATACTTTATTGTTTTTACTATATTTTTACATATAATTAATTATATCATAAATATTTATATCTTAATTTAAAATACAAAAACAAATAAATTATTTTTTATTTATTAGTTAATTTTTCAATATATTTTTCTAATTTTTGAATTAAACTTAAAATTTAAAACTATTTTACAATTTAATATTTTTTTCCTTATACTATCTTTTATTTTCTAATATTATATGTTATACTTTCCTTGACAAAAAATTTTATTTAAAATTTAATATGGTTATACTATTTATGGTACTAAATTTATAGTTTAATAGGGAAAGTGGTGCAAATCCACTACAGCCCCCGCTACTGTAACGGAGACAAATTTTGACCACTGAGTAAGTTTTACTTGGGAAGGTAAAAGGAGAGTGACCCGTAAGTCAGGAGACCTGCCGTAAATTCTATCACACAACTTCGGGCGGAAGAAAAGTGTCGTTTATTGAATCTTAATGCTTGCTTATATAAACTCACACTTTGGTGAGTTTTTTTGTTTTTTCATAAATATATTATAATTAATTAAGATTATAGAAACAGACTTCTGCCTTTGCAGTTTGTTTCTCCTTTAGATTTTAAGTTATTTTATTATAAGTAACTTGAATCTTACAATACTATTTGGGAGATGATTCACAAATGTTTAGAGTAATAGGATTAAATAAAGATGTATCTTTAGATATACGTAGTAGATTTAGTATTAATTCTTCTGAACTTGAAAATTACTTACTAAAATTAAATATTTTTCTCGATGAAGTTATAATACTATCAACATGTAATAGAACAGAAATTTATTTTAATTCTTGTGAAAAAAATGATGATCTTTTATTAGACAACATATTTAGAACGTTAGATTGGAACTTAGATGATAAAAAATATACTTTTATATCTACTGGTGAAAATACTGTTCGTCATATAATGGAACTTTGTTCTGGTTTTCATTCTAAAATCTTAGGTGAAGATCAAATTTTAGGTCAAGTAAGAGATTCTTATTTTAAATCATTAGAACTTAACACTATAAAAGGTGAACTTGGTAGATTATTTTTAACTGCTATATCTTGTGGAAAAGAATTTAGAACAAAAACAGCATTGTATAAAATACCTGTTTCTTCTTCTTCAATTGCCATTAAAGAAGCTATTAGCAGTAATAAACGTAATTTTATGATTATTGGATTTGGAGATGTTGGAAAGCTATGTTTTAAAACTCTTACAGGTAATGAAAATAATTATGATAAACTTTACATAGCTTGTAGAAATGTTGAAAAAGTTAAAAATGATATGCTTCTACAAGACATTAATTCTAAAATAGAAGTAATAGATATTAAAAGTAAAAATACTTACTTAAACTTTATAGATGTTTTAATTAGTTGTACATCATCTAAAGAGTTTGTAGTACATAAAAGTGATGTTGAAAATTTAAATGAACTTCTAATTTTTGACCTTGCTGTTCCTAGAGATATTGATACCGCTATAGATAATTTATCTCATATCAAATTATATGATATTGATATGATTCATCTTATAGATGAAAAAAACAAAACTTTAAGAAAAAATATTATGAATGAACATTATGATATTATAAAGACTCATATGTATGAATATTTAAATTGGTATAAACTTAGAAGTCTATCTCCACATATTATGAAAATGGTTGAGTATAGTTCTAATATTTATAACCCACGGTTTAAAACTTACAAGCAAAAAAAGTTTACTAAAGACAATGATAAATTAGTAGAAACTTTAATAAAAAGTACTAGTAATGCTTATGTTAATAAAGCAATTGAAGTTTTAAAGGAAGAAACTTTAAATGGTAATGGAGAAGAAGCACTATATATAATAAGTAAAATTTTCTCTGATAAAAATTAACACATAAAAATTTTTGTATTTTTTTATCATTTGCACTTAATAATGTATAATTATAAAGAAAAGCATATAGGTTACAATAAAACTTATATTATTTTAAATACATATTGATGTTTAAATAATATCAATTAAACACGGGAGGATTTATCATGAATTTACAAAAAAGCACTGAAATTTTTGAGGAATCAAAAAAATACATACCAGGCGGAGTTAACAGTCCTGTTAGAGCATTAACAAATATGGGAATAACTCCACCAGTAATAAAAACTGGTAATGGCGGAACTATTACTGATGAAGATGGAAATACATATGTAGATTTTATAGGGGCATGGGGTCCAATGCTACTTGGTCACAATGATCCAGATATTATAAATGCTATACAAGATACAGTATCTAAATCTATTGCTTTTGGAGCACCAACAGATTTAGAGTTAAAACTTGCAAAACATTTGTGTACAACTCTAGATAACATAGATTTAATTAGAATGGTTAACTCTGGTACTGAAGCTACTATGAGTGCTGTTAGACTTGCTAGAGGTTATACTAAAAAGAATAAAATAATAAAATTTGCTGGTTGCTACCACGGTCACTTTGATGACTTTTTAGTTAGTGCTGGTTCTGGAGTAATGACTGAAGGGATTCCTGGAAGTGCCGGTGTTCCTACTGATAGCATAAAAAATACTTTAATAGCTACTTATAATAGCATTGAAAGTATAACTGAAATATTTACAAAGTATGGTGATGATATTGCTGGTGTCATTCTTGAGCCAGTAGCTGGAAACATGGGTGTTATAAAAGCTTCACCTGAATTTATGAAAGAACTTGAAAGACTTTGTAGAAAACATGGTTCATTATTAATATTTGATGAGGTTATGTGTGGATTTAGAGTTGCTTATAAAGGCGCTCAAACATTATTTGATGTAACTCCAGATATAGTAACTTATGCAAAAATTATGGGTGGTGGACTACCTTGTGGTGCATATGGTGGAAGAAAAGAAATTATGGAGAAACTTTCTCCAGTTGGTCCTGTTTACCAAGCTGGAACAATGTCTGGAAACCCAGTAGTTATGGCAGCTGGACTTGCAGCAGTTACTAAACTTTATAATCACCCAGAGTACTACACTCACCTTGAAAAATTAGGTAAAAAATTAGAAGCTGGAATGATTAAAATAGCTAAAGAAAAGAACATTCCATTAACTATAAATAGATGCGGTGCTATGATGACTGTATTCTTTACTGATTTAGATGAAGTTAGAAATTATGAAGATGCTAAAACTTGCAACACTGAATTATTTAATAAATACTATCTTCATTTACTAGAGAATGGAATATATGTTGCACCTTCTCAATTTGAAGCTATGTTCTTATCAGTTAAACATACTGAAGAAGATATTGATAAGTACTTACATGCATTTGAAACTTTTGAAATATAAAATTTAATTTTGTTTATTTTTAGGGAGTTATTAGGTTTTACCTCAAAGTCCATTCCCTCTTAACTCCCATTTTTTTATACTATAGTATTTTATAAAATTATAGTAATTATTTTTGTGTGCTTCTTGCTGTAATTTTATTGAAATTATAACATTTAATTCATATTTATAAGGGGGTATTTTTTATGAGAAAGAAAACTTTTATGTTTTTAACACTATTTCTTTTACTTTTAGTGCCTAGCACAGCCTTTGGAATGCACATAGCTGAAGGTTTTTTAAGTCCTATGTGGTGTGCAGTTTATTTTGCACTTTCAATTCCATTTGTTATAGTAGGAATTAAAAGTATTAAGAAAAAAACTAGCACTAATAAAGATTTAAAAATGTTACTTGCTTTAGTTGCTGCATTTTGTTTTATTTTATCAGCACTTAAATTACCATCTGTTTCAGGAAGTAGTTCTCATGCTACTGGTACAGCTCTTGGTGCTTTAATTTTCGGACCATTTGCTATGAGTGTTATTGGTACTTTAGTTTTACTATTCCAAGCATTATTACTTGCTCATGGTGGTCTAACAACATTAGGTGCAAACGTATTTTCAATGGGAATAGTTGGTCCTTTTGTTTCATTCTTTATATATAAATTATTAAAGAAAAAAAATAAAAAATTAGCTATTTTCTTAGCAGCATTTTTAGGTGATTTATCTACATACTTAATAACTTCTATTCAAATGGCGTTATGTCACTCTGGTGGAAATGTATTAGCTGCATTTACAAAATTCTTCTCTATATTTGCAGTTACTCAAGTTCCGCTTGCAATAATAGAAGGAATATTTACTGTTATAGTTTTTGAGTTCTTAGCTAATCATTCTAAAAACGAATTACAAACTTTAGAGGAGATGATGTAATATGAAGAAAAAAAATATTATAATACTTGTTTTACTGTGTGTTCTTCTTGTAGCTGGACCGCTTGTTTATTATGGTTCTAGAAGTGAGTTTGTTGGTGGAGATGATCAAATGGAAGAAGTTATTTCAGAAATTGATAGTAGCTATGAACCTTGGGCTAGTAGCTTTTGGGAACCACCATCAGGTGAAATTGAAACATTATTATTCTCATTACAAGCAGCTATTGGTGCAGGATTTATTGGTTATTATATAGGAAAGAAATCTAAATGCTCAAAACAATAATAGCTTATTCTAAAATTAGTAAAGAAAGTCATAGGCATCCAGTTGAGAAACTGTGTCTATGCCTTTTTCCAATGATTTTAGTTGGTTTTTGTAATAAACCTCTCCCTATAGCTATAAATATAATTGTTTTTTTAATATTACATATCATTGCCAATAATCCTAGAAGTATAGTTTTTAAATTTGCTCTTACAACTTTTAGTTTTGCTATATTATCATCAATCACATTTATTTTTATTTATAATATTGAATATATAGTAGTTATAGTATTAAAAGGTATATCCGGTGGATTATGTATATCATATTTGGCACTTACTACTCCACTTGATCATATTATTGGATTATTATCTAAATTTGATTCTTTAAGAGACATATGTGATATTGCCAAAGGTATGGAAACATATATATTATTAATTAATGATGAAGCTTCTAGTATATATACTGCAATGAAATCTAGAAATGGCTTTAACTCTTTTAAAAGTCAACTTTTCAATATGGGAAAACTTGCTGGTCTTCTGTTTTCAAACACACTTAAGCGTTGGCCTTTAATAAGAGATAGCTTAAATAGTCGTTGTTATAAGGGCTATCATTATTATAAGTCATATGAATTTATTATAAATTATAAAATGTGTCTCTTTACATTTACATATACTATCTTCTTACTAATGTTAATATAAGTAAACAATGTTATTTCAAAACATGATAATATTGTTTATTTATTTGTTTTGTAACCAAAATGCCACATTAAATGGTATAATATATTATATAGGGAGTTAAATAAAATTTAAGTATATTATATTAGTTGGAGGATGATTTCATGAATATTGCTTTTTTTCTTACTCCAAAAAGTCAAGTAGTCCATGAAAAAATAACTTCTACATTACGTAGAGCCATGGAACGTATGGAATATCATAGATATACTGCTATTCCACTAGTAGATGATAAAGGAAAATATATTGGAACTTTAACGGAAGGTGATATTCTTTGGAAAATAAAGAATGACCCTGATATTAATTTGAAAAATACTGAAAAAATATTAATAAAAGATGTGCCTAGACATGTTCAAGCAAAGGCTGTTTCAATAAACTCAAATATAGAAAATTTAATTATTGCAGCAAAATCTCAAAATTTTGTTCCTGTAGTTGATGATTCTAATATATTTATAGGAATTATAAAAAGAAGTGATATAATTTCTTATTGTTATGATCGTATTTTTAATGATAATAATATAAAAAGTTCAAAAGCTTATCAATTACTAGATTTAGATCTTGAACTTGAAGATGTTGCTAATAATTAAAAACTCAGTTAATACTGAGTTTTTTTATTTAAATCTATTTACTTTTATTATCATATAATTCTTTTGCTTCTTTATAATGTTTTTTAAAGCTTCTTATAAGATTAAATACTATAATTGCTACCACATTCATAGTAATAACAAAAATCATAATATTTTTTCTTTCTGTATTTTCTCTAATTTGAGGTATTAATGCTATTGGTATAAGTACTGTTAATATCATGTATAGTATGTATTTTTTATCTTTACTTTCTTTTAGACTGTTATATAAATATTTTAACCAAACTAAAGCCGTAAATCCCCCACATATAACTGGTAAATATTCTCTCATTATAATATATTACTCCTATAATAATTATTCATTTACGTGCATTAAAGCTTTATCAAAGATGTATTTTACATGATCATCATCTAATGAATAATAAACCACTTTTCCATCTTTTCTAAACTTTACAAGCCTTGCACTTTTTAATACTCTTAACTGATGAGATATAGCTGATTGTGTCATTTCTAATGTTTCTGCAATGTCGCATACACACATTTCTTTTTGAAACAATACATAAATTATTTTTATTCTAGTCATGTCGCCTAGTGCTTTAAATAATTCAGATAATCTATTTAATGTATCTTCCATAGGAATGTTATTTTTTACTGATTCTACTATATCTTTATGTATTTCTACACAATTGCATGTTTCTATATTTTCCTCCATTTTATCACTCCTCGTAGTAAATTTTAAAGCATACCAATACAAATTATATCCATATAATAAATTATTATATCATAAAAAGCCAAATAAATCTGAATAAGTCTTATAAATTGCAAAAAAACAGATGGTGTAACACCATCTATTTTAATACAATTTAAAATAATAAATTTATATGTTTTAAAATACTATTAGTCATTAATAAATTCTATAGGTATTTGTATGTTATTTATTTCATTTATTGTTATGTTAAAATAATCCTTTCCTGTATATAGTGGCTTTATTTGTGATATTACAAATTCATTTTCAAATAAAGATAATATTTTTTCACTACTACTTTTTTCCTTTGCTTTAATTATAGCAAAATTATCTGAAAGCATTATGCTATTTTCTTGTACTAGTGCTATAGATAATTTTGTTGATCTGAAGTCTTGCTTTAATGGTAAAATTATATCTCCCTTTTCAATAATAGGAATATCCTTTTCTAATTTAATATCATTTTCTTTGAAACTCTTAGTTATCCTATGTATATTTTCATCTATACACTTTTCATTTACAAACTTGTAATCCTTTGCATTTAAATTAGAAATTGACATTCTTTTCTTCGGTAAGTTTACTTCTGCTATCTGATATAAATAAAATGTTTCACTATTAATATCCATTACAGTCCCCCTAAGCAATTTTTACATTTCTACTATAATTATATAATATTTTCTAAATTTTATCCATATAATTTTCTATAAAATCAAAAAATATTGAATTTTATTTATTTTAAAGGAATTAATTCTTTTTTGTAGAATATATATTTTGACTTATTATTTGCTATTTTTTAATATTTCCCTAAAACTTAACATTTTTTATTATTACAGAAAGGATATGTTGTTATGAAAATATCAAAAAATAAAGCTTTAATTTCTGATATTGCTCTTCTAATTGTTGCTATTATATGGGGTGGCGGTTTTATTGCAGTTAAAGATTCTGTAAATTTAATATCACCATTTTATCAAATGACATTAAGATTTTCTTTGGCATCGTTATTTATGGTAATATTATTTTTTAAGTACTTAAAACATTTAAATAAAAACTCTATATTTCAAGGTATTATTATAGGCTTTTTTATGTTTTTGGGGTTTGCTCTTCAAACTGTTGGAATTGTATATACAACAGCTAGTAAAAGTGCTTTTTTAACTGCAACATATGTATTACTAGTTCCATTTTTTAATTGGCTTATATTTAAATATAAACCTGACAAATATGCTCTTATAGGTGCTTTTATTTGTATAATAGGTATTGGTATGTTAACACTTCAAAAGGATATAAACATCAATTTTGGTGATATTTTAACACTTTTATGTGGTATTGGGTTTGCTGCTCAAATCATTGCAACTGATATATATGCAAAAAAAACTGAACCACTTAGTCTTACAATAGTTCAATTTATAACTGCAAGTATATTATCATTTATTGTTGCAATTATCTTTGAACCTAAACCAACTCTAAGTATTAAAGTTATGCCTTCAATTTTATACTTGGTGATTTTTAGCACTATGTTATGTTTTATAATTCAAAATATTGCTCAAAAGTATACAACAGCATCTCATGCAGCTATAATACTTTCACTTGAAAGTGTGTTTGGTTCCATTTTATCTATAATTATTTTTAAAGATAAATTTAGTTTAAATATGATTCTAGGTTGCCTATTAATATTTATTGCTATAATAATTACTGAAACAAAGCTTAGCTTTTTGAAAAAGAAATACTAAAAAAAGCGACTAAACATTTTACTAGTTTAGTCGCTTTCTTTTCTAATCTTGTATTTCTTTTTCTAATTCTTCTAATAATTTTTCAAATCTTTCTATAGTATCCTCAAGAGGTTTTGGTGTAGCCATATCTACTCCCGCTTTTTTTAGTATATTTATTGGATAATCACTACAACCTGCTTTTAAGAAATCTTTGTATCTTTCTACATCTTTTTCTGTTCCATTTAATATCATACTGTAGAATGAGTTTGCTGCTGCAAATCCTGTTACATATTGATAAACATAAAAATCACTATAAAAATGTGGGATTCTTGCCCATTCCATATCTATTTCTTCATCTACAATCATTTCTGGTCCAAAATATTTTTGATTTAAATCATGATAAATTTTACATAAATCTTCTGATACCAAACTTTCTCCATTTTCTATTTTTTCATGTGTTATAAGTTCAAATTCTGCAAACATTGTTTGTCTAAACACAGTTGTACGTATGCTTTCCAACTCTTCATTTATTAAGTATAATTTTTTCATTTTATCTTTTTCATTGCTTATTAGATAATTCATAAATAAACATTCATTAGTTATAGATGCAACCTCAGCACAGAATAATACATAATCTGAGTATATATATGGTTGGTTACTTCTTGAATAATATGAATGTATAGAGTGTCCCATCTCATGTGCTAATGTTGATGCATCATTAACTTGATTACTATAGTTTAAAAGCACATATGGCATACTTGTATAACTTCCACTAGAGTATGCTCCACTTCTTTTTCCTTTATTTTCATAAACATCTACCCATCCATTTTTTATACCACTTCTAAATATATCTAAATATTCCTTACCTAATGGATTTAAAGCCTCTACACATAAATCTACAGCTTCATTATAACTTATATTAAACTTAGGTGCATCTATATTTGGAACATATAAATCATACATGTGAATTTCATCTAACTTCAATAATTTCTTCTTAAGTGCTACATATTTATGTAGTACAGATAAATTTTTATTAACTGTATCAACTACATTATGATACACCTCTAATGGTATTTTATTAGGCTTTAATGAGCTTTCAAGTGCTGATTTATAGTTTCTAGACTTTGACATAAATATAAAATTTTTATTTGCAGCAGTATAAGTTGATGCTAATGTATTTTTAAATTTTCCATATGTCTCAAATAACAATTTAAATGCACTTTTTCTAACATCTCTATTTTTGCTCTTAATATAAACTGAGTAATTACCAGCAGTAAGCTCTACATCTTTTCCATCTTCATCTTTTATAGTTCCAAAAACCATGTCAGCATTTGTAAGCATACTGAAAGTATTATATGGTGCATCTAAACAATTACTAACTGATGCTAAAATCTTTTCTTCCTTATCACTTAATACATGTGGCTTTTCCTCTAGTATATCTTCAAGGAACTTTCTATACAATTCTAATCCATCTACTTTTTTTATTACTCCATCTAATTCCTCTTTTGAAAAAGTTAATACTTCTGGAACAAAAAAAGATATTATGCTGGAAAACTCTGAATAATAACTTTTTATCTTATCTAAAATTGATTGATATTTAGAATTAGTTTGATCTTCATCATTTCTTAAATGTGCATAAACATATAAATTCTCTACTAATATAGATGTATCTACAAATTTATTTAAGTACTCTAATAACACTTCACCATTTTTTAGTTTACCTTTATAATTTAAAAGTTCTGGACAAAGTTTTTTAGCTTTTTGAAAATCTTCTTCCCATTTTTCATCACTTTCATACATTTCTTCTACATTCCATTTGTATTTACTTTCAACTTCACTTCTTTTTTTTAATTTTTCTACTCTTTCCATAACTCTCCTCCTAATTTGTACATTAATATTATAAATTCTATACTTTTATAAAATCTCCTCTTATTTTTTTATCTTTGCTTAAAATAGAATAAAAGGTTATTCATTTCTAAAATAACCTTTTATTTTTTAATTATTTATGCTTTTTATGTTTTTTCTTATGATTTTTCTTTCCTTTATTTTCATCTTTATTGCTATAGAAATCTTTTCCATAGTTTAATTCTTCAAAATCACTTCTAAATTTATTTTTGTATCTTGAATTTTCACTATTAGTGTACATATAATCATATTCACAATAATCATCACTTAATTTTTCTTCATCGCCATCTTTTCTTAATTTATAACTATAAGTCCTTGCTAAATCATTGTCTATTTCTCTTTCTAATACATTATAATTTGTATTTTTTATATCATCTATTTCACTATTTAAATCTTCATTATCACTATAATTATATTCTTCTTCTATTTGATTTTCTTCAAATATTTCGTCTAAATTTTTTTCATCCTTTAACTTATATTTGTAAACTAATCCATCTGAATGTCCTCTCATTTGTGTTTTATTATCATATTCATATGGATGATGAATTTTAACAGGATAGTAATATAAATCATCATCTTCATCATAATATGCTTCAAAATGTTCATTTGGCTTTGAATTAAAATAATTTGATTTTCTTATATCACTATGATTTTCTTTTTCTATTTCTTTATTTTCATTAGGTAAATCATAAGAAGTTATTTCACTTCTATTTTGTACTAATACTTTTGCTCTTTCTTTAGAAAAATCTCCACTTTGATCAAAAGCTTCAACTGTTACTTGATAAGTAGCTTTAGAATTAAATGGTTGGCTTAATTTTATAGTGAATTTTGTTGCATTCTTTCCAGCACTGCCTACATATTCTGAATTCAAGAATATATTGTATCCATTTAAATCTTCATCTGTGTTCTTGTTCCAAGAAACATATATATTGTTATTTTGATGATATGCTTTTAATCCTGTAACATTTCTAGGTTGTACTAAATAGTCTAAATTTTTAGGACCATAGTTTAAATCCACTGGTGGATTTACACCACTTATATTTCCAGTTTGAGTAAATTGCCATATTGTCCATCTTGTCCATCCACCTTGATCTTTAGGGTAAAGAGGATTTCCTGGCATTTCAGGATACATAGCTATCCATAATGGCATATCAGATAATATATATCCTTTTTTAGAGTGATAAAAATTATTATATAAGTCTATAAAAAAAGCACCTGTATAGATCATTAAAACCCTTCTAGTTTTTCTTTCAAATCTCTTTCTAAATCTATCAACCCAATCTAGAAGAGCATCTGTAGAAATTGACTTATCTATAGGAGTTTCTATGTCTATAACTGGAAATAATTCACCATAATTTCCAATGCCATAAGCATCTTCTAATGCACCAATAAAATCATCACATTGTCTATCTGCTGTAGTCAAATCATATGATGGCACAGCGTAATGATATCCTCCACTTATTATGCCTACTGTTTTAAATCCTTTTACATAGTCAATAAATTTTCTATCTATTCTAAATCTACCAGTTCCTGATCCTGATGCTCTTGCATAAGCATATGGTGTTTTTGTTGCTAATAATTTATAATCTATGTTGCCTCTATATTCATTTACATCTGGACCAATTATATTTTCCGGACTCCTATTTTGCATATATTCCTCCATAAAATAAATTAATTCACTTATATAATATTATTTTATAGCAAATATTGTTACATTTTATTTAAAATATTAGTTTATTAACCATTAATTACATTATTATCAAATCCATAAAAATAATCTCTAATTTTTTCTAATTGTGTATAATCTTCTTCTTTTATTATCTCAAAAATTTGTTCTGCTAAATCTTGCTGATAATTTTCAAGATTTACTTCCTCTAAATATTGAATTTCAGTACCACCATTTTTTTCAACAAATGAGTATCTGTATATAACTTCTGTACCTGCTTTTTTACTAATAATACCTAATGCTTTATTAGGCAAAAACTCTATAACTTCTGCAGTATTTTTTATTTTATTACTATCATTCAACATTATAAATTTTATTTTACTTCCCTCATTAATTTTTCCTTCTGTTATTAATTCTATATTTATAATATAATCCCAAATGACACACAAAAATCTTAATTCACTAAAAACTGAGAATACATTTTCTAACTTACTTGGGATAAAAATTGAATTTGAAAATTTATACATTTATTACTCCTCCTTGTATAATTTAGTTCAATTATATCACGTTTTACAATTTTTGTAATATTTCTTTTTTTATTAATATTTTCTTAACACTAAATGTTTTTAAACTATTCATTTATTTTACAATTTTATTTAACATATTGTAAAATTTATTGCTACTATCATCATTTGAAAGATAATTTTTTTAAAAATTAAATAGAAAAAGATATTTTCTAGTCCAAGAAAATATCTTTTTTTATTTAATTCTTTATATAATTTTAATATTTACTTATCTACTTTTCTTTAAATACTGGATTTACATTATTATCAAATATACTCATTGGTATATAAAATTTTACATTTCCAAAATCCTTTGACAATATTTCTCCAGCTTCAAACATGACTACTAGATTGCCCCTATATATATAATACTCTTGATTTTCTTTTATGCTTTTAAAATTATAATCATATTTATATTCAGAATTAGAGTTGTTTTTCTCTATTTCTTTTTTAATTATATTGTTTATATTAGTGACATAATCAAAGTTATCCTTAAATACATCTTTTAATTTATAATTTTCACCAGTAGTTAAATCTAAATTATATCCTTTATCATATAATATATAATTTGTAACTGTTCCATCATTTGCTGAATACGTTAAATCTAAGCTTATTATATTATCATTCAAAAAGTAATCTATGTTGTATACAGATACCCCTATTTTAGAACCATTTAAGCTATTTTTACTTTTATTGATAAAATCCTTAATATCATTTTTAATTATTGTATTAATTTTATTTTGTATTATAGGATTTTTCAAGTTCTCCATTTGAGGATAGTATATATATTCATTTATATTATCTTCCACTTTAATTTCTTCATTTTTATTTATCATAACATTATCAACCTTCACACTTATATCTTCTTTTAACATATCTTTTACTTTTGAATATGGTATTGTAAATTCTCTAATACCTGATACATATGGTGCAATATCATATAAGTCATAATATATTATAATTCCATCTTTAGTTAAATAAAACCTTTGATTTATAGGTATTCCATTAATTGATGATGCAACATTATCATAATATAATCCTGGTTCTTTATTTATTTCTTCCTTTACTTCATCTACTATAATTTTTCTATAGTCTACATCATTTTTAAAAAGATCTTTTAAATATATTAAATTTCCAGTATTCATATCAAAATTATATGAATTTTTAAGAATCATATCATGAGCTCCGCCAGTATAATAATATATATTTTCTATAATACTTATTATATTTCTATTTTCATATTCAACCTGAAAATCTGTTTTAAAAGAATATTTTCTAAATTCTCCATCCTTTTGAGCTGTATAATTTTCTTTAGCTTCCTTATTTAACTTTTCCTCTAACTCTAAAATCTCTTTAGATAATTCTTTGTTCATACTTTTTTCTGTTATTTTATTTCCATATTTTATAATGGGAATTTTAATATCAACATCTATATAATCATTAGTATAATTTATATTTTTTGATATTACACTTTGATTATATGGCTGAGCATTTACAAGTCTAGGTGGATTAACTTCCACAGTTGGATTTTTTTCATTTTCATCTAATGCTAAAACATTCATATTTAGCATTAAACAAGCAATTATTATTGACACTATGTACTTCATAAGTCTCTACCTCCTTATTAAAGTTATTGTGTCCAATAATTGTTTGTACTACTCAATAAAATTTATTAAATTTCTAAAAATTAAAAGGCATAAAATTAATTTATGCCTTTTAAATCTCTTGATTTATTTAACAACTATTCCATTCATATTTAGATATTCATCGCTTATTATGCTTTTAGATCCTAATATAGATAGATTTTCTATATACTTATATCCATTTCCTATAGAATCAGAAATAGCTGTATTACTTGATACTGAGTTTGCTAAGATAACTGCATTTCCATTTTTTCCAGCTAAGGCTGCTACAGATAATGCATCTGGATAATTGTTTCCTACTGCTACATAAACATTTTTAAAGTTTATATCATAATAGAATTCTTCAACTACCTTTTGATTTGTTTCATATCTATCTAATCCAGAAATTCTCTTTGGATTAGGTACTTGTGATTGTACATTGTTAGATACAACACCATCTCCACCAATTATATATGTTCTATGGAATTTCTCATCATTTATATAATTTCTAGTTTCATCTAACATACTATCTTTAGGTGTTAATATTATTGGCATATTAGATCCCGCTGCTATTGATGCTATAGATAGTGCATCTGGATAATCTTCCCCTGTTGCTACAGCTATGACACCTCTATGATCTATATGTTTTGCTACTAAGATAGATGTTTCATATCTATTTATTCCACCTATTCTCTCTGTAGTTATATTAAGTTTATTTAGTTGATTTTGTATATTTTCACTTATAACACCTGATCCACCTACTATAAATATCTTAGATGTACCAAGTCTTTTAAGTTCATCTACTAATTTTGTATCTAATGTGTCTTTTCTAGTAAGTAATATTGGTGCATTATACTTAGTTGCTAATGGTACAGCACATAATGCATCTGGATAGTCTTCTCCACTAGCTAAAACTACATATTTTCCTTCATTATCCTTCCAACCTTTTTTACTAATTTCGTAGGCTGTTTCATATCTAGTTAATCCATGAATTCTATTTCCACTTATAGGATCCATAACTTTTACATTACTTTTAGCTACAAATCCTCCATCTTTAGTTGTTACTGATATAACAGCTGTTCCTTCAGATATTGCCTTTACATTTCCATTTGAATCTACAGTTGCAACTGCTGTATTACTACTTGTCCATGTTACTTCTTTATTAGTTGCATTTGAAGGTACTACAGTAGATACTAATTTTTGTGTATTTCCATTAATTAAAACTGTACTAGCTTTATCTAAATTTACTCCTGTAACTTTTGTAACTGGAGTATTGCTTACCCCTAAATGTTGTATTATTCCATCATATATTGAGTTTGCTGCAGCTTGTCTAAATTCACTTGTTTTCATTCTTGCTTCAGCAGATGGATTACTTATAAATTCTAACTCTGCCAAAATTGCAGGCATACTACTTTCTCTTAAAACAAAAAAGTCAGCTTCTCTTACACCTCTATTTACTGTTCCCAAATTTTTTATTAAATTATTTTGAACTTTAGATGCAAAATTTTTGCTTACATTTCCATCATTAGCTTCTATGTAGCTATAAGTTTCTGTTCCAATTGCAGCTGGTGTTGCTGAATTTGCATGTATAGATACAAATACATCTGCACCAAATGCATTTGCCATATTTGTTCTTCCACCTAAATCTGATAATAAATCTGGTCCTATTGCAACATCTGTTGTTCTACTAGCTTTAACTTCTATATTGCTGTTAGCTTCTAATTTCCTTATTACTCTTAATCCTACATCCAATACTACTTCTTTTTCTGTAAGACCTGTTGGTCCTATAGCGCCAGGATCTCTTCCACCATGACCTGGATCTATAAAGACTTTATATTTCCCTCCATTTTTTAGAGTTTCTAAATCACTTTTTACCTCATTACTATAATATGTTATTGGATTATTAAAATCTTTTACAATTAAAGTAAATACATAATTTACACCTTCTGATATACCATATACAGTTGCCATACCATTATTTTTTGCTTCTGCTATACCTTTATCATTGACTGATACTATATTTTTATCAGATGTTAACCACCTTGATACTATATTTTCGTCAATGTAACGATTTAAGTCAGATGTTTCTCCAACTTGTAATCCTAGTGCTTCTATTTCAGCACTATAATTACCATCATACTTTAATATTTCACTTTCAAAGTTATATATATCATTTTCCATAGCAAATGTAACTGTTGGCATAAATGAAAAGCTCATAAAAATGAAAATTAAAATTAGTGCTGATAATTTTTTAATTTTCCTAATATTATTGCTTAGTATTTTCAAAAAATCTCCTCCTTCTTCCTTTTTCTATAAAAACACTCTCCTTAAAATTATAATTTAAAAACTTTTTTAATGCAAAGTTTTTAATTAAATTTAAAAAAATTTTATATTATTTTAAAGCTAATAAAATTTTGATGAATAAGTTAAACTTATTCATCAAAATTTAATTTATACTTTAATTTATATTTAATCCATTTCTTAATAAATACTCATTACTTATTAATTTATCTGTACCTATAACAAATACTTCAGATATATCACTTTTTTTACTTTCAATAAAATTCTTTAGTTCAAAATTGTTTGTATTTCCATCTGTTAGCATTACAGCATTTCTATTTTTACCTGCTAATGCACTACAAGATAATGCATCTGGATAATTACTACCGATAGCTAAATACACATCATTATAATCTATATACTCCTGAAATTCATTTATAATATTTCTATTGGTTTCATATCTATTTTTTCCTGAAATCCTTTTAGTATTTGATAATTGTTTTTCTACATTTAAAGAAACTGCACCTTCTCCACCTATTACATATGTTTTATTAAACTTTTCAATATCCATATAATTTTTAACTTCATTTGGCAAATAATCCTTATTTGTTAAAATTACAGGACTCTTTAAGCTTGCAGCTATTGAAGCTATTGATACAGCATCTGGATAATTATTTCCTGTAACTACAGTAGCTATTCCATTGTTGTTTACTTTTTTAGCTACTAAAATAGATGTTTCATATCTACTCTTACCACCTAATCTTTCAATTTCTAAATTATTTTTTGCAATTTCATCCTCTACTTTTTTTGATATCGCACCTTTTTCACCAATGATAAAAGCCTTTTTTGCTCCCAATCTTTTTATCTCATTTATTAATTCATTACTTATAGAATCTTTTTGACTTAATAATACTGGTGCTTTATATTGAGAAGCTAATGGTACTGCACATAGTGCATCTGCATAATCTTCTCCACTAGCTATTACTACATATTCTGATTCTCCATCTTTCCAACCTTTTTTACTAATCTCATAATTAGTTTTATATCTATTTAATCCTGAAATTCTTTGTGCAACTATATCGTCAGTTACTTTTAAATTTAAACTATCTTCGCATTGACTATCCTCAGATATTGCTTTTATTATAGCTGTTCCTTTGCTAATTGCAGTTATATTTCCACTTTGATCTACCATTGCTACATCTTTGTTACTAGTGCTCCATCTTATTTTTTTATCTGTAGCATTGCTTGGTTCTATTGTAAGTGATAATTTTTCTGATTGTCCCTTTTTTAATGTAAGTTCATGTTTATTTAACTTAACATTTTCTACACTTATATGCTTTTCATTATCTATATTTAAATATTCTAATATTCCCACATAAATAGAATTAGCTACACTTTCCTTATATTCTTCACTTCTCATTTTATTTTCAATTTCAGGGTTACTTATAAAATCTATTTCTGATAAAATTGAAGGCATATTGGTAGAATTAATAAGCACTAAATTATTACCTTCTTTTAACTTTCTATCATTTGATTTTAAATTATTTATCAAATTATTATGCACATATTGAGCTAATTTTTTGCTTTGTATTGATCCAATATCCGTATCATTATATGATTCATAATAATATGTTTCTGTACCATTAACTTCTGGATTTCCAAAAGAATTTACATGTACACATACACATACATCAGCATTAAAATCATTAGCCATTTTAGATCTAATGTGTAAATCTTTATCTTCATCTTTATCAAATTCAACATCAGTAGTTCTACTACACTTAGCAATTATTTTATCATTTTCCTCAAGTCTTTTTAGAACTCTTTTAGATATATCTAATGTAACGTCTTTTTCTTTAAGTCCTGTTGGTCCTGTTGTTCCTGGGTCAATTCCTCCATGTCCTGGATCTATAAAAACCCTATACTTATCATCTGGATTTTTTCTTTCTATTAAATTACTATAGTACTTTTTAGCTTTGAACTCATTGCTAACTATAATTAAAAACTTATATCGTGCTTTACTACTAATTGCATATACATTTGCCGTTCCATTGTTTTTAGCCTCTATTATTCCATTTTCATTTAATGATATTACATTCTTATCAGAAGTTTCCCATTTCAATCCTTGAATTTTTTCATGCATGTAATAATTTAGATCTAAATTTTCTCCAACCTTTAAAGTTAAAGCTTCCATTTTTATTTCTTTATTAACTATATTATTTTCTTTGATAACAGTATTTTCATCTATTCCATAAACACTTAATATACTTGTCATATTAAGTAAGAATACTGTCAAAATTAATAATGAAATTTTTTTTAAATTACTTTTTTTAAACATTTTATTCTCCTATTCTCCTTTTAATATCTTATTATGCTATAATTCTATATTAATTTAGCATTATCCTCTTTTTACTTTTCAAATTATATGTACTAAAAAAAGTGACTAGTACTAACACTAATCACTTTTATTACATAAAATTTATAACTTATATATTTATATAAATGCACAAAGCAAGAATCCCAAAGTTATTATAACTCCTGAATACAATAAATCAACTAGACAATATCCCATTATATCTTTAGCTCCTAATCCTGCTATACCCAATGCTGGTAATGCCCAGAATGGTTGTATCATATTAGTCCATGCATCTCCCCATGCAATTGCCATACAAGTTACTGCTGGTGAAACTCCTAATGCTTGTCCTGCTGGAAGCATTATAGGTGCTTGAACTGCCCATTGACCACCACCTGAAGGAACAAAGAAATTAACTATACCAGCACTTAGGAATGTAAATAGTGGGAAAGTAGTTTTACTAGAAATAGAAACAAATGCTTGTGAAATACTTCCAGCTAAAGATATTCCTGCTGCACTTTGACCAATCATCATTCCTGTTATACCTGCATAGAATGGAAATTGAAGTATTATACCAGCTGAACCTTTTGCTGCTTCTCCAATAGCATTCACATAGTTTTTAGGTGTTTTGTGAAGTAATATACCTAAAAATAGAAATATCATATTTACTATATCCAGATTTAAGTTTACACCATTGTTTATAAAGTAATATATTATATATATAAATCCTAATACACAAAGAATTATAGATATTACTGGACTGTTTTCCACTTTATCTGCTGGAGTTAATGCTGTAACACTTGCAACTTCTTCTTTAGCTTCATCTAATAAAGATGGATCAATCTCAACTACATCTTTTTCACCAGGATGCATAGCTCTATTTACAAGTGGTAATGTTATTAGTAAAACAATTAGAATACATATCATTGCTGGATTAAAAAGTGTTTGACTTGTAGGTATAGGTTTATCAATTACGCCCATTGTAAGTTTTTTAACCGCATCACCACCACCTGATACTGTTAATGGTATAGATCCTGAAAGTCCAGCATGCCAAACTAAAAATCCTGAATAAGCTGAAGCTATTAAAAGTCTATAGTCAACTTTCTTAACTTGTTTAGCTATTTCTTTTGCAAATATTGCACCTATAACTAAACCAAATCCCCAGTTAACCCAACAAGCTATTAATGAAACAACAGTAACTAATATAATTGCTTGAAATTGATTTTTAGGAATTCTAGCTAACTTCTTTAGCAATTTATTAAATGCTGGAGCATTTGCTAAAGCATGTCCCAATACTAATACTAATGCCATTTGCATTGAAAATGCTAATAATGACCAAAATCCATTTCCCCAATGTTGAATCATTGCAAAAGGCGATTGTTTTGTAATGATTGTACCTAGAATAAATACAAGAATAGTAAGTGCCGCTGCAAAAATAAACGGATCTGGTAAATATTTTTGTACCAATTTTACACATCCGTTTGTAAATTTTTTAAACATTTTGATTCCCCCTAATTAAAAATAGTAAATAAGTACATAATAATTCTACTATATTTATATAACTCATAATGTAAATCTTTACATTCGTAATAATAAAAATACTAGTTCCAAATTATATATTAATATAATCTTATTTAACTATAGAATTCCAAATAAAATCTCCCCTTTTGGAATTTGAGTATATGTTTATTAAAACATATCTTTATAAAACTTAAACTATATAGTTAATTTTATATTCTAAATATTTAGAATAATACTTGAATTCTTATTTATTATACTCTCATTTAGTATTACTATCAATTGATAAACTATATACTAAACATTAATCTACATGATTTATTCTGTGTTTATGGCTATATTCAAGATTTTCTATATATTACTATTATTTATATTTAAACTATATATAAGTTTTAAATCAAATGATATACTTCTATTTATGCTCAATTTATAAAATAAATATATTATATCTAAAAAATAAAAAAATATCACTTAAAAGTGATATTTTAAGATTATATTTAATTTTTATACAATTCTAAGTTCAAGATTTAAATAATATGTTTATCAAATAATAATTCTAGAGTTACAAGTTATTCCCATTTTTTATATTTGCAATAAGTAAGTTGAAAATCAAATTTTTACATTCATTGTCCATTTTAAAATATAGATTAAAACTTAGAGTTTAAATTCTCAATTAAAACCTTAGTAACTTTAAAGAATAATACTATTAAAAAATTTTTTAATTAAAGCTTATTTTCTCATATGTATTTACTTAGTTTGAAAAGTTTAAATAAGGGAGTATAAGGTCTTCCTTTCTCCCTTATGTTAACTTTCTACATTTCAAATAGATCAATCTCCTTCTATTGAGTAACCTACTAAATTTTAACACAATTTCATATATAGCTAATATGGCTAATTTAATAATAAATTTAATAATAATTTTTCTAACTTTGTCTTCTACATCATCATAAACCTTAGGATCTTTTATTCATACATATTCTAATAATAAAATTTAATTTAATACAATATATTTTTAAATATATTAAGTATTAAATATCTTGTAGTGTCTTCATATTTCTTATTATAATTTATTAATATTAACTAGGTCTAATACATAACTATTTTTAAATTCACCTATACTTTTAACTTTCTTATTATAAAAAATGATTACTTTATCATATTATTTAGACCTATACTTATAGGAAAAATAAGAATTCTAAAAAAGCATTTAGTGATTTTAATATATTAACTTAGATTTATAATATATTAAAATTTAAAATTTAATTCTATAAATTAAATAGTATTTCTTATACTCTATAAGATTTATTTATAGTTATATATCTTATATATTTTATATTTATGCTTTAAAAAGTCTACTTATTCCTACTATTTATTTTTTATTTTTCCTTTTTTATCTTTTATATAATTAACAAATCCTTTTATGTCTTTTCCTTCTACATACTTCATTGTGCAAGAGTTTTTCTTATTATGAAAAAATATTCTATATCCAAGTTTTTCTTCATTGATCTCCACATTATATATATCCTTATATTCAATGAAATCATCATATACCTTAAAAAATCTTTTTCCTAAAAATCTTACTTTTTTATTGGTTGCAACTAATATACCGGTTTTTAATGAACCTTTTCCATTTATATTTCTTTCCAAAGCTCCATCTACATAATTTATTATCTCTTCCCCATCTTCCAATCTTTCTTTTACTAAACTTAACAAATTTTCTATTCTACCCATAATAAAAAACGTACTCCCCTCTTTAATACTTAGATTATATAGTTTTAACCTAATGTTTTATACTATATACTAAGTTTTATACTTAAAATATATTATATAGGGTTCCAAGTTAAAATTCAAAGTAATCTCTTTCTCAAATGATACTAGAGATATTACAATTTATTACTATATTTATATTTGGAACCAGTTGACAATTGAAAATTTACAATTGTCAGTTATGGTTAATATTACTCATTTCATTCCTAATATTTAAAAAAACTACGTTTTTATATTGTTTTCAATTAATTTGCTCTGCAAATTTAATAAAAAATCATTCTTTAAAATTGGAAATCTAATTTTTACATTCATTTTCAATCTTCAATTAAACTAATTAGAATTCTCAACTTTAAGTTATTCAAATATTAAATGATAATAATGTTAGTAAAGGAAACATGACTTATTTAAATAAGTCCTATTCCTTGATGAAATAAAAAAGTTTTTCAATTGATAAATGTATTATTTAAACTTCAAACTTAGAATCCTATATTGTAACCAATTAAAAACTGTAAATTTCTATACAACAAAAAAACTCAGCATAAATGCTGAGTTTTGGTGGCTCACCGGGGAATCGAACCCCGGACACCATGATTAAAAGTCATGTGCTCTACCGACTGAGCTAGTGAACCATAATGGTCAAGTTACCTTGACCTATTCTACCTGGCGACAACTTACCCTCCCACACAGCTTCCCATGCAGTACTATCAGCGTCTTAAGGCTTAACCTACCTGTTCGAAATGGAAAGGGGTGTTACCCTTAAAACTATAATCACCAGATAAAGACGATAATACTAAAAAAATTTGTTTATTTGTTGACTTGTTGACTTTTACGGATTATTTGTTTTTTTAATATTATCTAATAATATGTTAACCATACCATTTATTTTAATTCATTTCTATAAATAATATATAGAAATTATTAGAAAACATAATTTGTTCTCTGAAAATTGCACAGTGATTATCTTTAGGTCAAGCCCTCGACTTATTAGTATGAGTCAGCTGAACATGTTACCATGCTTACACCCCTCACCTATCAACCTGGTAGTCTTCCAGGAGTC
>NZ_JBWKMH010000004.1:0-17259 GCF_056431285.1 Clostridium amazonense | reverse complement strand
CACGGAGAGATGGTCGAGTTGGTTTAAGGCACCGGTCTTGAAAACCGGCGTGCGTGATGAGCGCACCGTGGGTTCGAATCCCACTCTCTCCGCCAAAATTATTGGAGAAATACTCAAGAGGCCGAAGAGGCGCCCCTGCTAAGGGCGTAGGTCGGGTAACCGGCGCGAGGGTTCAAATCCCTCTTTCTCCGCCATGAAAAGTAGCTGTGTTCAATACGTAGCTACTTTTATGTTATCATGTTATACAAAATATTGACTTTTTATAACATAAATGATATCATATAGTTATATTTGCGGTGGTAGCTCAGTTGGATAGAGTAGCTGGCTACGAACCAGTTGGCCGGGAGTTCGAATCTTCTCCGCCGCACCATAAACCTAGTAATCTTAATGATTACTAGGTTTTTTATTTTTATATGAAAGGTAATAAAATAAATTTTTAGTTTATTTTTCTATCAATTATTAAGAGTTCAGTATATATGCTTTTTATTGCATATACGATAATGAATGAAAAAGGAACAATTATTAAAAACATATTTTTTATGCCTAAAAACTCAGGTCTATACATATCATACCAATTACTTGGAACTGAAATGCAATACAATAATATTAAAAGAAAAATTAGTATAATTGTTGAAATAAATCCAATCCATAAAAATATCGTTGATCATAATTTTATATATTTCATTATGTTCCTCCTATTTATTAAGTAAATTATTTTATGCAATATAATATATAGAATAATTTAATATAATAGATCATATAAGTAAGTTATTAACCATAAATTTACTTATAAATATTAACAATAAGTCAAATACATCTATACATTCATTTAAAAAAATTAGAAATAAATTTAATAAGAAAATAAAGCAATATGTAAAAATATGATTTTAAATTTGAAATTATTGCGAAAAATATTATAAAATTTTAAAACATAAAAAAAAATATTTTTTTAACAAAATATCCATAAAAGTTTCTAAAAATTAATTTCAAAATATTAAAAAAATTAAGAAAAAGTACTATAATGTTATTAAAGTATTGAAAAAATTAATAATACAATTCACAACTATAGATATAATTGATTTGTTTTAATGTAAATAAAATATTAAAATAAATTATTTTATATAATATACTTTTTATATTTTATACTAAATAAAATTACTTTTTAACATTATAAAAAGGGGGGAATCATTTATGGATTTATTACAATTAGTTAAATCAATAAACGATGTTTTATGGAACTATGTATTACTAATACTATTATTAGGTACAGGTATTTTCTTTACGTGTAGATTGAAATTTGTACAAGTAAGAAAATTTGGAGAAGGCTTTAAAAGGATATTTGGGGGAATGAATTTAAAAGGTAAAAAGGCAGGTAGTGATGGAATGAGTTCATTCCAAGCTGTAGCTACAGCTATTGCAGCTCAGGTAGGTACTGGTAATTTAGCTGGTGCTGCAACAGCCATTACATCTGGAGGTCCAGGGGCAATATTTTGGATGTGGTTAAGTGCATTCTTTGGTATGTCAACAATTTATGCTGAAGCAATACTTGCACAAGTATTTAGAAAAAAAGTAGATGGTGAGATTACTGGTGGACCAGCTTATTATATAAGTGATGGACTAAAAAATAAAAAGCTAGGAAAATTTTTAGCAGGTTTCTTTGCTATATTCTGTGTAATAGCTTTAGGCTTTATGGGAAATGCGGTTCAAGCCAATTCTATATCAGATGCATTTAGAAATGCATTTGGAATATCACCATTAGTAGTAGGATTAATAGTTGCAGCATTAGCAGGGTTTGTTTTTTTTGGAGGTATGGGACGTATAGCATCTGTAACAGAGAAAATAGTACCTATAATGGCTGGCTTTTATATAGTAGCAGCTATTATTATTGTAGGTATGAATGGATCACACATTTTACCAGCACTTAAATCAATATTTGTTGGTGCGTTTAATCCACAAGCTGTAATGGGGGGAGCATTAGGAGTAACTATTAAACATGCTGTAAGATATGGAGTATCAAGAGGATTGTTTTCAAATGAAGCAGGTATGGGATCAACACCACATGCTCATGCTGTTGCAAAAGTAAAACATCCGAGTCAACAAGGTTCAGTTGCTATAGTAAGTGTATTTATAGATACATTCGTTATATTAACTTTAACAGCATTAGTTATATTAACAAGTGGAGCTTTAGAAATTGAGGGACTAAAAGGAATAGCTTTAACACAAAAAGCATTTGAGTTAACATTAGGAAGTTTTGGACAAGGATTTATAGCTGTTTGTTTATTATTCTTTGCATTTTCAACAATAATTGGTTGGTATTTCTTTGGTGAAGCAAATATAAAATATATGTTTGGTAAGAAGGCAATTAATATATATAGAGTATTAGTAATGATTATAGTAGTTATTGGATCAATGATGAAGGTCGATTTAGTTTGGGAACTTGCTGATACTTTTAATGGACTTATGGTATTTCCAAACTTAATAGCATTGCTAGCATTAAATGGAATTGTAGTTAAAAAGATGAATGAATATGAAGAAATTAAAGATATGATTAATAATGATGTAGATGTAAATTTATAAATTATCATAAAGAAAAGGTATCATTAAATTTTAATGGTACCTTTTTTTCGTTATAAGTTAAATTTTGAAATAATATTTGTCAATTTAGTAGCACTAGATTTATTTATTGTGCAAGCTTCTTTTATACTTTGCAATTGTTCTACAATGTTTTGTGTTTTAATAGAGATGTTAGATGATCCAAGTGCACCATCAGTTATTGTATTAGAAACTTCATCTATAGCTACAACTATACCAGAAACATAAGAATTTAATTTTTGAGCTTCATTACTAAATTCAACCATAAAATTATCAAAATTAGTTGCATCATCACAATAAGTTTTGCTAGTATCTATTACTGTTTGATAATCTGATTTTAACTTAGAATCCATAAATTCCATCATCTTTTCAGAACTAGCAGATAAATTTTCAACTGAATTATAAACAACTTTGACTAAGTTTTGAATATTACTAGCTATTTCACGAGATTCATTAGCAAGGTTTCTAACTTCATCGGCAACTACAGCAAATCCTTTGCCTGCATCTCCTGCACGAGCTGCTTCAATTGCTGCATTTAAAGCAAGAAGATTTGTTTGTTCGGTAATATCCATTATTGAATCTGTTAATTTATGAATTTGATTAACTTCTTTAGATGATTCAATTGCAACCTCAAGTTCGGATTTTACTTCATCATACAATTTTATTGTCGATTCCTTAGATTCTTCCGATGATTTTTCAAATTTTAATGCTCTATCTAATATATTTTTAGCTAGTTTAGAACCATTTACAGAATCTGAAGCTATGTTATTTATTCCGGACTTCATTTTTTCAGATGATGCAGCCATTTCTTGTGAAGTAGCAGCAGTCTGCTCTAGACCAGAAGAAATTGTAGAAACATCATTAGAAGTAGACTCAGCATTTTCCTTTAATAGTTCAATAGAATTTTCAACTATATTAACATTAGAATCAATCATATTTTCTACATCAAGCAATGATCTAATAACTTCTCTTAATACATTCCTCATTTCAATAACAGATGAAGAAATTTGACCAATTTCATCTTTACTTAATGTATTAATTTTAATATTATCTTCACTTAAGTCTAAATTAGCAGTTTTAGAAACTAGTTGCTTAGCAATTATAATAGGTTTTATTAAGAATTTAGCAACTATAAGAGCTATTATTAAACAAATAACACAAACAACAATTGAAATACATAAAATTGTGTTAGTTAATGAATTTATTGGTTTCATTAAATGACTTTTATTTGTTGATATAATTAAAGTCCAATTTGTTTTTGTTATTGAGCCATAAGAACATATTATGTTTGATCCGTTTTCGGTATATTCACTACAATCTATGTTGAGCTTACTTCCTTTTTTAACTTTATCAGAAATTTTCTTTAAAATAGGTATATCAACTTCTTTACCTAATAATTCTTTATTAGAACTATATATATATGTCCCGCTGGAATCTATTAGACAAGTTGATGTTTTGGCAGTATTATTTATATTTATGTCTTTTAAATACTCGGAAAAACTATCAGTATATACATATAAAGCTGTATAACCAATTGTTTCACCATATTTTTCATAATCTTTTACAGGATATGTGAAAATACAAATATTTTTTCCACTTACATCAGATTTTGTTGAATTACTTATGAATGTTGCACCATTGGAACTAACATCATGAAAATTAGATTTTGTAACGTCTGTACCAACCATATTTTCTTCAGTGTCAGCTATAATCTTTCCATCTAGTGATATTAAAGAAATTCTTTCTGCACTACTAGACTGAGTTAAAAAGTCACTGAATATTCTATTGCATTGATCTAAATAAGTTTGATTAGCTGATGATGTATCTTTTGATTTGTAGTCTTTTAATAATTGTTTTGATGATTGGTTATTGGATAAGGAAGAAACTTCACTAGTATATTTATCAAGAGTTATAGTAATCGTATCTATAGATTTTTCAACTATAGATTTCAATGTATGATTACTTAAATTAGAAATAATATTAGAACCGCTTAAATATATAAATATAGTAGTAACAATCATAGCAAGTATAACAATGATACTTGTTGTAATTGCTATTTTAAAACCAATTGAATGAGTCATATTAGTTTTAAAATTACATGTTGTATTGTTTGTACAAAGTTTAGTACTACCTTCAAGTACTTTTTTCTTTTTATTACTTTTTTTAAAAAAACCCCTCATTTAAACACCCCATTAAAAATTAAAGCTATACTTATTACCAACATTTTACCATAATATTCTAAAAATTTAAACTTATCATACAAATTTAACAAATGAAGAATATATAACTATTAAGTGTAAAAAAAATATTTAATAGTACTAAATAAAATTAGATATGTATAAATCAAAATAGTAAGTTAAAGGATATAACATAAGATAATACAACAATAGAATTAATTTTAATAAAAAAATAATTCTGTATACAGAGATACAGACTAAAAAATAAATTTTCAGTATAATCAAAAAAAAGATTAAAGAAAGGAATGAAATTTATGACTTTAATAGGAATCATTATAGTTATCATAGGATTTGCACTTAAACTTGACACAATTGCAGTAGTTTTAGGTGCTGGAATTGTAACAGGATTAGTAGCAGATATTAATATTATGGGTATTTTAGAAACACTAGGATCAACATTTGTAGCACAAAGACATATGTCTTTATTTATATTAACTTTACCAGTTATAGGTATGTGTGAAAGATATGGCTTAAAAGAAAGAGCTATAGAATTAATTAGAAAAGCTAAAAACTTATCAACAGGAAAAATGCTTACACTTTACTTATTTATAAGAGAATCAGCAGCAGCGGCATCAGTAAGACTTGGAGGTCATGCTCAATTTATAAGACCACTTATAAACCCAATGGCACAAGGTGCTGCAATAAGTAAGTATGGAAAAATAGATGAAAAAACAGAAGAAAAAATAAAAGGTGCAGCAGCAGCAATGGAGAACTACGGAAACTTCTTTGCACAAAACGTATTTATGGCAAGTTCAGGAGTACTTTTAATAGCTGGTACTTTAGAAGAATTAGGATATGCAGTAAATACATTAGATGTTGCAAAGGCATCAATACCAATAGCAATAATAGCATTTATATTAGTAGCATTACAAAACCATATGCTAGATAAATCTATAGAAAAAGCTAATAGAAAAAACGATTAAACTAAGGAGGAATAAACATGGATATAAAAGCAATTTCAAACTTGCTGTTGGAACTATTCTATGTAATGGTTGGATTATTAATGTTAACAACAGCAGTTAAAACTTTTAATGATAAAAATCATAAAGCAAGAATAGGTACAACTCTTTTCTGGGGAATACTTTCTATCATATTTATGTTCGGTGCATTTATTCCAGCAGCTTTAGTTGGAGGACTATTAGTATTCTTAGGAGTATTAAGTGCAAGTAAAAAAGTTAAGATTGGAAACTTAAAAACACCAGATACTAAATTTGCGGAAGAACAAAGCAAAAAACTTGGAAACAAAATATTTGTACCATCAGTTGCAATAGCAGTAGTAGCACTTGTTATAGCACAATTTACACCATTAGGTGGAACTGTTGCTATAGGAATATCAGCAGTAGCTTCAATAGCAATAACATTTGCAATAACAAAAGCTAAGCCAAAAGATTTAATAGAAGATGGTGACAGAATGTTACAATCTGTTGGATCAACAAGTATATTACCACAATTATTAGCTGCATTAGGATCTTTATTTACAGCAGCAGGAGTTGGAGAAGTAATAGCAGGTGGTATATCAAACTTTATACCAGATGGAAACATATTAATAGGAATAACAGCTTATTGTATAGGTATGGCAGTATTTACAATGATAATGGGAAATGCATTTGCAGCCTTTTCAGTTATTACAGCAGGAGTTGGTTTACCATTTGTATTTGCACAAGGTGCAAATCCAGCAGTAGCAGGAGCATTAGCTTTAACAGCAGGATACTGTGGAACATTATTAACACCAATGGCAGCAAACTTCAACGTAATGCCAGCAGCATTACTAGAAACTAAAGATAAGAATATAGTAATAAAAGCACAAGTTCCAATAGCAACAATTCTTTTATTACTACATATTCCTTTAATGTACTTCTTAGCATTTTAGATAGACTTAAATATATACAAAAGAGAGGATGTTAATTTATGAAGGTTTTAATTACAGGATTTGATCCATTTGGAGGAGAAAGTATAAATCCAGCACTAGAGGCTGTTAAGCTATTACCTGAAACTATATCAGGAGCAGAAGTTATTAAATTAGAAATACCTACAGTTTTTAGAAAATCTGTAGCTTGTATAGAAGAAGCAATAGAAAAGCATAATCCAGATATAGTTATATCAATAGGACAAGCTGGCGGAAGATTTGGAATTACACCAGAAAGAGTAGCTATAAATGTAGATGATGCAAGAATAAAAGATAATGAAGAAAATCAACCAATAGATATAAAAATACAAGAAACTGGAGAAAATGCATACTTCTCTAATTTACCAATAAAAGCAATGGTAAAAGAAATGGCTGAGAATGGTATTCCAGGAGCAGTTTCCAATACTGGAGGAACTTTCGTGTGTAATCATGTTATGTATGGGATATTATATTTAGTGAATACAAAGTATCCTAATATAAAAGGTGGTTTCATACATGTTCCATACATACCGAGCCAAGTGATAGCTAAACCTAATATGCCATCAATGTCATTAAAAGATATAGCAAAAGGATTAGAACTTTGTATAAAAGCTGCTGTAGAGAATAATGAAGATGTCAAATTAATAGGAGGAACTATTTGCTAATGATATTACCTAGTGAAAAATTAAAAGTATTTGTTTATGGAAGTTTAAGAACAGGATTTTTTAACTATGATAAATATTTAAAGGGCAAGGTTTTAAGTTGCAAACATGGAAAAATAAAAGGAAAACTATATGATATGCCCCATAAAGGATACCCAGCTGTAATAAGTGGGAATGATGATATCTATGGCGAAATTATAGAAGTAAGTAATTATGAAGAAGTAATGAATGCTGTAGATAAAATGGAAGGTTATTATGGACCTAACAATGAAAATAATGAATATAATAGAATAATTGTTGAAGTCTATAATACTGATGATAATATTATTGAAAAATGTTATATGTATGAATATGCTTTAAATGATAAAGAAAAATTTGATAAGCATAGTTTATATTTAGATCATGGATGTTGGAAGACATTTAAATTAAATAAATAAAGTTTTAAATTAAATGGTATAATAAGATAAAAGAGTGAGATTAATCTCACTCTTTTATCTTAAAAAAAAGGTAGTGAATGTTTAATGTATGAGAAATTATTTGATGAAAATAGACAGAATAATATGAGAAACTTTTTTTTGGATTCAGTATCTAAGATGGGAAGATGTATTGATTATACAAAAAATGAAGTTGTTAAAAAGAGTGATATCAATGAAATAATGATAGTGATATCAGGGAAAATTAAAGTATGTACATTTACTTCATCTGGAATTGAAAAAGTACTATTTTATTTAAGAGAAGGGGAAATAAATGGTGAAGTTTCATATTTTGTAGGCAATCATATAGAAGCAAAGGTTGTATCAATGGAAGATTCAACTATAAGTTATGTTAACTATGAGGATATAGATTCATTGCTAGAACATAATCCTGAGTATCATGCTTTTTTTATACATAGCATAGTAAGAAAATATCAAATTGCATTATCACAAATAAATGATTTTTTAGCAGAAGGTCCAAAAGTAAGATTAGCATCAACACTATATAGACTTTGCGCTCAAATATATACAGAGGAAAAAGGGATAAAAGTAATAGATTTAACTTTTACTCATCAAGAACTTGCTAATTTAATGGGATGTTCTAGAGTTACTATAACTAGAACATTGCAGGAACTTAAAGATGATGGAATTATAGATGTTAAAAATAAGAAAATACATATAAATGACATAGAAAAACTAAAAACATTAGCTGGTATATAAATAAATAACTCCTATATGAAACTAAACATATAGGAGTTATTTTTATATAAGTACATAAAATATTATCAAAAAAACAACACCAGGAAGACCTAATAGACCTGCAATTAAAGCTGTAACTGCATTTATTGCTATAGATATTCCAAATGGGCCACCAACAAAGTTAACTAATAGAAGTAGGATACCACCAGCTAAAGCATTAATTACTAGCTTTATTAAAATTTTTAATGGCCATGCAAGTAGTTTTCCTAAAACTATTAAACCAAGTACTGCGAATATAAAAATAATTGCAGCATTCATTTTTAACATCTCCTTACATCACATAATATTATAAGTATATTATATGAAAAGAAAGTTGTAATTACCACTTTCCAGCAGCATTTAATTGTTCTAACATCATTGAAGGATCAACGGTTATATTATGTGATTTAGCTAAGGATAGAAAATATAGGTATTTGGACTTAGCTTCATCCTCTTTGCAAATAATCAAATCTATAAGTTTTGGATCACTTACAAATTGAAAAGATTCTTTTGCTATATTCCATTCTAGTAGAGCTGATTGTAATTGCAAAAGAATTTCTCGTTCTTCATCGCTATATTTTTTATGATTTAACATTATGTTTGTTAAATATTTTTTATTCATATAAGCACCTCCACTCTTTGTTATAATCATTAACAAAAAATGGATTAAGTATACTTTAAATAAAAAAATATATAGGTTTAACATTGCAAGTTAAACCTATATATTTAAATTAAATCTCTTTTCTTCCTTCAAGTGCTTTAGCCAAAGTTACTTCATCAGCATATTCAAGGTCCCCACCAACAGGAACACCATGAGCAATTCTAGTAACTTTAACACCAAAAGGTTTTAAAATTTTAGAAATATACATTGCAGTAGCTTCACCTTCAATATTAGGGTTTGTAGCTACAATTATTTCTTTGGGCTCTCCATTTATTCTACTTATTAATTCTTTAAGCTTTATGTCTTCAGGCCCACGACCATTCATTGGTGATATTGTTCCGTGAAGAACATGATAGACACCATTAAATTCTTGAACTTTTTCCATAGTCATTATGTCCTTTGGTTGTTCAACTACACAAATTGTAGTTTTATCACGATTAGGGTTAGAACATATAGAACATGGTGAAGTGTCAGTAAAGTTCCCACATATAGGGCAGTATTTTATAGTACCTCTTGCTTTTATAAGTGCATTTGCAAACTCTTCCACTTCTTCACGTGGTAAATTTAAAACATGAAGTGTAAGTCGTTGGGCAGTTTTATTGCCTATACCTGGGAGCTTGGCGAATTCTTCTATAAGTTTCTCTATTGCGATAGGATAAAAATCCAAAATATTCACCTCTAAATGTATATATTATTTACTACACAGTTGTTTAGAATAAACCAGGCATATTTAATCCGCCAGTTAATTTACCCATCATACTAGCTGTTTCAGTTTCAGCTGTTTTTAATGCTTCATTACAAGCTAACATTACTAAATCTTCTAACATTTCAACATCATCAGGATCTACAACCTCTGGTTTTATTGAAATTTTTAATAATTCTCTTTTACCATTTACAGTAGCAGTAACAGCACCACCACCAGCTGATCCATCAAAAGTTTTAGTTTCTAAATCTTTTTGAGCTGTCTCCATTTGTTTTTGAAATTTTTGTGCTTGTTTTAAAAGACCATTCATATTTCCACCCATTCCTGGGAATCCACCTTTTGCCATAATAATGCCTCCTTAAATTATTTATATATTTTATAATATCAATATATTAGTAGTATATAGAATATTTGATATTAATGTAACTAATTTTATTATATTTTATTATATTATATTATTCATCAATTATTTCTACCAAGTCTTCACCAAATGTCTCAGTTAGTATATTTTCCTTAGAAATATCTTCTTTAACCTTATCAAGAGAATAGGATACGATTACTTTTTCTTTTAAAATTTCAGAAAATACATCATTAACTATTTTTCGATTTTCGTCTTTTTCTAGCCTTTTTTTATGAAAATCATATTCTTCATCAAATAAAATATCAATAATATTTCCCTTAACAGAATTAATTTTTCCAACCATTAGCGCAACAGCTAAAACTATATTTTTTCTTGCTTTTAATAATTGTTGCACATCTTTAAATGATCTACTAACAATATCCTTAGTAAGTGATGATTTATCATTATATGATTCTAAACCTTCATTTGATACAGTTTTTGGAATTTCAGTTTTAGTTTGTGATTCTTCAATTAGGACTTTTTTAGTTTCAGATAAATTTTGTGCTGCTTGTATTTTTTCATTAATGTTAACGGAAACTCCACTTTTAATAACATGTTCAAGTCGATTTATTCTTGATAATAAAACTTCAGAAGAAGTGTCATATTCAATTTTACACATTTTAATTAATGCAAGTTCTAAATATATTTTACTTTGTTTTGCATACTTAGAGTTTTCATCAGCTTCTTGAAGAATTTTTATATAGCGCATAATTTCTTCAACTCTAAGTTTTTCACTTTGTGCTTTTAAAATAGCTATGTTTTCTATGGACATTTCTAAAACTTCTTCAGGACTTTCAGTAACTTTTACCATCATAAGGTCTCTCATATGTTTAGTAAAATCTTTTATAAGTAAATTTACATCTTTTCCAGAGGAAATGCATTTATCCATTGTTAATATAGAATTTTCTATATTCTTATCTATTATATTATCAGTAAGATGAACTAAATCATCATTAGTCATTAAGCCAAGCATTTTAACTATATCATCATAATTAACTTTATTAGAACCCATTGAAATGGCTTGATCTAATATACTTAGTGCATCTCTCATTGCTCCATCACATATTCTAGAAATTAGTTTAAGACTTTTATCATCAGAATATACACCCATAATATCAACTATTTTTCTAAGCCTTAAAAATATATCTTCGTTGTTTATTCTTTTAAAATCAAATTTTTGACAACGAGATAAAATAGTTATAGGTAATTTTTGTGGGTCTGTTGTAGCTAATATAAAAATAACATAACTAGGAGGTTCTTCTAAAGTTTTTAGAAATGCATTTACGGCTCCTTGAGATAACATATGAACCTCATCGATGATATAGACTTTATATCTTGCTTCTTGAGGAGGATATTGTACATCTTCTATTATATCTCTTATATTATCAACTTTATTATGAGAAGCTGCATCTAACTCTACTACATCTATAGCAGTTCCAGAATTTATATTTTTGCACATTTCACATTCATTGCATGGTTCACCATCTTTAGAATTAAGACAGTTAACAGCTTTAGCTAATATCTTAGCAGTAGAAGTCTTTCCTGTACCTCTTGTACCACATAATAAATATGCATGAGCAATTCTATCATTTTTTATAGCATTTTTAAGTGTTGTAGTTATATGTGTCTGACCTATAACATCTTCAAAGTTTTTAGGCCTAAACTCTCTATATAGTGCAGTATAACTCATAATCTCACCTCAATATTTTATTTATATAAACTTATTAATTAAATTATTCTATTATAAATTTTACATATAATAAAAAAAAGATGCAAGATGCATCTTTGATTTACTAATATATAGTCGTACACCTCGCTTTGATAGTTAGTTTATGCGCGTTATCTATGCAGTTAACTCAAACCAGGTTTATCCACGGCACATAAGGGATCTCACTTATCGCTGCTTCCTTCCAGACCTGACGAGGTTCATGAGTCCTTATTGCGTGGGACCCAGCTATCAACGCCACTTACATAGACCAGACCACACAAACTAAAATCGAGGCGAGGAATTCAACCCTGCTGTAGCGGGTTGCAGGTATAGGGCACCGCTAACTCCCCGTCTAGTACGACATGGCGGAGAGAGAGGGATTTGAACCCTCGGTAGAGTTTCCCCTACACACGCGTTCCAGGCGTGCTCCTTCAGCCGCTCGGACATCTCTCCATATTTAATTTTATATTATGTAGTTATCATTATACTATTATAAAATTATATTTTCAAGCATTTTAAGTAAATATTAAAATTTCCAAAATTTATTATAAATATGCTTCTCATGAATTAGTATATTTATATATAATGAATTTAATACATATATTTAGTATATATTTATTATATATTTGGAGGTGGATGTTATGCAATATGAAATAAAAGGTGGTAGTATGCCAGTAGCTATTTGTAAGCTTCAAAGCGGGGAAAGAATAATAAGTGAATCAGGTGCAATGGGCTGGATGAGTGACAATATAGATATGGATACAAATTTGAAGGGTGGATTATTTGGTGGTATAGGAAGAGCTTTATCAGGTGATAGTATATTTCTAAATATATTTACTTGTGGTAGAGGCGAAGGTGAAATTGCATTTCCTTGTGCAGTACCAGGAAAAATAATAGCTAAGAACTTACATGAAGGTCAAGTATTAATTTGTCAAAAAGGAGCATTTTTGGCATCAGAATCATCAGTTGATTTTAAAATTCATCTTAAAAAGAGATTATCTGCTGGATTTTTTGGTGGAGAGGGATTTATTTTACAACGAATTACAGGTCCAGGACTTGTATTTTTAGAATTTGATGGTCATGTGGAAGAAGTTGATTTGGCACCAGGTGAAAAATTGAAAGTTGATACAGGTCATGTAGCGGCATTTGATTCTACTGTTTTATTTGATATAGAAATGGTTAAGGGCGTTAAAAATGTATTGTTTGGAGGAGAAGGATTATTCTTAACAACACTTACAGGACCAGGAAGGGTATACTTACAAACTATGCCTATGAGTAATTTAGCAGCAAGACTATCATATTATATGCCATCAAGACAGGGCTAAATATAAAAAATGAAGATAAAATTTTATTTTATCTTCATTTTAGATTTATGAATATTTATTTTTTCGTTTATTATTTTTTTGTTTATAACAGAATATAAGTCCTATTGCACAAATTGCAATTCCAATTAAGCTTATAAGCTGCGCAACTCTCAAAGGTCCAATCATAAGGCTATCTGTTCTTAGGCCTTCTATAAAAAAACGACCCAATGAATATAAACCTATATATGAAAAAAATACAATACCGTTTTTCCTAACTTTATTAAGTAAGTATATTAGGATAATACAGACTAATATATTCCAAACGCTTTCATATAAGAATGTAGGATGATAATATGTACCATCTATTAACATTCCGTTTTGAATAAATTTAGGAAATTTACTTATAAATTCAAATGAAACAGGACCACCATGAGCCTCTTGATTAAAGAAATTTCCCCATCTACCCATAGCTTGAGCTAAAATTACACAAGGGACAACAGTGTCCATACCTGCTAAAAAGTTTATTTTCTTTTTCTTTGCACATATATAGCCAACAAGTATTGCTGCAATTAATCCACCATGTATAGCAAGTCCTCCTTGCCTAATATTAAATATATCTATTAAGTTATCTTTATAATTGTTAAATTCGAATATTACATAATAAGCTCTAGCTCCTATTATTGAAAATGGAAATGTTATAAGAAAAATAGTTATAAGGTCATCATAATCTATATCTCTAAGCTTAGATGTATATTGAGCTAATAGACATGCAGTTAAAACACCCAATGATATACATATACCATACCAAGCAATGTCAATTCCAAAAAGTGAAAATGCAACTTTATCCATATATAAAACACCTCCTATTAAATTAAATAATATATACATTTTATCACCATAAATACAAAAATTATAGTCAATATATACTTTAAAAGTAATTAATTATTGTTAGATTTGGATTTTATTCGTTGTTCTTTAAAAAAATTTGTCATTAAATCACTACATTCTAAGTTATATAACCATATTGTATTTATCCAATAGTGTAATGATTCATTTTGTACTATATTAATTACCGAACCACATGCACCATTCTTATCATCAAATGTTCCTATATATAAATTTGATATTCTACTTTGTGCTATTGCACTAGCACACATAGGACATGGTTCAAGTGTTACATACATAGTGCAATCAGATAATCTCCAATTATTAATAGCTTTACATGCTTCTTTTATAGCTAAAATTTCAGCATGACATGTTGGATCTAATAATGATTCTTTTAGATTGTGTGCTCTTGCAATGATAGTATCATTTTTTACAATTATAGCACCAACAGGAACTTCACCTATCTTATATGCCTTTTTAGCTTCGTTTATAGCTTCATTTATATATAATGAATTCATAAATACTCCTTTTTATAAATTAGTATATAAAAAGCCTAACAGCAAAACTGTTAGGCTTGGTGCGCGCGAGAGGAGTCGAACCTCCGGCCTACCCCTTAGGAGGGGGTTGCTCTATCCAACTGAGCTACGAGCGCAAATTCAATGTATAAGTATATTATAAATATTATGACATAAGAATGTCAACATTTATGAATAATATAGTTATTAAAGAAAATATTAAATATATAATAAAAAGATATAATAGTATTTAAAAAATATATTAGCTAAAAATATAGTTAGGCTAGCAATTAATAAAAAATCACTAATAATGCAATATAAAAAACAATTTTTCAGAAAAATAAATGATTTATTGCAGATTTTTACTGAGGTTTATGCTAAAATACAAAATGGACGACATTAAACATAGAGGTGATTATTAATGAAAAAAATCCATATAACTGAGACGGTTCTAAGAGATGCAAATCAATCATTGATAGCTACAAGACTTCCATATGATAAATTTGCACCAATACTTAAAGATTTAGATGATGCAGGATATTATTCACTAGAGTGTTGGGGAGGCGCAACTTTTGACTCTTGTTTAAGATATTTAAATGAGGATCCATGGGAAAGATTAAAAAAGATAAAAAGTATAGTAAAGAAGACTCCTCTTCAAATGTTATTAAGAGGACAAAACATACTTGGATATAAACACTATCCAGATGACGTTGTAAGAGAATTTATTAAGAAGTCAGTATATCATGGAATGGATATAATAAGAATATTTGACGCATTAAATGATTATGATAACATAGCTGTGGCTATGGATGAAACAATAAAACAAGGTGCACATGCACAAGGTACAATAGTATATACAGTAAGTCCAATACATGATGTTAAGAATTATGCAAACCTTGCCAAACAATTAGAAAACATGGGTGCAAATTCAATTTGTATAAAGGATATGGCTGGACTTATAATGCCAGATATAGCTTATGATTTAGTAAAAGGAATAAAGGAAGAGGTTAAAATACCTGTATTCTTACATTCTCACTGCACAAATGGAATAGCAGAAATGGCATATTATAGCGCAGCACAAGCTGGAGTTGATGGAATAGATACTGCTATATCTTCATTCTCAAGTGGTACAGCACAACCACCAACTGAAACTATGCACCAAGCATTAAAGTCAGCTGGATTTGATACTGGATTAAGTATAGAAAAATTAACAGAAATAAATAATTTCTTTAAACCAATAAGACAAGAAGTATTAGAATCAGGATTATTAGATCCTAAAGTGTTAACTCCTCAACCACAAGGATTAACAAATCAAATACCAGGTGGAATGTTATCTAATATGATATCTCAACTTAAAGCTCAAAACTCTATAGAGAAATTAGAAGCTGTTTTAGCAGAGGTTCCAAGAGTTAGAGAAGATTTAGGATATCCACCACTTGTTACTCCAATGAGCCAAATGGTAGGAACACAAGCAACAGTTAATGTTTTAACTGGAGAGAGATATAAAATGGTATTAAAAGAAGTTAAAGCATACTGTAAAGGTGAATATGGTAAAGCACCAGGAAAAATAAATGAAGAAGTTATGAAAAAAGCATTAGGAAATGATTCACCTATAGTTGGTAGATATGCAGACACATTAGAACCAGCATTTGAAAAGACAAAAGAAATGCTTAAAGATAAGGTTTCAACAGAAGAGGATGTATTATCATACCTTGCATTCCCACAAATTGCAGAAGAGTTCTTTAAAAAAAGAGCTGAGAAGCCATCAGAAGAGCAATTAAGAAAAGAAACTAATAGTGAAGTAATATAAGTATTTAATATATTATTAATAAAGAGGAGATTTGATTATTTATAATTAAGTCTCCTCTTTATTAATAACAATAAAAAGAAAAAGACTTTATTTATTTAAGTATTAAATCAATAAAATATAAGACATATATATGTAGATAAAATTAAATTACATGAAACTATTGATTTAATTAAAAATCATATAAAATAATAGATTGTAACGATTTAAAGTGTAACTATGCCACGTGTATCAATAAAAGGAATAATGAGTAAAAGAGAGAAAAATGATGAATGATAAGAATAAATTATATAAATAAAAGAAATGCAGGGAAAAAAGGATTTAATTAGATATATAATAAATCTTGTCGCTGAGGCAAACAAGTAATTGAAGACAAGCGATGTAGATATAAACTTAAAAAACATTTAAAAAAAAGTGTTGACAAAAAAGTTTAAATCTAGTAAAATAGAAAAAGTCGTCAGGTAATGATGACACATTGGTCTTTGAAAATTAAACAGATAATATATAGGTAAAACCAGTTAATTCATTGAGATTCTAATCAAATTAGAAGATCACATCGAAAAATGTAAAATTGACTATTATAGTCAGCAAACTTGAGATACAAGTTTCAAACTTTTTAAATTGAGAGTTTGATCCTGGCTCAGGACGAACGCTGGCGGCGTGCCTAACACATGCAAGTCGAGCGATGA
>NZ_JBWKMH010000003.1:0-290264 GCF_056431285.1 Clostridium amazonense | reverse complement strand
AAAAGAATACATTCTTCAGTTGATTATAGAACCCCAAATGAGTTCTATAATCTAAAAAATAGTAATTTTAAGAATAAGCTAGTAATTAGCATTTAGAGTCTACTTTTGTGGGGCCAATCCGACAGTGAATGTAAAAATTGGATTTCCAATTTTAAAGAATGATTTTTTATTAAATTTGCACAGCAAATTGGTTAAGGAGTATATAAAAACTAGTTTTTATATGTTTCTATTTTTAGATATTAAAAGCAAAGTGAGTAATATCTACCATCACTATTCACTCTTACTTTTTACTTGGTTCTCAATATGATATCATAATAAACTGTAATATCTTTATAAAATGACACTATTAATATTACAGTTTATTCTACTACTGTATTGGGAACAGTTTGCAATATTTTCTCTTCTACTTCTTTTATTGTGATATCTTTCTGTTTTGCTAAGTCATATATTGTTTTAAAGAGTTTTTTAAATTCATTTTCATCCTTTTTTTCTAAAATTAATAAGATTTTTTTATTAATATTATTTTTTTGTATTTCTTCATTTGTCTTACTTATTGTATCTTTAGACTCTTCAAAAACATCAATTTCAGTAACAATTATAGCGTTCTCATTATTTTTTATAGATAAATAACTTTCTAGCATCCTATTCATTAAGTCCCTTATATATTCTTTATTTTCATCTTTTATATTTTCTCTTAAACTACTTGTTATCATAGAAATTGCTATTTCTTCTTTAGTAAATCCTAAATTACTCATGGTATTATAACAACTTGGTACTATAATTGAATTATCTTTATGAAAAATTTCAGTATATGAGCCTTGATCTATAGGAATAAAAAATACTTTTTCAAGCTTTTCATTTAACTTAATATTTAATTTGTCATTTATAATTTTTTCAGCTTCAAAATAATTATTTATATAATTTTCAAATGGTGATTTATTTTCACTAGATACATAAGGATAATAATATTTTACATTTTTATATTCTTCTTCTTTAATTAATCCTCTAAACAAATTAACACCGCTTGCTTTTCCTTTAAATTTATTTTTAGAAATTCTTTCTAAATTACTATAAACTACTTTTCCACCTGTAATATTAACAGTAAAATCACATTCATAACTTAAATCATTTCTAGTTAAACTATTATATGAAACCATAGCTGATGCAATGATATTACTTGGATAATAATTGAAATCATATGGAAGTAATATAACTTCTTTTCCTACTGGATATAATGGAGATGATTCATTATCGTATATAAATGTTATATTTTCTGAATCATCTTTTTTTAATTCATCTTTCAAAAATACTGTAACAAAATCACTATCTCTTTCAAATTTTAATATCTCATTATTGCTATTTGTTACTTTCTCTATGTTAAAACCGTTATATAAAGAGAATTTTAATTTTTTTACATTTTCATCTGGAATAACTTTTAATGTAGTAATAAATTTTTCTGTTCTCTTCTCATCCAAGGTTATATCACAACTTTTAATTTGAAAATTATTTTTATCTTCTACTACCTTATTGTTACTATAATATATAGAATCTTTCTTTACTCCATCACCATAATATATTAATGATTTTACAGTTCTTATATTTCCACCATAGCTTATAGATAATGGAATTATTGCTACAGCAAAACAAATTACTATGCATACTAATTTGTTTTTGTTTTTTCTCACATTTATTATTATAAATATTCCTAAAACTACTATTAAAATTAAAAGCCTTTGAATTAAATTAAAACTTTCTATAGGAAGGCCTATCATTGTTTTTATAGGTGTATGAATATCGTATTGACCTAGATTAAAAAAGTACATAGCTACTCTTAAATCTAGTGAAGTTATAGTCATTACTGTTTTAAATATAAAACTATTTAGCGGAATAGTTAAAATCCATATTAAAAACATAATAAGATATGATATCTTGTTTCTTATAAAAGAACCTATTATCATTCCAATCAACGCTTCAATAAAAAATGGAATAATATGATATATTAAATAATACATTATACTTTGTTTATAAAGTTCTATTGACACTCCTTTAAACATATAGCATATAAAAACACCCATCATGCTAAGAAATACTAATGAAAATATAATAATTAATAATGCAAATATTTTTCCTATAAATTTATGAAAATTTCCTTTATATATAGATGCTATTACTTCCTCCAAATTGCTTTCCTTTTCTTCTCTTGCCAAATAAAATCCTAAAATCATAAATAAAAACATAAGTGCTATAGGCACAAAACTACTGCACCTTAAAATATCCCAAGGATCATTCTCTAAAAAAGTACAACTAGTATAAATATATAAGCAATAAACAATAATTATAGCCAAAATAGCTTTAATGCTATTCATTCTAAACACATTCTTTAACTCAACCTTTGTACAATTCCATATACACCTTAAACTATTCATTTTTCCTCCTAAAATTATTTCTATTCACTATATATTTTACCATTATTTTGATGTTAAAATTACATTTTTTGTTATTTTTAAACTTTCGAATAAAAAAAGCGTGTATTAACACGCCGTTCTTCTATAATTATAAATTTATTTGTTCATTTTCTTATTAAACAAACTTCTATTGTCCAACTATAAATAATACAAAATTACTTTTTTCTCACTATTTCATAATATTAAAATATATGGATTTTTTTATTCCATTCATAATATTTTAACTTCATTTTTTATTTTCTATTTTTTAGTAGTTACAGTTTTATTCTTTTAGATATTATATTCTTGCTAAATTCCATTGTTTATTATAAAAAATATAAAGAGATAATGGTAAAAGAACTTTTATATATTAATTACCTTATTTTGAATTAATTAAAATTTAAAAAAGTATAATTAATTAAATGTACAAACGATATTGCCCATAAATTTGTTAATTCTTATATTCACTTTCAAATTTATTATAATGAAAAATTTAAATAAGCTATTCATTGAAACTTTAATTAGAAAATCTTATGGATTTTTATTTAATTTTTACGACCTTGCCCCAAGGACGGGGCAAGCTGAAGTTAAGACAGGACGTCGCATCTGAAGGTAGTCTTAAAAATTAAAGAAAAATACATTTAGAGTTTCTTTTAAAATTTCACAGAATAGCGTTTTAAATTTCTTCATTTATAATAGTGTTCCAATTTTATTTTTAAAATTATTAATTTTAAATTTTATTTTATCTTTCTACAACTTTATATATTTTTTTCCCAAAACTCTTTTACATTAACTACTTCACTGTTAAGTCTTGAATGTTCTGCTGCAAATGCCATTATGTGACTTTCAACTGATGTTAGTGCTGATGTCTTAACTTGTCCATTTTCGCCTCTTATAATATTTATAAAGTTCTTCATAATCTCAGTGTCTCCTCCAAGATGTCCACTTTTAACTACTTCTGGTACTACTGTTTTCCATTCAGATTCATTAAAGTTTTTAACTTCTATTATATTTTTCCCATCATGTGCTCTTACTTCTCCATGTGTAAACATAAGCTTTAATGTTCTATTACACTCATCAGTAAATGCTGATAAATTAAATGTTGCCGTTATATTATTTTCAAACTCTAATATAGTTACCATATGATCCACTACATTATTATCACATTTATATACGCATCTTCCGTAAGGACCAGTTCTTAAAGCCTCTTCTAAGTTTTCTTTTGTAGGTATTGGATGTACCACCGTTTTAAATATTGGTTTTTCACCTAAATAAAGTTTAACCGCTGAATATGGACACTGATTTTTAAAATTGCAATCTAAACATCTATCTGCCATTCCTTCTTTAAAACTCTTTGAATTCATATGTGAGAGATGTCCAAATGATGCTATCTTTCTACAATTACTTTCAGCAAACCATAACAATAAATCCATGTCATGACAACTCTTTGCTAAAATTAAAGGGCTTGTCTCATCACTATTTCTCCAATTTCCCCTTGTAAAACTATGTGCAAAGTGCCAATGTGCTATATTTTCATTATGTTGTATGTTTATAAGTTGTCCTAGTTCCTTTGAATCTATAATTTTTTTCAATTCACTAAAAAATGGTGTATATCTTAATACATGACATATCATAAAAACTTGATTACTATATTTTTTAGCAAGCTCTCCTAATTTAACTATATGATCTAATTTATTACTCATAGGTTTTTCCAATAACACATGATAACCCTTTTCTAATGCAATCTTTGTTGGTTCATAATGTGATTCATCATTATTAGCTATTATTATAGCATCACCTAATTTTTCACCTTCTAAAAGTTTTTCCCAAGTATCAAACACATTTTCGTCTTTTATATTATATTCCTCTTTAAATTGATTTCTTCTAGTTTCATTTGGTTCTGCTACTGCAACAAATTCAACAATTTCTGGATTTGCCTTTACATATGGAGCATATGCATACATTCCCCTTGCTCCAGCTCCTATTAATGCTATTTTTATTTTCCCCATGTTAAATTACCTCCTCAAATTTAAACCTTATTATTTTTCACAACATAAAATACCCTTACAATATGTTTTTAAAACATTTAAATTTTCATCTAGAATTACTATATCTGCATCTTTACCAAGATCTAAACTGCCTTTTTTATTATTTATTTTCATTCTTATTGATGCATTTGTACTTGTCATTAAAACTGCTTCTTCCAATGAACAATTTGTATACTCTATAATATTTTTAAATGCTTCATTCATAGAAAGTATACTTCCACCTAAGTTTCCATTTTTTAATCTAGCTGAATTTCCTTTTTTTATTACATCTAAAGGTCCAAGTTTGTAAACACCATCATCTAACCCTTTTGCCCTCATAGAATCTGTTATTAATATAATTTTATTTACTCCTTTTAATTTAACTGTTTCTCTTATAACACTTCTATCAACATGAATTCCATCGGCTATAAGTTCTATCATAATGTTATCAAAATATAAACCTGCATTTACTATTCCAGGTGTTCTATGATGATACCCACTACAAGCATTATAAAAATGAGTAATGTTTAAATCTCTTATACTTAGTGCCTCTTCTATTTCTTTAAAATTAGCATTACTGTGTCCAATAGATGATATTATTCCTTTTTGCTTTAAATATTTAGTAAACCTTAAATCCTTATCATTTTCTATTGCATAAGTTACTATCTTTATATCATCACTGTTTTCTTCAAAATTTTTGAATTGTTCTATACTTGGATTTTTTAAATATTTTATATCTTGAGCTCCATTAAATTTTTCATTTAAAAAAGGACCTTCTAAATGTACACCTAAAACTTCAGCACCAATTGTATTATTTTTTTTTATATATTCTTCAATATTTCTTAATGCTTTAATTATATTATCTGTTCTTTCTGTTACTGTTGTTGGATAAAAACTAGTTGTCCCCTCTTTTAAAATTTCATAACTCCATTTTTTTATTCCATCAAGACTCCCATCCATAGTATCTATGTTATATCCACCATGAGTATGAATATCTATAAATCCAGGAATAGCAATACAATTTTTAGGTATTTCTATTTTTTCTCCATATTTACTTATAGCTCCATACTTAGTATATATACATCCTCTTCTTATAACGTTTCCCAAACTTCTTGCCACCCTTCAAATAAGTGATTATTCTTAAAATTCATTACAAACCTTATGTTTATTTCTTTTTCCAATGTCGAACTTTGCGTATTTTCATTTTACTTTAAAGAAAATTTTAAATACAGTTTAGAATTTTTGATGTTTTCCATTTCTATATCTATTTCTTTTCTCCAACTTTCCACTTCCTTATATTTTACATTATTAATCTTTGTACTTACATATAATTCTCTTTTAAGATTAACCATACTTTCATCATAATCTTTTTTTTCTATCATATTGTACACATACTCTATGGCATCTTTACTATACATTCTACAAAGTTGAGATGCTAAAATACTTCTTATATCAAAATGCTCTTCTTCTTTTAAAATATTAAAGCATAATTTTTCAGCAAAAGGAGTTTTTATCCTATCGAATACCATAGTTAAATAAACTCTTATATCATAACTAGAATCAAAATATATTTTATTAACTTCTTCTATAACTTTATCACTATCCATTTTTGCAAGAGCTCTACCTACACTTTCATTTACTAAATAATTGTCTTCGTCTAGCTGACTTATTAAAAAATTTATAAGTTTTTCATCTTTTAATTCACTTAATAATTCAATCAAATAAAATTTATAATATTGGCTTTTACATTTATTTATTTGTCTTTTTATAAAATTATAATCTAAATCCGTTCTAAGTCTTAATTCATTTACAATATACATTCCATAATTTAAATCAAAATCATTAATTTTCTTTTTCTCATTTTCAACATGCTTTTTTAGCATTTTTAAAAGATCATTTGTTGAACTTTCTCTAATTCCCCTTAAAAAATTTACATATTTAAAAATATCAAAATTCTTTAATTCCTCTCTTTTTAAAAATGCATTAATTATTTCATCATAAAATTCCTCTATTACATCTAATCCATTAGTAATCATAAGTGATGCTACGTTTATATTAAAGATCTCATCATCTCTTCCAAAGTTCAATAACTTTTTCCATCCATCCTTACTTATATTTAAATTTTCACAATTTCTAATAATATAACTTCGTTCAAATTGATCTTCATATTTTCTTATACTTTCTATAACACACTCTGTAACTTCTTTGTCTTTTGAAAAACTTTCATTAAAATACCCTATAGCCGATGATCTTATTATAAAATCTTGTGAAGTTATATTTTCTTTAACTATAGAATCTTTATCTTTTTGCATTTCTCTCATCCCCTTTTATTGATTACTTTTAAATCAATTATATGTGATAATTGTTAATTTTTAATTAAGTGTAACATTAAAATTAATATAATACTTATCCATAAAAAGTTCATTTTGGAGAATAAATTCCCCATTACAATATCCTTACTAACCATAGTTTTCATAGTAAATATAACTATTACTTTTAATATTTTACAAAATTTAGTTTTTATATAATCCTTAAATAATTTGTTCTACAAATTATTTTAAAATCTATTAAAAAAACTGAGCTTTCAGTTTTATCCTTCATTGTTAATTGTTCATCGTTAATTGTTAATTTTTGTACAACACTTTAAATTTCTCTTTCTCAACTAAATTAAGATTAGTTTGCAGTATATATTAAAATTGGATTTCCAAATTTTAAAATGATTTTCTACTATATTTTAAATTTAGTTTAAAAATATTTTTCTTACGTTTTTAAAATTTTCTTTAAATTGCAAAGTATGATTTTAAAATTCTTGATTTTATCATTAAATTAATATATCATTAAATTAATAATTTTAAATATTTATTAATCGTAATGTGCTTATTTAATGGAATAAGTATAAATTTATCTTTACGTTTGGAGGAGATTGTTTTGAAACAAGGAAGACTTAATAACGTTTTAGAAGGCATGAAAGAAAGAGGAATTCCTCAATTATTAATTTCTGATCCTGCTGCTATATTTTACTTAACTGGAAGATGGATTCATCCTGGTGAAAGATTATTAGCATTATACATAAATATAAATGGAAATAACAAATTATTTATTAACGAATTATTCCCAGTACACGAAGATTTAGGTGTTGAAAAAGTTTGGTTTACTGATAATGATGACGGTGTTTCTATAATATGTGATAACATCGAAAAAGATAAAACTATTGGTGTTGACAAAAACTGGCCAGCTAGATTCTTACTAAGACTTATGGAATTAAAAGGTGACACTAACGTTGTTAATGGTTCTATAATAGTAGATAGATGTAGAATGTTTAAAGATGAAGCTGAAAAAGATTTTATGAGAACTTCATCTCATCTTAATGACCTTGCAATGGAACAAATCCAAAAATTTGTTAAAGAAGGTTTATCTGAAAAGCAAATGGCTCAAAAGCTATCTGAAATATATGAATCTCTTGGTTGTGAAGGATTTTCATTTGAACCTATAATAGCTTATGGTGCAAATGGAGCTGACCCACATCATGGTAATGATGGCTCAATGGTTAAAGAAGGAGACTCTGTAATCATTGATATGGGTTGTGTTAAAGATTCATACTGCTCTGATATGACAAGAACAGTATTCTATAAATCTGTTCCTGAACATTCTAAAGAAGTTTTTGAAACAGTTCTTGAAGCTAACAAAAGAGCTATATCTATAGTAAAACCAGGTGTTAGATTCTGTGATATAGATAAAGCTGCTAGAGATTATATTGAATCTAAAGGCTACGGAAAATACTTCACTCACAGAACTGGACACTCAATAGGACTTGAAGTTCATGATCTTGGAGACGTATCAGCTGTAAATACTGAAGAAGTTAAACCTGGAATGATATTCTCAATAGAACCTGGTATATACATACCTGGAGAAGTTGGTGTAAGAATAGAAGACTTAGTTTTAGTTACTGAAGATGGCTGTGAAGTGTTAAACAAATATAATAAAGAATTAGTTGTTATAGAATAGCATTTTAAGAGTATAGATTTAAAAATCTATACTCTTTTTTTATTTATGCTTCTTTTCTATTTAATATACTTTTATTTTTAAGTGATGCTTCATATAAAATTATTGTTGTTGCCACTCCAACATTTAATGAATCACATTCTCCAAGCATAGGTATTGATACACCAGTATATTTTGTATCATACCACTCTCTAGATATTCCATATTTTTCACTTCCCATAACAATAGCAACTCTATTATCATATTTAAGTTCATAATATTCCTTTTCTGCTCTTGTGTCTGTTAAAACAACTTGAAATTTATTTTTATCAATCCATTTTTTTGTTTCTTCAAATGTACTATCAATAATTTTCATGCTTAAACATGATCCCATACTACTTCTTATAAGTTTTGGATGATTCATCCTAGTTTTTCTATTATTAATTATTATAGCATCTATATTAGTTGCATCTGCTGAACGAATAATTGTTCCTACATTGCCTGGAATTTCAAGACCATCTAATACAATTACAAGATTATTTCTTTTTAAATTTATATCATCAAATGTCTTATTAGGCATATAACATACTGCTAACAATCCCTGTGGGTTTCCTTTTTCGCTAATGGATAAAAATACTTTTTTTGATACAACAAAAACTTCCTCTGCTATATTAATACATTTGTGTAATATTTCTTGTGCTTCTATTGTATGAATATCTTCTATACAAAAAATAAAATATTTTATTTTAATATTATTTTTTAGTATTAAATCTAAACCCCATATTCCTTCTAAAACAGCTAACTTTTCTGGATTAGGCTTTGTATTATTATTTAAATTATTAATTTTCTTTATTACTCCATGTTGCTTTCCTGCAAATATAACTTTGCTTTTATATCTATCTAAAACTATTTTTTCTTTTTCTTCTAATGTGTATTTATTTAAATCTTCAAACTTATATTCCATTTTATGCTCCTTTTAGCTAATTAATCTGAACTTTATTATACAAATTTATGTCTAAATTTTCTGTCATTTAGTGGCGATTAATATTGATTTTTTACGATAAAATCCTACATTATAGATATTTTTTTCTTTATATTATATTTGATTTTAAGCTTAATCATATTTATTTAAAAATGTGATTTAATATTTATATATTTCATCACTAATCATCAATATTTAAAATATCTATTTATTAAAACTACAATGTGAATAACTTAAAAGTTTAACCTTAAATTTATATATTTTATTACTTTTAAAAGTTCTAATATGATATTATTTTATTGTAGAAACTATAGATTTCTATAAATTATTTTTTGGAGGAAAATAAATGAATATAGCTTTATATACTGGTTTAGTAGAACATGTTATTGCAATAAATTGTAATACTGTTCTTTGCTTTAAAGAATTATTATGTATACTAGAAAAAAAAGGATATTTAAATAAAAATAAAAGTTCTAATGATTATCTTGATGAATTTTCTAGCTATGGCGAGAACACTTGTATTACCATTAATTTATATGATGCTATAGAAATAAACTCAATTAACTATTATAAAAACAATAGTTATCATATAGTTTCCTGGAATGAATTTCTCGATGAATCTAATGAATTGTTATTAGATTTTAATGAAATTTTAAAATTTCCAATTGGTTCAAAATTTCATGTATATGACAATTCTTGTGATGAAAAATTTAATTTGCTAGATTTTGATGTTTATTGGGATAAAGATAATGCTAATTCAAATCATAAAATATTGAAATGTAACGATAATGAAGTTCCCCTTGGAACTTATATTGTACAGTGCAAATTTTCACAAGTTCCTTGTTTTATTAATGATATATTCAATTTTAATGTCGGAAGTATATTTAAAAAATCTAATTCATTAGATATTTTTGAACTTCAAGAAAGAGATGGAATTAAAATTCTTACTTTAGATGGTGAATATATAAATTTAGATGAAAATATATTTAAATCTACTTTCAAATATATTGAAATTTAATTTAATGAATAAAAATAAAGATAGTTACAAGACTATCTTTATTTTATGTTTTATTCTGCTATTTTAAATTTTATTTGAACTTTAAACATATCTCCATCAATTTTTACATTAAACTTTCCATTTTGAATTTCAACTAAGCTCTTAGCTATTGCAATACCTAATCCTGAACCTTCTGTACTTCTAGCCTCATCCCCTCTTTTAAATCTCTCCATTATTTCTTCTGATTTAAAATTTAATTCATATTTAGATATGTTTTTCACAGTAATAATTGCTATGTTATTTTCTACTATTAAATCTATAAAAACTCTAGTATTTTCTAGCGAATATTTAATTGCATTTCCTATTATATTTTCAAAAACTCTCCAAAGTTTTTTGCCATCAGCTATAATATATGTTTTTTCTTTTGGGAAAATTGTTTTAAAGTTTAATTTTGATTTTTTTATCTTTTCATCTAATTCTGCTAAACTTTGATTTAACAACTCACTAACTTCTACTTTTTCTAAACTTAATTCTACATTTCCACTATTAGCTTTTGATATTTCAAATAAATCTTGTATTAGAACTTTTAATCTTTGAGATTTTTTATCTAAAATTAATATATAATCTTGTACATATTCAGGTGTTAACTTTTCTTTTTTTAATATATCTACATAATTAATAATAGATGTTAATGGTGTTTTTAAATCATGTGATACATTAGTTATAAGTTCAGCTTTCATTCTTTCACTTTTCACTTCATTTTCTATAGCTTTTTTTAATCCTTCACCAATATTATTAATATTTGATGCTAACTCTAAAAACTCATTAAACTCCGCCAAATCAAATTTATAATTTAAATTTCCATTAGCAATTTCCTTAGTACCTACTGTTATTTTCTTTATACTTAATGCCTGTTTTGTAAAATATACATAAATATAAGCTTCGCATATAAATCCTATTAATCCTAGAAATAAAATGGATAATATATTGCCATTATGCATGGATAGTATACTTATAATGCCTGCAATACATTCTATAATTAATATTATTATAAATATTAAATTTATTTTTTTACCAAATGAAAATTTTTCAGAAACAGTTCTAAAGTATATTATTAAATCCCATGTATAACTTGCTTTTAAAAAATCTACTTTATTTTCTAAATTTCTAAAATGATAAATCATGCTAGATATAATTAATAATATTATTGCTATACTAAAAATACTTACAATAATCAAACCAAAATTAGCTATAATCCCTAAACAAAATAAAATTAAAATGCATCTAATTTCTAATTTTATTTTATTTATCTTATAAAACATTTCCTTTAAATTATCCTTGCATAAAAGTTTATCTTCTTCAATTTTCTCTTTCTTCATTATTGTACATAATATTATTAGAGAAATTACAAAAACGAAAATAATTATTTGATTATTTCTAGTATTGATTTTATAATTATTATACATTTCATATATTTGATCATTTTCCTCTATAGGGTTAATTACAACTAATTCTAAATTGTAATTTTGAAAATCATTTGAATTTATATTTAGCTTATTTCCTTCTTCATCAACTCCAACTAAATTATTTCCATAATTTTTAACATATAATAAACCACTATTTTCATATGCTGTTCTGAATGCTTCTAGGTCTTTATAGTCAGTATTACTAAATTTACTTTTTGTTGTCTTTTCTTCTATAATAAACTTTATATTTTCTAAATTTTTCAATCCTACTCTTACATCTTTTAATTTAATTTTTCTGTTTGCTATTAAGTCTCCCACTATTCTTTCTTCATTTTCTGGATACTTAGTTTTTAATTTTTCAACTTCGCTATCTATTTTTTCCCAATATTGTTTCTTTGATTCTGTGTCATTTTCAAGTGTAGCATCCATTATTTTGTTTTTATACTCTGTTTCAACTTTTTTCTTTTCATCATTGAGTTTACTTTTGTTATAATTCATTTTATTTTCTATTTCCAAATTAGATGGAATATAATTATATACCATACTTTCAGCGGAATTTATTATATCTTCTAATTTGGCATTAAAAACATTAGATTTTATAAAATTTCTTTCACTTAGTTCCCTATTTTTTAGAATTCTTACGGTTTTTACACCAGTAACTATAGATGTTGATATAACTATAAATAATACAAATGTTCTAAAAAATTTATTATTAATTATATCTTTCAATTTTATATCCAATTCCCCACACCACCTTTAAATATTTTGGTTCTTTAGGATTTATTTCTATTTTTTCTCTAATTCTTCTTATATGAACTGCCACAGTATTTTCAGCATTAAAACTTGGTTCATTCCAAACTTTTTCATATATACTGTCTATAGAGAAAACTGTACCTTGATTTTCCATTAGTAGTTTCAATATTTTAAATTCAATTGGTGTAATTTTTATATTTTCTCCATCAACAGTTACTTCTTTTGTTCTTGTATTTAATGTAAGTCCATCACTTCTAATTTCTTCACAATTATTCTCACTTTTATAATTTCCTAAAATAGTGTATCTTCTAAGCTGTGACTTAACTCTTGCTATTAATTCTAAAGGATTAAATGGCTTTGTAATGTAATCATCTGCACCCATGTTTAATCCTAAAACTTTATCTGTATCTTCTGATTTTGCTGAAATTAATATTATAGGTATATTTTTTTCTTCTCTTATTTTCATAGTTGCTCTAAGACCATCCATATTAGGCATCATAATGTCCATAAGTATTAACTGTATTTGGCTTTCCATCAAAGTTTCCATTGCTGATAATCCATCATAAGCTTTCACCACATTTATACCTTCATTTTTCAAATAAATTTCTATAGAATCAACTATTTCCCTATCATCATCTACAACTAACACATTATAATTTTCCATTAATATCCCCCTTATTTACCATTCATAACTAATTAACAATGATTTGTAATTCACTATTAATTCTTTATCCTTAATTTTTATATCATATTTTTTTCATTTTCAATTGAAATACGAACAAGTAAATGCATAACATTAAGGATAAAACAAGCTTGAAGTTATTCTTAATATGATTTAAGAATAACTAAACTACTTTAAATTCAAGCTTGCTTTCCATAAGTGTATCTCTGTTTAGGTTAGTTATATTTATATAATACCTTCCATATCTTACAAACTACTTATTATATTTCTTAAGAATTTCTTACAATTATTTCTTATATATGATTTTATAATGTTTATGTTTAAATGAAAAGTTTTCACAAATTTAATTGTCTATTTTTTTCTTGTATGAATATATTATTTAATAAGCAAAATTTAATTTAGTACATCGATACATTAGTGTATTAAATCATATTGATATGATTTTTTCAATAAATTTTATATTTTAGGTAGGTGTTTTTATTGAAAATTGGTGGACGATCAGGTCATAATCCTCTAGCTCCAGGAGCTTCTGGTATCATTGATGAAACTTTAGAGGATAGAAAAATTTTTTTATCTTCTAAATCATATCTAGAAAAGTACAATTCTTTTGTAGATTGCTATCCTGGAAATATGAATAATGCAAATACAGAATTGATGTATGGAATAAATAAAGCTAATTCAAACTCTGTAGATTTATTCTATTCCGTTCATCTAAACAAAGCTTATGATATATACAATGGTGCGATAGGTGCTGAAGTATGGGTTCATCCTAATGCTAGCAGTTCAACTATCTCTATTGCTAATAGAATTTTAAATAATTTAAAGAATTTAGGCTTTTTAAATCGTGGAGTTAAAACTTCTTCTGAACTTGCTGAACTTAACTCAACAAATATGGAAGCTATGATAATTGAATGTTTTTTCTGTGAAGCAACAACAGATGTATCCATTTATAAAAAATATGGTGCTGAGGAGTTGGGATTTGCAATTGCCAATGGAATTGACCCTAAAGTTATCAAAAACACTAACTCTAATGAGGTGAATAAAGTGAAATACTTAGTAATATATAATAATGATGTTGATAAACGTGCTGCTGAATATCTTGCTGACTATTTAAAATGTGCAACAATAAATGAAACTAACTATGATTCTAACACATTAAAAGCTGAAACTATAATTACTGTAGGTGGAGGAGTGAAAACTAAAGGCACTTTAGCGCTTTATGGCAGCGATAGATATGAAACATTAAAAGCTGTATTAAAATATATGAATAAATTATAATATTAAAGATGTCTATAAAACTTATAGGCATCTTTTTATTATGTAACATAAATTAAAATTTCAATTAATTGAAATTTTTATATTTTAACTTTTAGTTAATAAAATTAATTATTATATAATTAAAATTATATACATATTTACAACTATACTAAAACTCACTATTATATATACACTTTTTTAAAGAAATCAAATAAATAAATATATTTAAATAACATATTTATTTCCATTTAATTACTTATATTTAATTTTTATCAATTAAATTATTAGAAAACTTTCACTATATTAAATAATATTAAAAATATAAATTAAATATAATTTTATATTTTTGTTAATAATTTGTTAACTTTTTATTGCTATATTTATTTTTTTTTGTTAATATAAGTTTTGTACTAATATTTACATAAATAATTAAATATGAATTTGAATATTTAGTTATAATAATATTTACATATTTTATAATTTTCTTGAAATAATGAATTTTTAATTTTTGGAGGTATTACTAATGAATAATTTTGAACAAAGTTTAAAAAAATATGCAGACCTTGCAGTTGGTGTTGGTATCAATATACAAAAAAATCAAACACTAGTTGTTAACTCACCTATCGAATGTGCAGAGTTTGCTAGAGCAATATCTGAAGCAGCTTATAAAAGAGGTGCTAAAAACGTTATCATGAGATGGAATGATGAAAAATCTGCATTAATAAAATATTTAAATGCACCAGAAGAAGCATTTAATGAATTTTCTAAATTTGAAGCTGATGAACTTGCTGATTTAGCTAAAAATGATGCAGCTTTCTTAACTATATATGCACAAGATCCAGAAATATTAAAACCTGTAGATCCAACTAGAATAGCTACTGCTAATAAAGTACGTTCTATAGCTTTAAAAGAATTTAGAGAATATACAATGAGCAGTACAGTTTCTTGGAACATAGTATCTGTTCCAACAGAAGCTTGGGCTAAAAAAGTATTCCCTAACACTTCTTCACAAGAAGCAATGGATAAATTATGGGATGCAATCTTCAAAATAGTTAGAGTTGACAAAGAAGATCCAGTTGAAGCTTGGAATGAGCACTTAGAAACAATCAAAAAAAGTAAATCATTCTTAAATGAAAAGAAATTCAAAAAATTACACTACAAATCAGCAATAACTGACTTAGTTATTGAATTACCTGAAAAACACCTATGGGCAGGTGGTGGAGAATTCAACGGAAAGAAAAATTTCTTCGTTGCTAACATGCCAACTGAAGAAGTTTACACTTTACCATTAAAAACAGGTGTTAACGGAAAAGTTTCAAGCACAAAACCACTTAACTATGGCGGAAATTTAATTGATAACTTTACTTTAACATTTAAAGATGGAAAAGTTGTTGATTTCACAGCTGAACAAGGATATGATACTTTAAAAGAATTATTAGATACTGATGAAGGAGCTAGATACTTAGGAGAAGTTGCTTTAGTACCATACGATTCTCCAATCTCTAACTCAAACATAGTATTCTTTAATACATTATTTGACGAAAATGCATCTTGTCACTTAGCATTTGGAAATGCTTATCCAACATGTTTAGTAGATGGAAGCGAAATGTCTCAAGAAGAATTCATAAATGCTGGTGCTAATACATCATTAACTCACGTTGACTTTATGATAGGATCAAGCGATTTAGATATCATTGGAATAACTGAAAATGATGAAGAATTCTATGTATTCAAAAACGGAAACTGGGCTTTTTAATTTTAAATTCATAAAAAGATAAAAGAGGAATTTTTCCTCTTTTATTTTTTTATGAATTTTTTCTATATAAAATAATATTAATAATATATAACAATTTAATAGAGGTTATTAAATAATGAAGTATGAAAGTTCTAATTGGTATCCACTTGATAATGCTGGAAAATTATATCCTTCTATAATGTCTTGGAGAGTTACAACTGTTTTTAGATTTTCAGTTACTTTAAAAAAGTTAGTAGATAAAGATGCTCTACAATCTGCATTAAATATTATTATAAATAGATTTCCATATTTCCAAGTGAATTTACGTCCTGGTTTCTTTTGGTACTATTTTGATCAAACCAATAAAAAACCACTTGTTGAAAAGGAAGAATACTATCCTTGTACTGGAATGGAATTAAAGAGAAATGACACCTTTCCATTTAGAGTATTTTATTTTAACTGTAAAATTTCTGTTGAATTTACTCATGCAATAACTGATGGTACTGGGGCCTTAGTTTTTTTTAAATGTTTATTAAATGAATATTTTAATAAGCTAGGAGTAAAAACATCACCTATAAATGAAGTTTTTTTTAAATATGATTCTATACCTAGTAATGCTGAATTCGAGGATTCTTTTAAAAAGCACTTCAATACTAATATACCTAGTCCAACCCTTATGCCTTTAGCCTTTCATTTTCCTATGGATTTGGACACTAAAGGTGTTTATCATATAGTAACAGGTATTTTACCTCTAACAGAAGTTTTAAAACTATCTAAAAGCTACTCTGCAACTATTACAGAATTTTTGATTGCTATTTATTTTGAAACAATAATAGATTATATGAAATTATTAGAGGAGAATGACATTCCCTTTAGTATGAGACCCATAATTTTAAATGTTCCTGTAAATCTAAGAAAAATGTATAATTCAACTACATTAAGAAATTTTTTTATTTCTGTAACACCAATGTTAGATCCTCGCCTTGGTGATTATACTTTTGAAGAAATAATACAAATTGTTAAAAGTTATATGGAAATAAAAACACATAAACGATTCATAAATCAACATATAAGTAAAAATGTAAAAAGTGAATTATTTTTTATAAATAGAACTGTACCTTTAGTAATTAAAAATTTGCTTATGCCTTTAGCTTATAATACTTTTGCTGAAGGAATTTACACAAGTGGTCTATCTAATCTAGGAAAAATAACTCTACCTAAAGAAATTGAAGGCTTTATTGAAAAATTTGAAGCTTATCCTCCTCCAAGCCTTGGAAATAAAATAAAAGTCGTTGTATTAAGCTTTAAAGAAAATCTTTTTATAAGTTTTGGTAAAGTTACAACTGATTCTAATATAGAAAGAATCTTTTTTACAAAATTAAGAAAGCTTGGAATACCAATTAAAATCGAAACAAACTAAAATCTTAAAGGAGGTTTTAAAATGCCCTATTGTCCTAAATGTGGAGTTGAAATCAATTATGGTGTAAAAAAGTGCCCTTTATGTAAATTTTCACTTCCACCACTTGAACCAGATTACACAAGAAAAAGCTATGAGAATTTTCCTAATGCACAAAATATATATGATAAAAAAGTTAAGGAATTTAAAAAAATACTTTATTCTGTAATTAAAGCTATTTGCATATGCAGCGTTTTTATAACTATATTTTATAATTTCTACGTTTCGGGAAAACTTACTTGGTCTAAATATTCCAGTGTAAGTATAATAGCTGCAATGCTATATTTCTATTTAATGTTAGATTTGCAATGGGATTTTAAAAATTTTTTAATTGGAGGCGCCATTAATACATTTATTTTACTTTTACTATTTGATATTTTTGATGGAAATCTTTCCTGGTCAATTAGACTAGGTCTGCCTTTTATTGTAATGACTGTATGCTTGCTTTCAATTGTTTACGAGGTCATAAAATTCACTAAAAATAAATTTTTTAATGTAGCTGGTTATACTTTAATAGCTTTAGGTTTATATTGCATTGGTGTTAATGGATTTATCTCATTAAGTATTCAAGGCATATTTAAACTTACTTGGTCAATATTTGTTTCAATAATATTAATTCCTCTTGGATTACTACTTATATATATTCATCACAAACTACCTAACTCACTTAAATTGAAATTAAAGAAAAAATTTCATTTATAAATACTTCAAATTGCTGAATTAAATCTTATGAATCAATAAATACTAAAATAAGATTTATATTTAGCAATTTCTTTATTTTAATAAAATTTATTAAAATTTTATTAAATCAATATAGTAAATTCAATTTAATAAATATATAATTTAATTATATGTTTATAAGTAAATAAAGTTATTTTTACTAATTTATTTAATATACAAAATTACACTAAATCATGTATTTATATTGATTTTCTAGAAAGGTAATCTATGAAAGATAATTTTAAATCAAATTGGTATCCTTTAGATAATGCTGGCAAACTTTATCCATCTATAATGTCTTGGAGAGTTAGCACATTATTTAGAATTTCTGTTACTTTAACAGAAACTGTAGATAAAGATATTCTTCAAAATGCTTTATCAAAAATAATAAATCGCTTTCCATATTTTCAAGTTAATTTAAGGCCAGGACTATTTTGGTATTATTTTGACTACACTGAAAATATTCCTAAAGTGGAAGAGGAAATATACTATCCTTGTATGTGTTTAAAATTAAAAAAGAAAAATCAATTTCCTTTTAGAGTTTTATACTATAATAAAAAGATTTCAGTAGAATTTTCTCATAGCATTACTGATGGTACTGGCGGCATAATTTTTCTTCAAAGTTTACTTAAAGAGTACTTTAAAGAAAAAAATATTTTTTCTTCAGAGCCTAAAAATGATTTCTTTAATTATTCAGACTATCCTAAGGCTGAAGAATTTGAAGACTCATTTAAGAAACATTATAACAAAAATATACCAGTACCAAATAAATTACCAAAAGCCTTTCATTTTCCAGTTAATTTGGAGAACAAAGGTGTATATCATATAGTTACAGGCATAATTCCTGTACGTGATATTTTGTCCATTTCTAAAAAATTTAATGTTACACTTACTGAGTTTCTAATTGCTGTTTATTTTGAAACTATACTTGATTATATAGAAATATTAAAAATAGAAAATCCAAACTTAAAACTTAATCCTATAGTTTTAAATGTACCTGTAAATTTAAGAAATCTATATAATTCTAGTACACTTAGAAATTTCTTTACAACTGTAACACCTAACATTGATCCTAGGCTATCTAAATATTCTTTTGAAGAAATACTAGCTTATGTACATAATTATATGAATTATAAAGTTAATCGTCGTTTTATTGATCAATATATTTCTAAAAATATAAAAAGTGAACTATCTATTTTAAATAGAATTACTCCTCTTTTTATTAAAAATTTAGTATTGCCTTTTGCATATAGTAGATTAGCTGAAGGAAGTTATACCAGTGGATTATCTAATTTAGGTAAAATATCTGTACCTAAAGAACTAGAACCATATATTGAACGATTTGAAGCCTATCCACCACCTAGTGAAGGTAACAAAATAAAAATAGTAACTATTAGTTATAAAGATAATTTATATATAACTTTTGGTAAACTTACTACTGATAAAAATATAGAAAGAATATTTTTTAGCAAACTAAAAAAAATGGGACTTAATATAAAAATAGAAACTAACGATACTTTTTAAAATTTGGAGGTGATTCTTTTGCCTTATTGTCCTAAGTGCGGTGTTGAGGTAGATTATAATATTAATGAGTGTCCACTATGTGAATTTTCAATTCCCCAAGTGCCTTTAGAAGACAATTTAGAACCTGTTTCTAAATTTCCTAAAGCTATTAATACATATCCACATCATCATGAACAACTAAAGAAAACTATTTTTTTAATTTCTATGTCTATTGCAATTTGTATTATTGTAATAGCAATACTTCAAAATATTTATTTTTATAAAACTATAACTTGGTCTAAATACAGTACAGTATCATTATTTTGCGGTATAATATATCTTTACATAATACTTAAAGCTAATCTATCTTTAGATAATTTTATATGTGCATTTGGAGCTAATACATTTTTTCTATTGGTATTATTAGATGCATTAAATAGCACCTTAGATTGGTCTATAACACTTGGATTACCTTTTACCTTATTAGCTACTATTTTCATTATAGCTATTATAAAGATAATACGTAAAAGTGACATCCGTGGTTTCAATATAGCAGCATATATAATACTTTTTTCTAATTTATATTGTATATGGATAGATTCTTTAATTTGTTATAATTTTAAAAATGATATACGACTTACTTGGTCACTAATAGTTTCATTTATTTGTGTACCTTTGTTTATTTCATTACTATATATACATTATAAACTACCAGCTAAATACAAAGAAAAGTTTAAAAAGAAATTTCATATATAATTTTTAAAGCTTATTTTAGTTGTATATTTTGCCTCTAAAATAAGTTTTTTCAAAATGCTTTAAATAATTTTGATACAAAATTAATATTTAAAATATTCTCAATATTAATTTAATTCCTTTTTACATTATAATTCGTTATTTTTCTAGTTTTTTCTACATATTTTTACATTCTTTCACTTGGTAACTGTAAAATATATAATTCTTTTTTGCATTTCTTTAAATTCAGCTAGAATTTGTATGAAACAGGAGCATTCATTAGATATTTTACCGAGATTTGTTAAAGTTTATATTTATTTTATTATTCTATAGGAGTATAATAAGGTCGTAGGAAAAAATATCTATTTAATTTTAGGAGGATTTGAAAATGAAAAAAGTTCTTTCAATCGTATTAGCATCAGTTTTAACATTATCTTTAGTAGCTTGTGGAGGAAACAACACAAAAACTGAAAACAACGCAACTAAAGGAAACAACACTAAAACTGAAGAAAAAGCTAACAACAAAGCTGAAAATAAAAAAGAAGATAATAAAAAAGAAGATAACAAAAAAGAAGACGACAAAAAAGCTAACAACAAAGCTGATAACAAAAAAGCTGACAACAAAGCTGAAAATAAAAAAGAAAGCAAATAGTTTCTGTTTTATTTAAAGTGGTAAAGCTTTTAAATTAAAAAGAAAGGATTTTAATATTTTTAAATTCCTTTCTTTTTAATTTTAAAAATTTATTTCTTTAACTGTTTATCAATTAAAAAAATAGCTATAATATCACCTATAACTATAAATGCACACACTGTTATAAAAAATATTGAATTTTTATAACCTGCAAATAATATTCCAATCAAAAATATAATTATTTCAAAATTTAAACCTATCTTAAATTTTTTTAATTTTTTTTCATCCATAGTAATTTTATCCTTCTTTCTCACAGCAATCATCCCTTATAGAATTCCAAGTTTAATGTTTAAATAATACCTTTCATTCCTAATATTTAAAGTTGAAATACCTAAAAACTAAGTTTTAACTTGGATTCATATAATATCATATCAAAATTTCATAAAAAATAAATGCTCAAATCGAAATAAATTCAAGCATTTTATAATATAAAGTATTTTTAATATTAATTCATACGGTTTATCAATTCCATATATATATTAGAATATTTAACATCTTCTTCTATTGAATTAAGTTTTTTTAGATTTTTATATTGACCTATTTCATTCCCCATTTTATTAAAAATAAGTGTATTTAATAAATATAATTGTTTAAAATTTGGATATTTATTTAAATATTTTTTAGAAACACTTAATGCTTCATTAAATTTATTGCTAACATATAATGTGCTGACATACATTACTATTAAGTCAAATATTATCTTATCTGAATATCTGATCTTATTTAATGCCTTATTATAAAACTCTATTGCTTTATTAAAATTTCTTACTTCCCTATATTTATTTGCTAGATTATAATAAATATCTACTTCCCTATTAAATCTGCAATAACCATTAATACTACTAAAATTAGAAGGATTATTATATTTGTTAACCCTAAAATCAATTTCATCAATATTAATTGTATTTGAATTTATTATACTCAACTTTTTATCCCCTTTTACCCTATATTGATTACATCTTCATTTAACTTTTTATATTATAAAATGTATTATGTCTTCTATACTCTCATAATCTTTTATTTCATTATAATATTTTATTAAATAGAAAATTAAATCTGTATTTTTTTCTAACATGTTATTTGATATTAATTCTAATACCATATTTTTTAGATTTCCCATCTCTTCTATATTTTCTTCTTCCATATTTATATTAAATAAATTTAATATAGCTTCAAATACAATATGTTTATTTTTAACTTCAATTGCACACTTTAATGATTTTTTAAAATATTCTGCACATTCTTCTTTTGTATTTAGTAATTTTAGTGCCATAGCCATATCATAATATATTTTTTCTTCATTTTTTATTGTACCATTAATTTCTTTGCATATTTTTAAAGCTTTATTTAAATATTTCTGTAAATTTTTCCTATCTTTCAAACAACCATATATCTCCAAAATGTTAGATATATATAATAATTGAAGTTCAATATTATTAGAAGGAATTATCTTGCAAATTTCTTTTTCTATTAATAATGCTTCTAAAAATGACTTTTTATCTTTTAAGCACATTGCCTTTAAATTTAATATATTAATTTTTTCATATAAATTTTCATTTAAATATTTAGTATATCTTTCTTCTAATTGTTTTATTTTTTCAAGTTGATAGCTATAATTTTCTAAGTATTTGTAACAAATTATACTATTATAATGAAGTTCATATGATTCCTCTTCTTTAAGTTTTATTAAATTTATTTCGGCAAAATTTATAAATCTCAAAGCTTCATCAAATTTCTCTAATTCTATGCAGCATCTAATTAAATTAATCAATAAACTAAAAATCAAAATACCTTCATCACCAATAATATAATTTTCATATGCTTTAATATAATAATTATATGCTTTAGATTTATTATCACAACTTAAAAATTTATCTCCTATTTTTTTAAATATAACGCATTTCTTTTCTCTACAATTATATTTTTTTAAAAAATATTCTAGTTCATCAAATGAATACTCTATTGTGTCAATTTTATTAATAGGTGTGCTCTCAATAAATTCAATATAGTCATCACAAATTTTATTTACTTGAGAATGTACATCTTCAAGTAAATATTCTGGTGTTATAGAAAAATTTATATTTTTTTCACTACAAAATTTATTTATATTATTTGATAGTATTTGAGCAACATTTTCAGTCAAATTTGCTTTATTATTTTCAATAATACTTATAAGATTTCTTGTAATCTCTCCACCAGTTATATCTTGTTGTTTTATTTTAAATTTTCTTCTAATTACTTTAATCTTTTCCCCCGGACTCAGAATTTCTATATTCTGCATACAAACACCTCTCATTCTATAATTGATTATATTACAACTACTTCTCCTTAAAATTATAGTGAAAATTTAAATTTAAAATTCATCAATAATTTCTAATAAAACTTATACTTTTAACTTAACTATTAATTAATTATTTATTTTATTTATGTAATATATAAAAATATATTTTTTTACTTACATATCTATAAATGCTATAAAAAATAACAATTTAGTTATTATCAACTATATACCTATTATGTAATTATATAGTTATACTTCTAATTTAATGTATATTTTGAAAATAGTAAATAGACTTAGTTTATAATTTAAAATATAACCACAAATAGTACAAAAATTTAATTGTATGTTAATAATTAAATCATTTACTTTACTTTAAATCTTTTCTATTTAACTCTTTAAAATATTGCTAATTGGCAGTCATAATTAATATTATTTATATAATTTAATATATAATAATTTAATATTTTCCTATACTATACATTTATTATAATTTAAAATTATTTATTATATCTTTATTTTAACTACCTTTATTTATAAATATATGAAAATTATATTATTATTGATAATTATATCATATTTGACTTAATTTTCTAAATATTTTTATGAACTTATTTTATCCTCCATCGATCATCGTTAAATTTCCTACAATATTTAAATCTTTCTTTCTCAACTAAAGTATTCATAACTTAAAGTTTCAGTTGAGAATTTTAAAGAATAATTTTTTATTAAATTTGCAAAGCCAATTAGTTGAAAACAATATAAAAACGTAGTTTTTATATGTTTCTATTTTAAATATTATGAATGAAATGAATAACATTAACCATCACTTTTCGCTATTTCCTCTTACTTTTTACTTGGTTCCCAACATGATATCATAATAAACTGTAAACTAATAGTATCATTTGATAAAAATATTACTTTGAACTTGAAACTCTATATTCTTCTTGTTTATTATAAATGTATATAAATTAATTTAAATATATAATATAATTATTACTAAATTTAAATTTTAGGAGGTTCTATAATGACAATAAAAAGCATTTTATTTATACCTATTTTATTAGTTGCCCTAATTTTAAACATTTATGTTATCTGTGTAATTGTTAATTCTATAAGAAAATATAAAAAATGCAAAAACAAAAAATAATACTATAATTAATATTTTTAGTAGTTTGTTTTATTATCATTATATTTATTAATGATAGTCATAAAATTTCTATATTTTACACAACGTAAAAATCCACATATAATTTATTCATAAAGTGTTACGGGGAGGATTTTAATATGTATGATGTAATAATTATTGGTGCTGGTGTAATTGGTTCTTCAATTGCTAGAGAAGTATCTAAATATAATTTAAATACTTTAGTTCTTGAAAAAGGAGAAGACGTATCTGTTGAAGTTTCTAAAGCTAATAGTGGTATAGTCCATGCTGGATTTCATTTTGATGATACAAACTTAAAAGGAAAATTAAGTCTTAGAGGAAAAACCTTAATAAAAGATTTATCAAAAAAATTAGACTTTCCATTTAAAGAAAATGGTTCTTTAGTTTTAGCTTTTAATAATGATGATTTATTAGTTTTAGCTAAATTTAAAGAAAATGCAGATAAGCGTGGAATTGATACAAAACTCCTTACTAAAGAAGAAATTTTAAATATGGAACCTAACATAAATGCTAATGTAATTGCAGCTCTATATTGTAAATCTTCTGCTATTGTAAACCCTTATGAAATGACAATAGCACTTGCTGAAAACGCATGTGAAAATGGTGTTAACTTTAAATTTAATTCTAAAGTTATTAATATAGAAAAACATAATGACATTTTTAATGTCTTTACTGAAACTGATAAATTCGAAAGTAAAATCATAATAAATGCTGCTGGCATTTATGGAGACACTATAAATAATATTTTAAGTGAAAACAAATTGCATTCCATTGGAGTTAAAGGTGAATATTGCTTATTTGATAAAGTTGCTGGTGGTATTATAAATTCAACTTTATATCCAATTCCAACTAAAGAAAGTAAAGGTGTTTTGGTAACTCCTACTACTGATGGAAATCTATTAGTAGGACCTAATGCTGAGTCTACCGATGGCTTAAGTAATACCTATGTTTCTTCTAGTACATTAAGTAATATCTTAAACATAGGAAAGAATTATGTTAATAATTTGCAAACTAATAGAGTTATAACTACCTTTGCAGGGGTTAGACCTAAACTTCAAGAACACACTGATTTTATAATTGAAGAATGTTCTGATGTTAGAAACTTTATAAATGTTTTAGGCATTGATTCCCCTGGGTTAACTGCGGCACCTGCTATAGGTGAATATGTATGTAATATAATTCAATCTTTAATTTTCACTACAAAAAAAGAGAATTTTAAAGATACCAGAAAAGGAATTTTAAAGTTTTCTAGTTTATCTTTATCTGAAAAAAATAAATTAATAAAATCAAACCCACTATACGGCAAAATTATATGCCAATGTGAAATGATTACTGAAGGTGAAGTAGTTGATGCAATAAATAGACCATTAGGTGCAACAACATTAGATGCTGTAAAAAGACGTACTCGTGCTACTATGGGTGGGTGTCAAGGTACTGGTTGTATGTTACCAGTTTTAAATATACTATCTCGTGAACTAAATAAAGATATAACTAGTATTAACAAAAATAATACTAATTCATTTATAGTAACTAAATAGGAGTGTGAGTCATATGAAAGAATTTGATGTTGTTATAATTGGTTCTGGTGCTAGTGGATTAAATTTAGCCTTAAATCTAATGGAACTTGGAATTAAAAATCTTTTAATTGTTGAAAAAGATCCTATAATTGGTGGTCGTTTAAATACAGCAACTTACAACATAAGTAAAAATGCAAATATTATAGGTGTAGAGTATAAAGATGATTTATTAACTAAAATAAAACAAAATGCTATACAAGTTTTAACTAATACCCTTGTAACTAAAATAGACAAAAATACATTAACTGTTTCTAACTCTTTAGATGGAATTTTTAATATAATGTCTAAAGTAATTGTGCTTTGTAATGGCTCAAAAGAAAAAGGCATAAATACTTTAAATATAGATAACAATAGACCTTCTGGAATCTTTACAACAGTTGCTACTGAAAAAATCTTAAATTCTTTTCATGCCTTACCAGGTAAAAATATAAGTTTTTTAGGTTTTTCTGATACTGGAAAAGAAATTTTTAAAATTTTAAAAAGTAAAGGAGTCCATATTTCTTCTATAATATGTACTGATGATTTAGATACACTAAATGATATTCCTACTGAGTTAATTTATAAAAATTATAAATTAGTTAAAGTAAATGGAAACGGTAGATTAACATCTATTGAAATTACTAATAATTATGATAAAAAGGTATTATCTTGTGATACATTAATATTGTCAGAACCGGCAATTCCTGATTCATTACTTGCAATGCGTAGTAACATTCCGCTTGAAAATGGAGTTCCTATTTTAAATGAGAATTTTCAAACAAAGGTAAGTAATATATTTGTTATTGGAAATGCTGCTTATATACATAATTCTATAGAAGAAATTGAATTAAATTCTAAAAAAGTTTCCTATATAATATTTAATACTTTAAAATAATATTAAATATTTTTAACATACATCCTTCTAAGCCTATTAGTACCCCTAATAGGCTTAATTCTATTTCAAAAAATTTCTAACTTCTTTAGATATTTCACATAATTTTTTTTCATCTAAAATAATAAATTTATCTTGCTCCTTTTTTATATACCCTTTTTCTAAAAATTTATTTATTGTATTATATATACTTTTTCTACTCATATATAGTTGTTTTGATAACTCATACATACTTTTGCATTTAAATATACCATTCTCTGAATTTTCCAATATATAATGTGCTAATCTTTCTTCTATTTTAAAAAGATTCTTTATAAGTGATTTTTTATAAATTAAATATATTCTCTTGCTAGTTTTAAATAAAAATAGACTTAGAAATTTATCATTTTTCTTTAGCTTTTCTAATGTTTGTTTATTTATTTTAAGTAAAGAAACATCTGTAATTGCTATAATATCTCCCCTAAAATCTTGATCATACATATAGCTTATCTTACCTACAAATTCATTTTCTGAAAGAGTATCCACAAGTAGCCTTTTCCCATTCATAGTTAAACATTCCACCATTACGCTTCCATTAAGTATAAAAAATATCTCATCAAAATCATCTTCACTTTGCACTATATACGTTCCTTTTTTATATATAACATTTTCAATTTCATCTTTATACATCTCTATATGATCATATATACATGTGTCACTTATCTTCATAAATTCCTCCAAATCATAATGAAATAATTTACCATTATATAATAACATATAAATCTATAAAAGGCTCTTAACTAACACTTTAGTTAAAAGCCTTTGTAATTAAAATAACGTATTATCTGATATATAACATGCAATATTATTTTCTAAAAACATATCTTGAAATTTCTCTAACTCTTCATTTGTTACATCACCATATTCACTATAATCATAGTTTTCTCCAAGTTGATTCCATTTACTTTCACCCATTCTGTGAAATGGTAGTAAATTTATTTCCACTAAATTATTTTCCTTCATAAATTCAATAATTTCCTCTATATTTTTATCTGAATTATTAAATTTATCTATAACAGGTACTCTTAAAACCAATCTACCACTCCAATTAGATGAAACTAATTTTCTTATATTATTTTTTATAATCGTATTATCTACTCCAGTTTTTTCTTTATGTTTTTTAGTGTCCATGTGCTTTAAATCTATAAAAGCAAAATCTATATATTTCATAACATTCATAAATATTTCTTCTTTTGCATAAGCACTAGTTTCTATAGCTGTATGAAATCCTCTTTTTTTACATTCTTTTAATATTTCTATTAAAAATTCACTTTGCATCAATGGTTCTCCACCACTAAAAGTAACACCACCATTACTTCTCCAATTATTTGAATCTCTTTGTAATATCTTTAATAGTTCTTCAACTGAATACTCTTTATAACAAAGCTTTAATGCATCATAATAACAAGATTTCACACATGAAAAATCATTACATGTTTTACATAGTTCTAAATCTAATATAGGTTTATTAAGCTTATCAAACTTTATACCTTTCTTTTCACAACTATCTTTACATAAATTACAATCAGTTTTATACTTACAAGATAATTCACTAAACATTATGCTACTCTTATTCCAACTTTCAGGATTAGCACACCATCTACATTTAAGTGGACATCCATTCATAAAAACAGTTGTTCTGCATCCAGGTCCATCATGAACTGAAAAACTTTGTATATCAAAAATTTTAGCCTTATTTTTCATAATATCCACCTTTATTTAAACTTATGTCCTTCACATGTAATTGCTTTTAATTCTTTAAATGTCCAGTTTTCCTTTTTTAACCCTACACATTTGCCCATACCTTTTTCATCTTCATCTTTAAAATTTATACAATTCTTACACTTAGCCATCTCTTTAAAGCTACTACAAACTTCACTATCTATATTTATAAACTCTTTAGAAATCCTACAAATACCTTTTGAAGCATCTATAGCGCAAAAATTTAAGCAATCATTATGTTTTAAATTCATTTTTCTACACTCCTTTATACTCTGTTCTTGATATAACTTCATCTTGTATAGGTTTTCCAAGTTCACACCAATATTGAGTAAATCCTGCAACTCTAACCATTAAATCTCTATATCCATCTGGATTTTTTTGTGCATCTTTAAGCATTTGTGAATCTATTATATTGTATTGAATATGGAACCCACCTTTTCTTAAATAACTTCTTGTTAAATCTAACAACTTCTTACTTCCTTGCATTCCTCTAAGTGCTGTTGGATGTAACTTTAAATTCATTTGAGAATTTTGAGATGTAGTATGATCCCAAATTGTAGCTGATTCAAATAATGCATATACACCATTTTTATCTGTTCCTGGATATGCTGATACAGATCCATCAGAATATGTGGTTCCACTAAGTCTTCCATCTGGTGTTGCAAGTGTTGCAGCTCCTTGTGGACCATGTGTTGAAACTGATATTTGACATGGATATAGTTTTTTGCCATACAATGATTCCACACTTCTACATACTTTACTAAACCACTCTTCATATTCTAACAATATACTATCTGCATAAAAATCGTTATTACCATACTTAGGTGCTTTTAAACATTCACCATATATCTTGTCATATTTATGGCTATCATCAAATTTTACTTGATCTACTAAAGAATAACTGCCAACTTCTGAAGCATTTTTAAATCCGAAATTATTTACCATAGCATCTTTTAATTCTTCCAGTGTATGTTCTCCTTCATAAACAACTTTTTTAATTGCAGCTAATGAGTTAACCATTGTTATAGTTCCACAACTTTCTACATTAAAAGTTGCATTATATCTATAACCCATATTTCCAATGTGCTGTCCCTTTTCTAAACAATCTGGTTTTAAAAATGAATTTAAAACAGACATATTTTGTTTTCTCCAAATGTCATGCTCTATATTGTTGGTCTTATCTAAAATTTTAATAGTTTCTTTATAGTATTCTTTAAAAGTTTCAAAGAATTCTTCAAAAGTTTCTAATTTCTTATTATGTGGCTTATAAACTTGTGTGCCAGTTCTATAATCTTTACCATTTGTTATAACAAGTTCAATTATTTTAGGGTTTGCTATAAAATGTACACCTACGCTTGTTGGCTGACCTGCACCCCCTGGAATATAGTATGTCTTGTTATTTAAGTGAAGTGGTTTAAAACAACATGGAGATGTCTCTAAACATCCACCTATAGCAATTGCCCTTGCCTCCTCTATATTCATACCTTCTTCTGCAAACTGATTCATAAGAAATTCTATTGCATTTCTATTATTTATCCATGCAGGATATCCAGCTCCAGTTTTATTGCTTTCAACTGCTTTAAGTAAAAATTCTTCTGGTAACTTTTCATCATAAATTATTGTTAACGTTGGTTGAGGAGTTTTACAACTAATTCCAGCCTCTAATATAAGCATTTCTAATTCATTGGCTGCTGATTTACCATCTTTAGTAAGTCCACCCATACTTAAATTATTAAAAGTATTTCCTGATAAAACTCCTCCATTTACTCCAGCTGATGCAAAGCAATCTATACAAGTTATTTTTATTCTGTAAAGCTCCATAAGCTCTACTACTTCTTCTTTTGTAATTGTTCCATTATTTATATCTTGTTCATACCAAGGATATAGTACTTGTCCAAGTCTTCCTATAGACATTCCTGATATAGCATCTTCATTTACTGCTGCAATATGTATAGTGTAGCAAAGTTGAAGTGCTTCTCTAAATGTACTAGGTTTATTATATGCTATATGCTCTAATACATTTGCTATATTTTCATATTCTGCTTTTTCTTCTCCATTTTCTAATGTAGCTAAAAATTTAGCATGTTTTGCATAATTTAAAATCCAATTTTGTATTCCCTCTATTACATTTATTACAGCTTCATAAAAATAAAGTCTATCCATTCCTATTATGCCATCACCATCGGCATTACCTGCTACTTCTTTTATACATTCTTTTGCCATATTTATTAATTCATTTAATCCATACTCTAGTGGATAATAATAGTTTATAACTTCTCTACCTTGTGGAATTGTATATCCTGAATCAAACATACAAATTAAACTATCCATTATATTTTTTTTAGTTTCATATTCAGGTACTAATTTCTCATATCTAAGACTTACATCCTCTACTGATTTGTTTTCCCACTGACGAGCAACTCTTAAAAGTGCAGGTATTTCATCTTTTCTCATACCAAATTTTCCTGCTATAGATACAACTTCTCCAAAACTTTTAGTTACGTTTCCTCCACCTTGTCCAAATTGACTTAGTTCATCTGCACTATTAGTCTTACACGCTTCTTTTTCGATTTCATCTCCTTGTGCTATAAAGAAACTTTCACTTAACCATGGCATTGGAAAAGAACCTCTATAATTATAAGTTTTTTGCATAACTAGTTTTTCACCTGGAATTATATTCGGTGTCATATGTGTAAATGCTGACTTCAATGCTTTAGCTCTTCTAACTACCGTTATCTCTCCATCTAATTCATTCCAAGTCCTAGTATACCAATATGGAAATTCCATATCTGCTGTAGATAATGTATTGTAAAACACATTTCTTAAATCTTCTGCTCTCTTAGTTGGAGTTTTTCTCACTTCAATGCAATCATTGCTTGCTTTAGATTCAATCCCATTACTTTTAAGAATTTCTCTAATCTTATCTTCCTTATCCTTTAACATCTCAATCCCCCCAAATATTTATTCACTTTTAATATACTCTCTATAACTCTTAAATCGTTAGTGTAAATTACACTATAGGGTTCCAAGTTCAAATTTAAAATAATATCTTTATCAAGTGATATTATTAAGCTTACAGTTTATTTTTATATTTGGAACCAAGTAAGAGTTAAGAGTGAAAAGTGAAAAGTTATAGTTGATATTACTCACTTCGTTCCTAATATCTAAAAATACAAGTTAATAAAAACTAAGTTTTTATATAATCTTTAATTAATTTGCTTTGCAAATTACTATAAAAATCGATTTTTAAAAACTGATACTTCAGTTTTATCCTACATTGTTAATCGTTAATTGTTAATTTTTATATAATAATTTAGTTATCTCTTTCTCAACTGAAACAACAGTAATTGCATTTTTAGCTTGTATTCATAAGTTAAGCTATCATGTTGAAATAATACAAACCATACTTAAGTTAAATATTGTTAATATAAGAAGATTTGAACTCAAGGTGTGTTATAATATAAATAATTATTTTAGTTTATAATATAATTTATATTCAGTAATATTTATTAAGTAGGTGACTATATGAATAGTGATAAATATATAAATTTCTTTTATAGTATAGGTAAATCTAAGCCTAATGATTTACACAAAGAAGATAATGGTTGTCCCTTCTGTAACAAGGAAGAATTACAAAACATTATAGAACAATCTGATGATATAATTCTCTTAAAAAACAAATATCCAACTTTAGAGAATACACTTCAACTAGTAATAATTGAAACTGAAAAATGTGGCTTAAATATATCATCTTATTCTAAACCTCATAACAGAAAATTATTTACCTTTGCTATTAATCATTGGTTAGAAATAATAGAAAGCAACGAATTTAAATCAGTAATTTTATATAAAAATCATGGTCCTATGTCTGGTGGTAGTTTAAAACATTCTCATATGCAAATAATAGGTTTGTATGATATTAACTATGAGGATTTAATACATCAAGAATATTTCGAAGGTTCTACTATATACAAAAATGACTTATGTGAAGTAAATCTATCTACTAAGCCATTAAACTGTTTTACAGAATTCAATGTAATAATAAATGATATTAATAATGTTAATGCACTTGCTGACAACGTACAGATACTTGTTCACTATATATTAAATAACTATAATGCTCACTGTGATAGTTTTAATTTATTTTTCTATAAAATTGATGAACAAATAATATGTAAAATAGTTCCTCGTTTTGTTACTTCTCCACTTTTACTAGGATATTCACTAAAACAAATTCCTAATAATTCAAAAGAAGTTATAAAAAAAATAAAAAAGCTATATTATACTAAATCAGACTAAAAAAAGAAGCATGAATAAAATTTATGCTTCTTTTGATATTATAAATTCTTTTGACAAAATCTTAAAACCTATAGACTTTGCAAGATTTAATGATGCTAAATTTTCATTATACACTAAGTATATAGGAATTATATTATTATCAAAACACCATTTTGTAGCAGCTATTGTAACTTGTTTTCCATAACCATAGCCTCTATATTTAGGATTTGTCCATACTGTTAAATTGCCACCATTATAATCTATATTTGATATTTTACAATAAGAAACTATTTTATCATCCTTTAAAATTACAAATTCTCTTCCTTCTAAAATTTCTTTTTCTTTTCTCTTCCATATATCTTCAATTTCATTCTTGTTTCTTCCTTTCAAATTTTTCATCAGAATTTCTTCTGTAAGTCTTTGAACTTTATTATCTATCTCTACAAATTTAAATATATTTTCTTCTATTGTCATTCTATACATAAACCTTGAACTATAATCTTTTAACTTTTTATCAAAAAACTTCTTTATCTCCTCTAAATTCATGTGTTTTAAATGTATAAATTCATCATAAAAACTAGGTGATATTGAAAAAACTTCTTTATTTTCTATATTAGTAATTATTAAATAATGAAAATAATAATTATTTATAGGAACATCTCTTTGCTTACTTTTAAATATAGTTTTTCCATTATCCAAATCATCTCTTATTACATCCAAATAATTTAAATAGTAATTATAAAAATCCCTCATTCATCATCCTCCTAAACACTATGATATATGTTTCTATTCCAATATTTTAATCTACACACTTATTAATTTATAATCTTAAAATTTAATGAATTCTCACCTACAAAAGTGGTAATGACATTTAAGAATATAAATACTTGGAAACTCTATTTCAACATTCGCCTTAAATTCTCAATTAACACCTGGGGATTGAAATCCACGCTACAATGTTTTATTTGTGCTTCAAATAAAATTAATATAATACTTATTCATAAAAAGTTCATTTTGGAGAATAAATTCTCCATCATAATATTCTTACTAACCATAGTTTTGATAGTAAATATCACTACTCCTTTGAATATTTTATAAAACTTACTTTTTATATTGCTTTAAACTAATTTACTATGAAACTTAAATAATATTTTATCAATTGAAAAACTTTTTTATTTCATCAAGAAACAAGAATTATTTAAATTAGTATTTCTTTAAAAATTGATTTAGAAAATCTTATTAATTTGTGTTTTATTTTCAAGACCTGAACCCAAGGACGGGTTCAGCAACTGCCTAGACAAGATGTCGTGTGAACTAAATTTAGAAATATGTAACTCAAAATTCAATGTATATTTTTTATAAATCAAGGAAGTAATTCACATCAATAATGGAATTTTATTAATGTGAATTGCTGACGAAGAGTTATGAAAAATAGGCTAGAATTTAATTACACAGCTCTGAATTTAGTTCACTTATAGCCGTTTAGTCTTGGAAATAAAATGGCAAATTCATTAGAGTTTCTTTGAAATTTTTATGAATAACGTTTTAAATAATTACTGTTTCTTGGAATAACATTATTCTCATTTAATATTTGAATAATTTTATTTTTCAACTTGTAACCCTATATAGGGAAACACGCTCGAATTCAAAACTATTTTTTAAGCTGTAACTATATTGCTTTCAAAAGAAATACTTACTATAAAATGATTCCGAGCTAGTCTCACTCTTAAGGGTATCCAAGTTTTTGAACTAATAATTATGAAGATAAACTTGGAACCCTATAGTATCAATCTTTCAAATAGAACAATTCTACTTCTGTAAAATCACAGGTTAAACTTTCTTGTTTCAATTTTTCTTTAACTTCCTTAGCTAATCTTAAAACAGATGTTTTAAATCCTTCAATATCACTTGTGTATTCCTTATTAAGTGTGCCAGATATAATAATTGTATCTTCTCCGCCTTTAGGGCATCCCCACATTCCACTATATACAGTTTTACTACTGCAAATTACAGCTGATACATATATACCACTTTCCTCATACTCTTTTATAGCTATCTCTTGCCATAGCCTCCTAACATTTCAAGTCCATTAACTACTTCATTATTATGAAAATATCCTTCATTTATCCCTGTTATAATTTCAAACTTAACTGTCTTATCCACTTTATCATCCTTCTCTTTTTAAATATTGTAATAAATACATATAGACTTAATATTAAATTTTAAAATATAAATTATACTTTCTAAAAAAATTTTGATAAAAAAATAGGAACTATCTCTAAGATAGTTCCCATAAATTCTATTTTATTATAAAGTTATAATCTGATGCTCCATCATCATATCCATAAACATATAAATAGTAATTTCCTTTAGTTAATTTGTATTTATTACTTAATTCTTTATCATTTATATTTGCATAACCTATATAATTATTTAAATCATCTTCTTTGTATAATAACCAGTTCATACCTTTATCACTTAACTTGTTTAATATTATTTCTACATCCTTATCACTATCCACACTAAACTTAAATATATCATTATTATCTTCTTTACTTAAGCTAGCTAAAACAGTTTTATTCATAATAATACTATTTGCTTTTTCAAAACTATTATTATCTTCTTTTTCTTTTATTTTCTCTGGCTCTTTCTCTTTCAATTTTCCATTTATCCTAAAGCCATATTGTTCATCTTTATCCTCATATTTGTAAACTTTTAAATAGTATCTTCCTGGTTTTGTAACTTTATAACTACCATCTAAATTTTCATTTATTGGATATGCAAGCATTCCATCTTTATCTTCTTCACTAGATAATATCCAATTTATGCTTGAATTTTCTTCCTTAACAAATTGGAAACTTAAATCACCTATTTCATCTACATCAAAATAATAAATATCAATGTTGTCATCACCATATAAATCACCATAAACCACTGTATTTGAAACTATTGGACCAGATGCATTTTCAAACTTATTATTTGGTTCTACATCTAATTTACCATCATTATTATCACCAGTAGACTCTTTTTTTATATTTATAGTTGTACTTCCCTTTCCAATTGCTCCTTTATCATCTTTTACAGATAACTTAACTAAATAAGTTCCTTCATTCTCATAGATATGACTTGGGTTCTTTTCACTACTTGTGCTTCCATCTCCAAAATCCCAAGCATACTCAACTATTTTACCATCTACATCATTAGATTTTTCTCCTATAAAGTTTATAGTTTCTCCAACTTTACCATAATTAGTAGCTTCTATTTTTGCATTTGGTGCACTATTTTCATTATCTATTTTGTTTCCCTTATTAAGACCTGTAAATACAACATCATATTCATAATTATTATTTTTATTAACTCTGTAGTTTACAAAATAACAATTTACTGTTTCATATCCACTCCAAGATTTATCTTCAAGTTTTTCTATGAATTCATTTGCTTTATTGTTCATTTCTTTCCAATCTTCTAATTCACCATTACTTCTTTTGCCTTCATAAGTTCCTCTTAGTTCAAAACTATTAAAGAAATCACCAGCATCTTCATCAACTGAAACATTTTTTAAATTTGAAACTGATTCTATATCAGCATAAACTTCTTTAGAATTTTTATTATCATGATTTTTTAAATAATCATCTGAAACTAAAGGTACTGTTAATGTTTCATATTTATCAACTAATCTTTGCATATGCTTTTGATATCCAGCATCAATTTCTTTATCTTTAGCAACCTTCTCTATATACGCATCATATCCACTAACATCATTGTTTTTTATTTGATTTATAAATGTTTTAAATAAAAGCATATTTTCATTATACATATAATCAGAGAAAGCAAATCCATAATAATAGAATTCCCAAGATCCATATTTTGAATGAACTAATTTATTTGTTGAAAATCTTTCTTCTGGATTTCTGCTTAATCCACTAACTTCTGATTTTCTAGGAAGTATATTATCTTTTCTTGTAGATCCTGCAAAGAACTCTGCTGATCCTTCTTCAAGCCAAGTTATCCTTCCATCTTTTCCTTTATAAAAATCTGCTGTTCCCCACATACCTGGAACTAAATATCTTCCTTGTAAATAGTGAGTATACTCATGTCTAAATAATTCTTCTAAACTAAAAATACTCTCCTCTTCTGTTCTTTCATAAGTGAAGAATGCACCATCACCTTCTATATAAATTCCACCATTATCTGTGCTATATCCATATAACTTAGAATTCATTTTATATTCCTTTGGACTATTATATATAACCATAGTTAGTATATCATCAGGATTTCCTTTTTCTAAAGCACTATCATTGCCTACAACTCTAAAGAATTGAGAATTAACTTCTTTAGATGCCCAGTATAATCTTTTAATTTTATCTTCACTTATCTTATCGCCTGCTTTTATTATCATTTTTCCATCATCAAAAGTATAAGTTTTTGGAAGATAGTGTTTTTTTCCTTCTTCTTTTGCTTTACTTACGTCTACTTTTTCACCATTTGTCATAGTGCTATTAAAATCATATTCTATACTTTGTAATGCTGTAAAATATTGCTCACCTAGGTATGGATATATTTTCAGAGCTTTTTCTACATCTTTTTGCTTTGATATTTTATCACTATGAAATCCTGCAAGCTTTCCTGTATAATATATTCCGTTGTTTACAAGCCATTCACTTTCTTCACTTACATTGCCTAAAAGTGCTAAATTGCTAACTTCATTAATAAAATTATCTATTTTCCCAAACCATGGTGTTTTATCTGCTTCTATTCTATTGTTATATGAATATGATTGTAAATCATATTGAATTCCCTTTATTAATTCAAAAGTAGCTTGTCCTTTTCTATAATCTGATTCATACTCTGATATATTATTTCTATAATCTTTTAATATTTTAGTTGTTCCATTCACAACTTGAACATTACAAGCTGAATTTCCTATTAACATTCCTAAAGACTTGATAACTTCATTTTGACCAACTTCACCTAATTTAAAATTAGGATTGTTTTCAATTGCTATCATTGCTGGAATAACTTTTTCTCTGTATTCTCTTTTGTATAACTTACTTAGTGAATCATTATAATATCCTAAATAAAATCCAGATCTTAAAACTTCTATAAGTGTTGGAATTCCCTTATCATCACTTGCTGTATATTGACTACCCTTTTCTTCTAAAGCATTAATAATTGCATTAATACGTTCATCATTTGAATAAAATTCATATGAATCATCACTTAACTCAAAAATTCCTGAAATCTGATGCCACTGACAATTAGATAACGTATCTATAAGATCTTCATAACTTAATTTATTTAAATCCTTAAAAGTAAAATTATCATTTTGTCTAACATTTCTAGATATTTTAACTTTTTCTTCTTTTAAATTATCTGTATCTTGTTTTCCAACTAATTCCTTAGAATCATCTTTAATAGCATCACTTTCATTTTTAAATTGTTCAAATCCATAGCAATTTAATGCATCCTCATCTTTCACATTCTGACTCATGTTAACATTATTACTACTTAAATTCCTCATATCAGTTATTGCTGATACACTTATGCTTCCTGACATTATCATAGAGCTAATTAACAGACATGAAATAATTTTAAATCCCTTACCTCTCATTTTTTAATTCCCCCTTAAATTTTGTTTTAAGATACTTTTTTTGCTTTAAAGTAATGTTATTGTATTTTGTCAATTTTTATATTTACATTTTGTTTTCTAAATTATATTTATGCGCGCACTAAATATTTGTTACCTTTAAGAATTACATACTTTTAAAGCACTAAATTTACATTACAATCTAATATTTCGTATCTTTAACTTTTTTCTAAATACTTACATAAATTATTTTTGATACATATTATATATATATTTTGTATTTTTTACTTTATTAAACATTTTTATTTTTATTGAATATTTATTTTATAAAAACAAATACTATCTCTATTAATTATTTTATATTTACAAGGAGATTTTAAAAATGACTATGTATAATGGTGTTATTAAATGGTTTGATAATTCAAAAGGCTATGGTTTTATATCAGCTAATAATGGAAATGATGTTTTTGTTCATCACTCTCAAGTTAAAGAAAAAGGTGATGATAAAGATTTACATGAAGGCGAACAAGTATCCTTTGATATAAGAGATGAAGCTAAAGGCCCTATGGCAATAAACGTTCAAAAACTTTAATATAATGAATAAAAATAGGAGAAATTAATAAACATTAATTTCTCCTATTTTTATTTCTATTTTTTTACAAACGCTGACTTAGGCTGATTACATAATGGACATAAATAATCTTCATCTAATTCTTCAAATGGTATATCACCATCATAAACATAATGACAAACTGAGCACTGATACATTGGTTTTGCTTTATCTGTTTCTACAATGTCTTTATCTTTTTGTTTTTCTGGTAATTTTTCATTTGAAACTTTTCCCATTTTCAAATCCCTATAGTATGCATATGTCATTGATTCTTCATCTTTTAATTTATATCCATCAACAACATCAGCAATAAATAAAGTATGACTACCTAAATCTATAGAATTAACTACTTTACATGATATATTAGCTACCGCACCATCTTCAATTATTGGATTTTTCAGTAAATCTGTTTTGTAATTAAATCCCTCTAATTTATCAGTTTCCTTACCACTTTTAAATCCAAATCTAGCAATGGTATCTAATGGTGCATATTTGCTTAATATTGATACACTAAATTTCTTAGAATTTAATATCATATCATGAGTTAAATTTTTCTTTAATACTGTTATACTCACTTTTATTGGCTCTTGTGTCAATTGACTTAAAGTATTTATAACACAAGCATTTTTCTTTCCTTCATATTCAACCCCTAATATATATACGCCATAAGTTATACTAAATAATGCACTTTGTTCCATAAAATTCCCCTCCATTTTTAATAATTATTATTATATGATAATTATACTCTATTATATTTTTTTTACAATACATTTATATAATTATTCAAAATATCATAATTATATAACAAAATAAAATCCCCACTAAAAAGTAAGGATTTTAATTTAAAATTATTAACTTTTAAAATATAGGATTACAAGTTCAAATTTTAAATAATAGATTTATTAAAGTTTCTTTGAAATTTTAATATACTCAGGGATTGAAATCCCCGCTACAATGTTTTATTTGTAGTCCAAATAAAATTAATATAGTATCTATCCATAAAAAGTTCATTTTGGAGAATAAATTCCCCATCATAATATTTTTACTAATCATAGTGTTAATAGTACATATAACTAATATTTTTAAAACTGATACTTAAGTTTTATCCTTCATTGTTAATTTTTGTACAACAATTAATTATAAACCTCTAAGATTTTCACTTTTAAAATAATTATTTTTTATGCTAACATTTATATCTCTAATAAGATTTTCCTTATTTTTTGGTAAAACTCCTTTTAAAGATATATAGTTAGAAGCATGATTACTTCTGAATACACATTTCTTTTTAACATCTATATTTTTTACAAGCTCTTTTATTTCTTCTAATATTTCTTTATCTGATAAAGGTTTAAAATGTCCAGTTTTATTTTTCTCATATAATTCTGTATTTTCTTCTAACATTAATGTTAAAACTCCTAAAAAATCAGGATTAATTTTACTTATTAAAATCCCAGTATTTATTGCATGATTTTTACTTTTTTCTACTCCGCCTAACCCTGCAATAACTGTTGTAGATAACACTATATTACTTTCTTTTACTTTTAAAGCAGCCTCTAATAGCTCATCTGAATTACATCCTTTTTTTATACTTTGTAAAACAAAGTTATCTCCACTTTCTATTCCCATATAAATCATATATAATCCAAGCTCTTTAAACTCCTTTAGTTCTTCAACACTTTTTCTTAAAATAGATTTTGGTGATCCATATAAACTTATTCTTTCACATTCAGGAAATTTAAACTTTATATATTTAAATATTTCTTTTAATTTTTCTGTTTGTATAATTAATGCATCACCATCTGCCAAAAAAATTTTTTCAACATTGCTATATTGTTTTCTAAAATAATCTATCTCTTCTTTTATTTGTTCTAATGATTTAATTGTAAATTTTTTAGATTTATACATACTACAAAAACTACATTTATTATGTGAACATCCAAGTGTAACTTGAATTATTAAACTGTAAGCCTCACTTGGAGGTCTATATAATGGCATATCATATAACATATTTTCTTTAAAAGTACTTTTTAAATGTACTTTTATCCCCCTCCCATTCTATAAATTTAACCCTAAAACCTTTTTATTACTGATTCTTATAAAATTTATCTCTAATAAAAACCTTATATTAGTATATGAGTTTTATTATCAAAACCAAAATAAGTCATTTAACGTTTTACCTAAAACCTTGCAAATTTTGATACATACATTTAATGTTGGATTATATTTTTGAGCTTCTATAAGTCCTATTGTCTGCCTTGTAACTCCTACTAACCTAGCTAACTCTTCTTGCGTTAATTCTTTTTGAGTTCTAGCTAATTTTACATTATTTACACCCATAAATTCTCTCCATTTACAATAATATTACTTACTTTTTAAACATTGTTCAAACATTCTTTTACAATTATTGTATTTTATCTATTTAAATGTGTCAAATATTTAATAATTATTTAATATTTAGACAATACTAATATATATTATTATTGGGTATATATTTTTTATTTTAAATAATATAATGATATTGTAATAATATATCTCACAATTAAATATATTCATTTAATTTATCTAAATTCATTTTAAAGGAGTTTTTACAATGCCTAAAATCATAGAGAATTTAAAGGAAACTATATTGCTTGAAGGTAAATCTCAACTTCTAGAGTTTGGTTATAAAAATTTAAATATTAGAAATATAACATCTGCTTGTGGTATTGGAACTGGTACATTTTATAATTATTTTAAAAATAAAGATATGTTAGTATTAAGTATATTTGAATCAGATTGGAATTCTATATGTACATCTACTCATGAGTTTTTATATACAGAACAATCATTTAGAGAAAAATTATTTTTAATATATTCATATATTGGAAAACTTTCTAAAAGTTATATTACCGTATTAGCTGAAATGAGTCTTTATAGTGTACATATTTACAACATATTAACTCCTATTTACTCCCTGTTAGAAGAGTTAATAGCTTTTCACAGATTAAACGGTGATATTTCTTCTCAACTTTCTAATAAAAAATTATCAAGACTAATAACTTCTAATTTATTATATTTATGTAGTGCAACAAACTTATCTTTTGATGATTTATTTGATTTTATTAACATATAATTTGATTTACTTTTTAACTTAATAAAAAAGTGTGTTTTTACACACACTTTTTTATTAAATTAGTTTATTAATTAAGCTATACATATACGTAATTTTAAACTACAAAACTCCCCTTAGTATATAGCATCACACTATCATTAAAATTAATTACTTTTTAATGATATTAACAATTCTCCATTAATAACATTATCCCCTTCAACAACTTCAATCTTTTCAATAATGCCTTCTACTTTTGCATTTATATTAGTTTCCATTTTCATAGCTTCTATAATTACTAATTTTTCATTTTTAGAAACTTTTTGTCCTTCTTTTACTAATATTTTAGCTACATTGCCTGGAATACTTGCCCCTATTTCTAACGGATTATTTTTGTCTGCCATCTTCTTTTTAACTGTATTTGAATTAACTAAATTACTTTTATTGATTTCTATTTTTATTTCTCTTCTAAATCCATTTACCTCAAATATTAGTGTATTATTTAAATCATCCTTTAATATTTTTAAAAGTTTAATTATTATTTTTTTCCCCTCATACATCTCAACTTCCACTGTATCTCCTTCGTCCATACCGTGGAAAAATAATTCACTTTCTAAATTAGAAAAGTCTCCATTTTTATTTATATACTCCAAATACTCCTCAAACACCTTAGGATATAGTGCATAACTTAATGCATCCTTCATAGTAGTTTTTATTCCGTATTTATTTTCAATATGTACTTTTATATTATTAAAATCTTCATCTTTTAACAATTCACCAGCTCTACATTCTATTGGTTTTTCATCTTTTAATACTATTTTTTGTATTTGACTAGGAAATCCACATGCAGGTTGTCCCATCATCCCTTTAAAATAATCTATAGCTGAATCAGGATATGAAAAATCATTTCCTTTTTCTAAAATATTTCTAGAATCAAGTTCATTCTTAACCATAAATATTGCCATATCACCAACCATTTTTGATGATGGAGTTACTTTTACTATATCACCTAACATTTCATTTACTTCTTTGTACATATCTTTTATATCATTAAATTTATCATACATTCCAAAACTCATAACTTGTTGTTTTAAATTTGAATATTGTCCACCTGGTATTTCATACTTATAAACTTCAGCACTTGGAGATTTTAACTCTGATTCAAATTCACTATATATCTTTCTTACTTCTTGCCAATAATCTGATATAATTTGAAGATTATCTTCATTCATGCCTGTATCTCTCTTAGTATTTTTTAATGCTGCAACTATTGAATTCATTCCAGGCTGACTTGTTAAACCTGACATTCCATTAAATGCTGTATCAACTATATCAACACCTGCTTCACTAGCCATAAGTATTGTTGCTACTCCATTACCAGTAGTATCATGTGTATGTAAATGTATTGGAATTGATATTTCTTCCTTAAGTGCACTTATAAGTTCATATGCAGCATATGGTTTTAATAAAGCTGACATATCTTTTATTCCAAGAATATGTGCACCCATTGATTCTATATTTTTAGCCATATTTATATAATATTTTAAATCATACTTAGTTTTAGATTTATCTAATATATCACCTGTATAACACATGCAAACTTCAGCTATTTTATTATTTTTAATTACTTCATCAGTAGCTACTTCCATACCCTTCAGCCAATTTAATGAATCAAAAATTCTAAATATATCAATTCCACTATTACTTGACTCTTTAATAAATTCTCTTATTACATTATCTGGATAGTTTTTATACCCCACAGCATTTGAACCTCTAATAAGCATTTGAAATAATACATTTGGAATTTCTTTTCTTAATTTTTCAAGTCTATTCCATGGGTTTTCTCTTAAAAATCTATAAGCTACATCAAAAGTAGCTCCCCCCCACATTTCTAATGAAAATAAATCATTTGCCATATTAGCAGTTGGTTTTGCTATATTTAACATATCCTTTGTTCTTACTCTAGTAGCCATAAGTGATTGATGTGCATCTCTCATAGATGTATCTGTTATTAAAAGTTTATTTTGATTTTTTATCCATCTAATTAATCCATCCGTACCTTCATTATCTAATATTTGTTTAGTTCCACATAATGTATTTTCATTCATTACTTTAGGAATATGTATTTCATTTTCTCTTTTATTTAACTTTTTACTATTATTAATAGTTTTCTGTGATATAAATTTTAAAACTTTTAATTCATCATCATCATTTTCTGATACATCTGTTAAATATGGATTGTTATCTATAAAATTTGTTGTACACTTTCCACTTTTGAACATTTCATTATCTAAAACATTTATTAAAAAACTTGAATTTGTTTTTACCCCATTTATTACAGTTTCTTTAATACATCTTCTAGCCTTATTTATTGTCTCTTCAAATGTCCTTCCATGAGTTATAACTTTTACAAGTAAACTATCATAATATGGACTTATAACTGCACCAGTAAACCCATTTCCACCATCTAATCTTACTCCAAAGCCAGAACTAGTCCTATACAAATCTATGGTTCCAGTATCTGGTGCAAAATTATTTTTAGGATCTTCTGTTGTTATTCTGCATTGGATAGAGTATCCTCTAAGACTTATATCTTCTTGACCGTGTATTCCTATTTTATCAGAATTTAGCATATATCCTTCTGCTATTAAAATTTGAGTTTGAACTATATCAATGCCTGTTATCATTTCTGTAACCGTATGTTCAACTTGTATTCTTGGATTCATTTCAATAAAATAGTATTCTCCACTTTTATCAACTAAAAATTCAACTGTACCTGCACTTCTATAATTAACTGCTCTTGCTATTTTTAAAGCATCTTTGCATATAGATTCTCTTAATTTTTTTGGAAGAGAAAATGCTGGAGTATATTCTATAAGTTTTTGATGCCTTCTTTGTATTGAACAATCTCTTTCAAACAAATGAACAATATTTCCACTTTTATCTCCAATAATTTGAACCTCTATATGCTTAGGGTCTTCAACATATTTTTCCATAAAAACATCATCTATACCAAATGCTTTTTTAGCCTCATTTTTAGCACTTTCTAACGCATCCAATAGTTCTTCTTTTTCTCTTACTATTCTCATTCCTCTACCACCACCACCGGCAGCAGCTTTTATCATTAGTGGATATCCACAAATATCTGCAAACTCTAAAGCTTGTTCATCTGAATTAATTGGTTTATCTACACCTGGTATTGTTTTTACCCCTGCTGACTTAGCAACTATTTTTGATTTTATCTTTTCCCCTAGCATCTCCATCATTTCAGATGTTGGACCTATAAATTCTATATGATTTTCCTCACATCTTTTTGCAAATTCTATATTTTCTGATAAGAATCCATATCCTGGATGAATTGCGTCAACATTCTTTTCTTTTGCTAACTCTATAATTTCATCTATAGCTAAATATACATCTACTGGCTTTTTTCCAAATCCAATTTGATAAGACTCATCTGCCTTACTTCTGAATAATGCTTTTTTATCTTCCTCTGAATATATAGCTACAGTTCTAATGTCTAGTTCCTTACATGCTCTAAATATTCTTATAGCTATTTCTCCTCTATTTGCAACAAGAATCTTTTTAAACTTCACTTAAAATTCCCCCATCCTATATCGTTATATTAATATAAATAGATAATACAATTAATAAATTTTAATTTTTCTCCTGTTATAGGATTCCAATTTCAAATTTATAATTATTAATTCCAAAACTTGGACACCCTCAAGAGTGAGACTAGCTCGAAATCGTTTTTAATTGATCATTTATTTTGAATACAATATATTTACAGCTAAAATAATAGTTTTAAATTCCAGCTTGTTTCCCTATAATTTGCTTAGCAAATTATCATGAAATTTGATTTTTAAAACTGATACTTCAGTTTTATCGTTAATTGTTAATCTTTGTACAATACTTCAAACTCTCTCTTTCTCAAATGAAATACGAGTAATTGTATTTTACATCTTGGATTCCTATAATATCTATTAATTATAATAAACCCTCATTCAAAATTTTGCAATACATTTTTTAAAAAATTTCATTTTATAGGTTATTTCCTACCTTATTATAATCATTATGAAATTTTATTTTTATTGCTATTTCAATGTTGGTGCTTTTTATTCATTGTGATACACTATTTATGTGTAAAAAAGCTATTAGTTAATTTTTAACTAATAGCTTTTCTTCTTATTTATTCAGATTTATAAGTGATATTAACTCATCAACATCTGCTTTTGTAGAATCAAAAGAAGCAACTAATCTAACATATTCCCCTCCACAATTAACTATGGAAGCCTTCTTATTTTCTACAATTTTTTCTTCTATATCTTTTGGCATAGTTGCAAGTATCATATTTCCATCTACTGAAAATGGCATATCTATTCCTTTTATTTTTTCTAAATTCTCTTTTAAATAATTATTTACTTCATTTGCATTCTTAGCATTGTTTTTCCATACTTCTTCATCTAAATATGCTAAAAATTGAGCTGATATAAATCTCATTTTAGAAAGCAATTGATTACTATGTTTAATCATATATTTCATATGTTTGTCTATTTCTTCATTAAAACATAATATTACTTCTCCAAACATCATTCCATTTTTAGTTCCACCAAAAGATACTATATCTATACCTGTATCAGTAACCATTTCTTTAAATGTTACATTTAGTCCTGCTGCAGCATTTGCAATTCTTGCTCCATCCATATGAACATATAAATCATTCTCTTTAGCAAAAGAACATAATTCTTTTAATTCATCTATTGTATATGCACTACCAACCTCAGTTAATTGACTAATTGTTATTATTTTAGGTTGTGAATGATGGAAATTCCCTTTATTATGTAATACTTCTTTTATAGCTTCTATTGTGATTTTTCCATCTTTATTTGGAACTGTAATTATTTTCGAACCACTTATTCTTTCAAATGCACCACATTCATCTGTATGTAAATGTGTAATATCTGTTGCAATTACAGCTTCATATGACCTTATAGCAGCTGAATTTGCTGTAACGTTAGATCCTGTTCCATTTAAAACAAAATACACACCTAAATCTTTTTTTGAAAAAATATCTCTAAATTTATTAATTGCTTTTAATGTATATTTATCTCCTCCATACGAAAATTCATGTTCACAATTTGCATTTAATAAAGCCTCCATAACCTTAGGATGAACTCCAGATACGTTATCACTTATAAAAGTTTTCATTTTTTCCCCTCCAAAACCATGTTTTTTTCATTATATTTCAAAAATACATTAAATTCTTACTAAATACAAGTACATACTTCATTATATTAAAATAATTTTTTTAGTAATTCTTTTTTTAACTCAGTTCCTATAATGCAAATATCTCCATATTTAGTGGCATTTATATTTTTCATACTTAAATCATTTGGCACATAATCAAATTGTATCAATTCATTATTGTAACTTTTTACTATTCCTTTTATTCTTAATATATGTCCATAATTATTATCTAGATTTATCTCTTTTACAATTCTTTCAATGTGTTCTTTTTTTAAAACTTTTGATGTTTTAATTATAATACTTTCAAAAGTATCATCAGCACTAATCTTTGCCTTTTTCATAACTTTCATTGGCTTAAAATTAGGTTTACTCAAATTCATATCTACCTTTTTATCATCAAATCTATTTTCATCAATTTTAAGTATTTCTTTTACTAATATATTTTCCCATGTAGATGCTATTATATTAGCTTTACTATTTAATTCTTTAATTCTTTCAACTACGCAATTTAAATTCTCTTTCAATATATTTTCTACCCTACTTAAAACAATAGTTTTTGAATTTATTATTTGATCCTTATAAAATTCTCCAAAATTATCTATATATTCATCAAAATTTTCTACATCTACTATTGTTATTATAGAATTTAAATATGCATTTTCTATTTTTATATTAAATATTTTTAAAATATCTGATAGCATTGCTACTCCTGATGGTTCTATTATTATTCTATCAGGAGTATACTGCTCCAAAATATTTTTTATACACTCTTTAAAATTTCCTATTAATGTACAACATATACACCCGCCAGTTACTTCTTCTATTTCAACTTTAGTTTCACCTAAAATTTCACTATCGATATTAACTTCACCAAATTCATTTTCTATAATAATTATTCTTTCATTTTCATCTTTTTCATCAATAATCTTTTTTATAAAAGTAGTTTTTCCTGCTCCTAAAAATCCTGAAATTAAATCTATCTTTGTCATCACAAACACCAACCTACATTTTATTTGAATTTTACTAATTTTATTCTACTACATATAATTTTTTTAATGAACATCTTTTGTAAATCATTTTAAATTTATATGTTATCATCCTAATTTTACTAATAATGGATTAATTTCTACATGAAAAAGTATTTAACCTCACCTATAAATAATTACTATTTCCTTTAATAACATTATTTTCATTTAATATTTGAAGTAATGTCTTTCTCAAATGATAGTACTAATCTTACAGTTTATTGCTATATTTATATTTGGAACCAGTTGACAATTGAAAATTGAAAATTGACAGTTATAGTTAATATTACTCATTTCATTCCTAATATTTAAAATGGAAATACATAAAAACTACGTTTTTATATTATTTTCAACTAATTTGCTTAGCAAATTTAATAAAAGATCATTCTTTAAAATTGGAAATCCAATTTTCACATTCACTGTCCACTGTCAATTTTAAAAAATATAGATTAAAATATACGTAACTTAAATTTCTAAAAAAAGACTGCTTATATAATTTATAAAGCAGTCTTTAAACTTTAAATATTTATTTATATATAGCCTTAATAGGATCTAACCTTGATGCATTATAAGCTGGTATCATACCAAATACTATTCCTACAATTACTGAAGTTAAAGTTGCTCCTATAAAACTTTTTGCTGTTAATATTGGTGCAAATGGTAAAAATACGCCTATAAGCTTTGAAAATAAGAATCCAAATAAAATTCCTATTAATCCTCCGAGTCCAGTAACTAAAATAGATTCAAATAAAAACTGAAGCAATATAGAGTTAGGCTTAGCCCCTATTGCTCTTCTTATTCCTATTTCTCTTTTTCTTTCAGATACAGATACATACATTATGTTCATTACTCCTATTCCACCTACAAATAATGAAATACCTGTAACTAATGCTACAAATGCAGTAAGTCCACCTATAATTTGCTCAAATGCTTTAGTTACTGCTTGTGGATCTTCCATTTCATATTTTCCATCTAATTTACCATGCGCTTTTTTCAAATATTCATTTACATCATCAAAAACTTTTTTATTCTCAAAACCTGGTTTAACATAAATATCTAAAGAATCTATAAAATCCTTTTTATTCATATTTTCTTTAATTTTCTGTGGTACATAACTCATACCTCCAGTTAAAGAAAAATCAGATGCCTTTTTTAACACTCCTATAACTTCATAGGTTAAACCATCAATAGTTACTCCTCTACCTATAGGATTTTCACCATTTTTAAATAACTGTTTTGAAACTTCGCAATCTAATATTATACATTTTTTATTTTCATCATTATCATCAAAAGTTCTTCCAAGCTCAATATCTAATTTTTCATCTTTGTATCCATCAAATACAACAAACGTACTTTTATCAAAATATCTTGCTTCAGATGCTGAAAAATTAAATCCACCACCCATACCTTTACTTTGTTCTGCCTTTTGAACTCCTTCAATTTTAGCTATATCGTATATATCTGACTGTGAAAATGGTTGAACCAATGACATGTCCATATCATAATTTTCTGGAATAAATCTAATGTTAATCTTATTAGAATTAGTATCTTCAACTGTTGAATTTACCTTTGCCTTTAAACCATCACCTATGGAAAGTATGGTTACTACAGAACTTATACCTATGATTATTCCTATCATTGTTAGAAATACTCTTAATTTATGGGATTTTAAACTATAAATAGATGTTTTTATTAAATTTATTATAGACATATCAATTCACCTCTGCTACTAAACCATCTTTTATATGGATTATTTTACTAGCATACTTCTTTAAATCTTCATCATGAGTAACCATAATTATAGTTTTATTTTCCTTATTCAATTTAGTCAAAAGTTCCATTATTTCAGTACCTGTAGCACTGTCTAATGCCCCTGTAGGTTCATCTGCAAAAATTACATATGGATCATTTATAAGTGCTCTTGCTATAGCTATACGTTGCTGTTGTCCACCAGATAACTCAGATGGTTTCCTGTTTTTTTTATCTAACAAACCAACAATATCTAAATATTTCTCTACTAATTTATTTCTTTCCTTTATAGATACATTTCCCTTATACAAAAGTGGCAATTCCACATTTTGACCTATAGTAAGTGATTCTATAAGATGAAATTGTTGAAATATAAATCCTATATATGCATTTCTTAATTCAGATTTCTCATTTTCACTTAAATTAGTAACATCTTTTCCATTGAAAGTGTATGTACCACTATCAAATCTATCTAAAAATCCTAATATATTCATAAGTGTAGTTTTACCACTACCCGACTTTCCCATTATCATTAAAAATTCACCTTGTGGTATGTCAATATTTATATCTTTTAATGCATGTAATTTCATAGATTTCATAAAATAATATTTGTTTATATCTCTAAGCTCAATAACATTATTCAAGTACATCCCCTTCTTTCATTTCTGAAGTTGGATTCTTAACAATAACATCATTTTCACTTAATCCACTTTTTATAATAACTTCATCTTCATTAATTTTTTCTGTTTCTACTAACTGCTTTTTAGCTTTTTTATCTGTATTTTTGAATACATATTCTTTTCCATCTTCTTCTATAATGCATGTTTTTGGTATTTTTACAGTTGAATCACCTAAATTAACTGTTGCTTGAACATGGAAGCCATTAGTTAAGTTCTCTTGACTGTCTAATGCTATATTAACTCCATAATAAGATATATCTTGTGATGCTCCTTGCACAGCTCCTACAGACATTTCCTGCGATAATGGTCTATTATCAACATAAGATATTTTTCCTTTAACTTCTTTATTAGTTGACAATACAATTATATTTGCTACCTTATCTTTACTTATTTTAGGTTGTTCTTTCTCACTAACTTTTCCTCTTACATAAAAATTAGATGTTTCAACTATTATATATGGCATTGTTGGATCCTTTGCATCTTTGTTTAAAATAATTTTTCCATCTATAGGTGATAATACACTGCTATATTCTTTTTCTGATAGATGATTTATTTGCTCTTGTAGTGAATTTACTTGAGCTTGTAATGAAGATATTTGATTATCAAATTCTTCAAGCTGACTTTCATCTACAACTGGCATTGGTACTTCTCCACTAGGCACTTTTAGATTTTTTTGTGAATTTATTTTTTGTCTTGCTTTTTCTTTCTGATTTTGTAATTGTTCTATTTGAAGCTTAGCAGTATCTATTTGACCTTTAATTCCATAAACCTGCTCTGTTATAGTTTCATTTTTATATGTAAATAATAACTGATCTTTTTTTACTACTTGTCCATTTTCTACAGATAATTCATTTACACTTCCTTTAGTTGTATCTAAAAATATTTTTTCACTTTTTTGTGGCTCTATAACACCATTTACATATACTTTTTCACTAGATGGCACTGTGTACATTTCCAAACTATTTTTCTCTTTACTTTCTGAGTGTTTTTTTAATCCATAAATTCCCATTGAACTAATTAACACTATAACAATTATTGTTGAAATTATTAAGTATTTCTTATTTTTACTTTTAATTTTGTTTTCCATTGATTTCCCCCTAAAATTATTATGATTTTTATAATAAATTGTTAACTTAATTCTTTAAGTTTTTCTACAATTTCCTTTAACTGTTTTGTATTTATATTTGGCGCTATTGTAAATACGTTATATGTTAGACCATTTTCATTCCAAGATATTATTTTGAAATCATTTGACTCCATACATAAACCTTCTGTATTTCTCACCTTTAATTTTTGTTCATTTGAAAATATCTCATCATTTTCAATACTTCTTTGTTTGAACACACTTATACTAAATGCTTCTATATCATTTATATCCGTATATACTTCAGTGAATTCATCATCTGTTAAATCATTACCCTTTATATACTCTATCCTATTTAACTTGTAGTCATTACCTTTGTAAATTAAAGGCTTTATTCCTAATTTACTACTTAATTCATCTACTGTAATTATTTTGTTTTCTTCCATTTCATCAGTATTTGTAATCTTTACATCTTTTGGCATATCAATATTAAAAATTTTATCATCTATATCTACATCAAAATCTAGTTTAGTATATTCCATACAAATAGTAATATTTCCTGAGTTAGTAATCGACTTTACTATAAACCACCGCTCCTTATCAATCCAATATTCTACATCTCCAAATAAAGAATTACTATTTTTAGGTTTTCCATATAAATGATATACTTTTCTTTCATTTAACTTTTCTTCACCTTTATTTTCTATTAAATGAGTTTTATTTATTCTTTCAAGTTCATTCATAACCATATCTTTTGAGTTTTTAGGTATACTATTACTTTTGAGTACACTACTTTTTATTAACTCATTTTCATTTTTCATATATATAGCTATAGTTTTACCATCTGAAACTACTGTACTATTTTCACTATCTGAAATAATATCTGTTCTTTCTTTATTATCACTAGAAACCCATTCTTTCATAACATATTCATAGGTTTTCTTTTTGTTTTCATAGTTTTCAATTTTAGCTTCTCCATAATAACTACTTGATTTTTCATTACTTCCTACTACTCTCGTTATTATTTCTTCTGGGATTATAGCTTTTGTCATTTTGTTATTTTCATTTTCATTACATCCAACTAATGTTAGTGCTAATAACATTACAATTGCTGTTAAATATCTTTTTATAATATGTACACCTCCTTTAAACTAATTCTATTTTGTACATTGGAATTATACAAGCAATTAAAGTACCAATTTCATCGTTAGATATAAGCTTTATAATTCCTTCATGTTTTTCTATAATTAGTTTTACTATACTTAATCCAAGACCTGTACCATTGTTGTTTTTTTTATTTCTTGAATCATCACTTTGATAAAAAGCATCAAATATTCTTTCTTTTTCTTTATCTTCAATTGGACTTCCATCATTTCGTACAAATATAATTAAAGAATTTTTTCTCATTTCATCTAATTGATTTATAATATTATATCCAAGACTTACAGGTAATTTATACTGCTCTGAATATGCTCCAAGCTCAATAGTTCCTCCTAAAGGTACATATCTTAATGCATTATTTATAAGATTGTCTACAACTCTTATCATAGACTTTACTTCTACATTAACTTCTCCAATTACATTTATATTTTTTACAAGTTTAGCACCTTTAGATTCTATCAGTTCATTATAACCATAAAAAAGCATATCCATAAATTCTTCACAATCAACCTCAACTTTTTCTAGTACATATTGATTATTCAAAATTGTATATGTAAAAAGCTCATCCAACATATTTTTCATATAATCACTTTTATTTATAATTACAGATGTATATAAACCTACATCACTTTTAGATAAATTTTCATATTCCTTTAAAGCCTCTCCATATGCTCTAATTGCTGTAAGTGGCGTTTTTAAATCATGTGATATAGCAGCAATTAAATATTCTTTATCTTTTTGCTGCATTTCTAATTCCTTTTTACTTTTATCAATATCATCTTTCATCTTTAAAAAGTGATTTATTAAATCACCAATTTCATCATTTTTATTGTAATCAATTGAAATATCACTTTCCCCTTTTGCATAGAACTTCATAGCAGAAGTAAGCTTTTTTATAGGTTTTGTTAGTTTTTTATTTAAAATATACATTATAAAAATAAATAGTAATATTAATATTAAAACAAATATTGTTATAGCAATAATACATACATTATTTACATTTTCAACTAATTTGTTTCTAACTATAGTAATTTCATAAATTCCTACTATATCACCATTTAAGAAAACTGGTTTCTTTATAGTATTAGCCCTATATCCTCTTTGAAACTCATATAAATTTCTATACAAGTGTTCATTGCTTGATAGAAATACACCTTGATCATTAAATTGAGTATTAGATGAATATATTTTCGCACCTAAATTATTATATAAATCAATCTGTATCATATCCAAATCTTCATCTTTTAATATATTTAAGTTTTTATTTACTTTAATATACAAATTAGGATTTTCTAATATTTTCTCGTATTTTTGAATTTTATTTATTGAAGTCATATAATCATTAAATTCTACATTTTCACTACAATATCTAATAGCTTTATAAATTAAAAAACCTGTAATGATTGGAATTATCATAACTATTACATATGATAAAGTAAGCCATTTCTTTACTCTCATAGTATTCTTTCTCCAATAAACTTATATCCAACTCCCCATACTGTTTGTATATACTTAGGATTTTTTACATCCTCTTTTATTTTTTGTCTCAGTTCTTTAATGTGTACTGTAACTGTATTATTTCCTTCACAATTCATCTCATTCCACACATTTTCATATAATTCACTCTTTCTAAATGCATGTTGTTCGTTTTGAGCTAACAATAACAATAAGTTAAATTCCTTTGCTGTTAATTCAACTTCCTCTTCATTTATTAAAACTCTCATTTCATCTTTTATTATAGTTAACCCATCTTTATAATACCATTTTTCATTATCTATATTTATATTTCTTCCTCTTTTATATCTGTTTATCGCATTTTCAACTCTAGCTTCCAACTCTAATAGACTAAATGGTTTCACCATATAGTCATCTGCTCCTATTTTTAATCCTTTAACTTTATCAAATTCATCTTTTTTTGCACTTAATATAATAATAGGAATGTTACTTAATAATCTAACATTCTTACACACATCAAATCCATTCATCTCAGGAAGCATAATATCTAAAATAATAAGATCATAACTATTCTGTTTGAAGTCTTCTAATCCTTCTTTTCCACTAGATGCCCAATTCACATTATACTTTTCTCTTTTAAAATGATCTTTTATAATTGTTGCGATTTCTATATCATCTTCTACAATTAATATATTTCCTTTCATATTCTTATCCTCCTATACGAGATTATATAAAATACTAAGTATTTAAGTGTAAAACTTTATAAATTCTTTATAATTATACCATGTAGAAAAATATTTCTAAATTTAAAGATATTATTATAGGGTTACAATCTAAAATTTTAAATAATACATTTATCAATTGAAAAACTTTTTTTCTTTCATTGAAATTTTTATGAATAATGTTTTAACTAATTACTGCTTTATTTACTACCATTATTCTTATTTAATATTTGGAATAAATTATAAACTAAGAAGTAAGGGTGAATAGTTATAGTGGCTATTACTCACTTTCTTCCTAATATCTAAAAACTTTATTGCTCATTGTTAATTTTGTACAAAACTTTTAATTGCTTCTTCTTAATTGAAATAACATTATTTTCATTTTATATTTTTATAAAAATATAAATTAAACCTACTTATTTTAAATTCTTGGCTTTATTTAAATTTAAAACTTAAATAAAGCCAAGAATTTAATCCTGACTTTATAATGTATAAACTTTACATATCTTTATCCATATTCAAATTGCTACAGCCAAATCCAAATATATGTCTTTTCCTATATATACAAATTCCCATTAATATAGGAAATATTAATGAACTTATTAATATTGATATATAAAATCCATTTAGTATTATAGGATATATTATATTAATCATTTGAATTGTAAAATACCCATATACACCTAATGCTTTTCTTCTCAAAATTAATATAATTGATATAAACATTATAATTGAAGTAATAATTGATATGTTCAACTGTAAACTAGATAATGTTATTCCTGCTGCTTCCATTTGTTGCAATTCTGAAATTTTATCTTTAAAAACTAATGTGCTTACAACTCCAAATATAAATAGAATAAAACACACAATATGTATTATACATATTGTTAAAATCCCTGCACCTAACTTTTCTTTTTTTACATTTTCCATAAATCTTTCCCCCTCATTTGTCATAGATTTATTATATATGCAACTTATATATATTCTTGAAATTTTATACATTCTTTATAAATAAAAAAAGTAGTAAATACTTTTCTTTTAAGTATCTACTACTCTTTATCTATATGGTATTTCAGATTTTAATATTTTAACTCCATTAGAATAATGCTTATTTTCATCCATTTCAATAGGTTTATATTTTTGAATTTCTAAAAATCTTTTTAATCCTTTTGATGCCATTTGCATATTACTTTTTGGTCCTATCGTTATAGATTTTATAGGTATTCTCCCTATTTTGTTAAATCTATCCATAAGTGCAATTTGTATATATGGTACAATAACACCATTTCTATTTGTAAACATAACTAATTTGCTATAACTTTTTTTGTTAAGAGTGTATACTAACCTATACTCCTCCTCTTGTTCAAATCCTGGATGCTTAAATATATTCATAAAATGAATCAATGTTTTTAAAGCTTCCCTTCTTATAACATTTCTTGCTGTACTATCTAACTCTATATCATCATTAAAAGAATAATTTAATGCTTCAATTAATTCTTTTAAGATTACTTTTTGCTTTTTTACATCATAAATAACTTTTCCAAAAGATTTACTATCTAAACAGTTTTCTAAATCATAGGCTTCTTCATTTGAATTTATTATACTTATATATCTTCTCTTAGAAGCTGTTTCAAATACTTCTTGCATATTCATTTCAATATTATAGCCTTCAAAATTAGTATAATTTCCCCAAAGAGCAATAGAATCTTTATTTATGGAAAAACTTAAAATAAATTTATACTTTAATGATTGCTCTATCATTCTTTTTAATAAGTTTATATTCATATACTTTTTATCTAAGGTTTCGTATATTTTTTCAATAATTCCAATACTATACAATATTTCTTCTCTATCATTTAAAAATTCACTATTTGTAAGTCTCAACGATTTTTTTTCTAAAATTTCATATAATGCATTAATATTTGTATAATGATATACTTTTACACCATCTAAATTGTTATCTGTATAAAAATGCTTAAAAATATCTTCACCTAATTCAGTATAAAGTTTATTGAAGTCCTCCATAAAAGCACCTCCTATAGGGTTCCAAGTTTGAAGTTTAAATAACATTTTTATCAAGTGATATTATTAAGCTTACAGTTTATTCTATTATAATATTTGGAACCAATTAACAGTTAACAATTAACAATGATGGTTAATATTATTCACCTTTGTTCCTAATATTTATGAATAGAATTCCATAAAAACTACGTTTCTATATTGTTTTCAATCTAATTTGCTTAGCAAATTATCATAAAATTTGATTCAAATAAACTGAGACTTCAGTTTTATCCTTCATTGTTAATTGTTCATCGTTAATTGTTAATTTTGTATAATACTTTAAATTGCTCTTTCTCAACTGAAACATGAATAACTTAGAGTTTAAACTTAAATTTCTAAATTAATCTACATATAAATCTTTTGCATTTTCATTAAATATATTCAAGTGAATTTTATAATTTTCTTTACTAACTATTTTTTTATAATAAATCTTTCCACTATTTATTTTATGCTCCTCATTAGAACCTATGAATATATTACAATTTTCACAAGTATATATTTCATTTATATTTTTTATTCCTTCTAATGTAGACAATTGAAACTCTTTTCCCTGTTCAAATATTGCTTTTTGTAAATTTTCTTTACATTTAGGACAAATGCACTTAGATGTTTCAAATTTACTATGAAGTTTAGAAAATTTATATGTATTTTGATCTTCTTCTATATTTAAATCAATTAAAACAAAAGGTCCTGCACTCTTAGCTATTTCACCTTCTATTTTCTTCCCATACTTTTCATTAATTATCCATGAATGATTTTCTTTTAAAAATTCTATAACACTTTTCCAATCACTATTATAATCTAAAAAGCTCTTTAAAATTAAATCTTCCATACTTGAACTAAACATTATTGGTCTATACATTTCTACAAATACTAATAGTATTCTTTGATCTACTTCACTAGATAAAGGTTCATAATACCTCTTTAATATAACAGCTGCTACATACTCAAAACATTTATCATCAAAAGTTGCCTCTAATTTTGTAATATTATAAAACCAATTATACGTTTTATCTGATAAAGCTTTTATTTGTTCCTTCTTTAAATTCTTACAATAATCCAAAAAATTTTTTTGCTTAAAAGTGTATTGTGTCATTTTCATTAACTCCTTGTTTAATATAGTATATGGGGTTCCAAGTTCAAATTCAAAGTAATCTCTTTCTCAAATGATATTATTTATTCTATTATCATGGTTGGAACCAATTAACAGTTAGCAATTAACAATGATAATGTTTTATTTGAACTTCAAATAAAATTAATATAATATTTATCCATAAAAAGTTCATTTTGGAGAATAAATTCCCCATTATAATATTCTTACTAACCATAGTTTTAATAGTAAATATAACTATTACTTTGAATATTTTATAAAATTTATTTTTCAGCTTTTAACCCTATAGTTTATTTTTTATTTGTGCACCATTTACCGCAGAAATTTGCTTTTTTTCTGCAAACAACTTTATTGCTACTGCAATTTGGGCATTTATATCTATCATTTTCATAGTTTATACTATAAATTTCTCCACATTCCATACATTTAAATTTACACATATTAGTTGTATAATTTCCCCCAGCTATCTTAATAGCCTTCCCCTCTGTCAAAGCTAAAGCTACTTTTTCCCTAGCACTTTCAATTATATTTTGAAATGTTTGTCTAGATACTTCCATTTTTTTAGCACAATCTTCTTGATTCAATTTTTCTATATCTTTAAGCCTCATGGCTTCTAATTCTTCTACTTTTAATGTAACTTCTTCAAGCTGACATTTAGATTTTCCAAAAGGTATAAAATAGTTATTTTCTGGAAAACTTTCAACTTTTCTAATTTTTATTGGTCTAACCATAACCTTTATTTAAAATCCTCCTATTTTTATAAAATTACTTCTTTTATAGCATATCATATATTTTATTACTATCCCAAACATTTAAATTATAAACTTTTTCAAATTATAAAAGCTGTATTAAAATAATACAATATTATTCTAATACAGCTCCTTCTTATGAAAATTTTATATTATTTATATCTAAATTATATGTTACATCTTTTCTTTCAACTATAACATTTATCTTTTCTGATATTTCCTTATTATTTATTACTTTACCTAAAAGCTCTTTAGTTGGATTTATTGCATATGGAGTTCCAACTAATTCGAACATTGTATAATCTCCAGATGTGTCACCATAAGCAAAACTTTTTTCAAGATCTATATTATATTTTTCAATTAGCTCATTTATTGCATTTTCTTTACTAACAGAATCCCACATTGGAATTATTTCTCCTGTATATGTATCATTTTCATCTTTTAAATATATAGATCCTCTAAAATCATCCATATTATATTTATTAGACATTTCTCTTACAAGTTCTATTGGTGAACCAGATATAGCTATAACTTTATGTCCTTGTTCTTTATGCCACTTTATTCTTTCCCTTGTAAAAGTATACACTCTATCACCTTTTTGCTCTATAACTTTTTTAGCTATATATTCAATGTGATGCCTATCTATTCCTTTTATTGCTTCTACATAAATATCTACCATTTTTAATAAATAATCATCATAGTCACCTTGTCTTTTGTCCCATTTTAGAAATGCTGGTCTAACATCTCTATACCATTTTTTCTCTTCTACCAATTCATATTTTATTATTTTTTTAAAAACCTCTGTTATTAATCCTTCTCTATAAATAGTACCATCTATATCAAAAAATGCTGCTATATTTTTCATTTCTAAATTCTCCCCTCATATTTTATCGATTTAATAAATTTTATCACATATTTTCAAAAATACAATTATTTATATTATTAAACTTTAAAATTAAAATAAATTTACAAATTATTTATAATTTATTTAGTTTTGATAATATTTTTTTATTATTGAACTATTTTAACATTAATATTATAATCATATTATGACTAAAATGGAATTATTATGTACAGATGTTCTTGATTTTTTATAAATCGTTCATATTCAATTAACATTAGGAGGAAATTTTATGTTCTCATTATTGAAAAATAAAAAATTTAAAAATGACAGTAATGAAACTGCCGTTAAAATTGAAACATTAGACTCTTCTATAAATAATTTTGATTTTTCTTCTTATAATCAAAAAATTTCTTTAACTAAATTAAACAAAAGAGTAGAGGAATCTTATTTTTCTATTGAAAACCTTATAAGGTCTATAAATTCTATAAATTCTGCTGTAAATGAACAAGCAAAATCCATAAATACAGTTATACAAGAATTTGAAAATTACTCTGCTCTTGCAGAAGAAATTTCAGCAAGCATATCTACATCAACTGAACAATCTGAAGAAACTATAACTAAAGTTGATATAGGTATAAATTCTATTTCCAAAACAATAGATGCTATGTTTAATATTATTAAATCCGTAACTTACATAAAAGATGAAGTTACTACATTAAATAATAAAATAGAAAACATCAATGATATATTAGTTCAAATGAAACAAATTTCAAAACAAACCAATCTCTTAGCTTTAAATGCATCTATAGAATCTGCTAGAGCTGGAGAATATGGTAAAAGCTTTGGTGTTGTTGCAAATGAAGTTAAAAATCTAGCAACTCAAAGTCAAAGCTTTGTTGAAAATATTGAAAATATAATTTCAGAAATAAATTTAAGTGTTAATAATACATCACAAACTATTAAGGACAGTGATAAATTAATTAATGATGGTATAAATTTAGCTCAAGATACTACTACATCATTTAATGATATATCTAATGCAACTAAAAATACTCAACTTATAATAAAGGAAATAAGTGATTCTATTGAAGATCAATTAAAATCTGTAGACTATATAGCTAATTGTACAAATGATATGAAAGATATATCTGAAAAAGCTTTTGGACTTATAGAAAATTCTATGATTAATTCTCAATTTGCTAAAACTTCAGTTGATTCATTTGTAAACCTTTGTACAAATATAAATATTAAAGATTGCTCTAATTTAAGTAAACCTAAAACAAAACTAAGAACTTCTTTAAAAGTTTGTAATCTTCCACTAGATGCAGCATTAACATATAGTGTTGACGAAGCCATAGTTCTTTTCAATGTATGCTCTCAACTTCTAATTCAAAGACATACCTCTGAAGTAAGTGCAGGCATAGCAAAAACTTGGTACTTAAATGATGATAATTTAACTTGGAGTTTTAAACTTAAAGATAATGTAAAATTTCATGATGGAAGTAAATTAACTGCTAATGATGTTAAATTTTCTTTTGAAAGACTATGCGATCCAAAATTAAATGCAGCTAATCATTGGTTATTATCTTCAATAGAAGGTGTAGATGATTTTAAATCTGGAAAATCTAATCATATAAGTGGAATAAAAATTATTGATAATTACACTATAGATATAAAATTAAGTTACTCATATTCTGGTTTTTTAAAGAATTTAACTCAAGTATCTTGTTCAATTTATAGTGAAAATGCATTTAAAACAAATAAGAAACTTGTGGCTTGTGGTGCATATGAGATAACTTCAAAATCATCAAATAGATTAACTTTAGAAGCCTTTGAGGATTACTATGGCGGACGCGCTTATGTAGATGAAATTGAAATTGTAGATGAAGATAAAACTATTGCTGAATTAATAAATGAAGACAAAATAGATTTTCATAAAATAGCTACACTTAATAAGAAAATTCTATCATTATGTGATGAACATCAAGATTTAAAATTAAACGTATTTCCATCACTACTAACTAATATGTATTTCATAAACTTTAAAAAGAACAGTATTTTTTCAAACAATAATTTAGTTAGACAAGCTCTTAACTACGCAATAGATAAAAGTGCTTTAATAAAAACATTAGCTAGTGATAATGCTGAATTCTTTAAATCTATATTTCCTAAGGCTATCTTAGATTTTAATGGTAGTGAAATTTTTAGTTATAACCCACAAAAAGCTAAAGAACTTTTAACTAAATCTGGTTATTCAAAAAGTAAAGATAAACTTAAAATATTATGCTCAAAAGAAGATTCCTACGCTGATGGAATAATAAAATATTTAGAAGCTGCTGGATTTGCTTGCGAAAGACTTATAGTTGAAAGAAATCTTCTTTCTGATCCTAATACTTATATAAAAGCTGATTTATTTCCAGCTAACTGGATAGCTGATACTGGTGATGCAGATAACTATTTAAGACCACTATTTAGCAAAAATGAAACTTTCTATAAACATGGTTATGATAGTGAAAGAGCAAATGAACTTATGGATCAGGCTGCTAGATGCATAATTCCTGATAAAAGGTATGAAATTTATAAGGACCTTAATACCACAATACTTGATGATTGTCCAGCTATTTTCTTATTTAATCCTAAATGTGGTATTATATATAACTCTAAAAAAGCTAAAAATATAATAATCAATCCAATAAATAATATTTTAATGGATGATATAATCGTAGAATAAAATGCACTTTATAAAAATAAGTTATGACTGAAATTAACTTCAATCATAACTTATTTTATATAATAGTATTCTTTTTAGTTTCTGATTTTTTCCACATAAATACAACTAAACATCCACTTAATAAGCCTAATATGGTTCCTACTAAAACATCACTTGGATAATGAACATAAACATATAATCTTGAAAAAGCCATAGTTGTAGCAAATCCATAAATTAAAACTGCATATTTTTTAAAATAATAACTAAGAACTACAGCACATGCAAAAGATGAACCTGAATGTCCTGATGGAAAAGAATATGATGTTGGTTTCTTAATTAATAGCTGTGACTGTGGAATATTTACACACGGCCTTGGTCTTTCAAACAAATGTTTTAATATTCCCTCTCCTAGTACAGTAACTAAAATTAATGCTATTAAACTATATGCTCCTACTTTTCTATACTTTTTATTTATAATTAACGCTATTGATATTATTATCCATATTAATCCCATATTTCCCATAGAAGTTATAGCTATCATAATCTTATCTAAAACTTTATTATGCATATTATTTTGTATAAAATTTAAAATAGTATTATCCATCATTTGAATATAATGCATTTTTAACCTCCTAATTCTAATGTATGTATCTTATTATATCTTGTCCTGTTAATATTAGTAAAGTTACTTAAGTTTATTAATATTAAAAATAGAACTAAATAATTACTTAGTTCTATTTCTATATTGACATTTTTTCTATATTTTAAACATATTAATCTGTTCATCTAATTTCCTAGATAAACTTTGACTTTCATCTGATTGACATGAAATTTCCTCTACTGATGCTAATTGTTCTTCAGTACATGCTAAAACCTCTTGTGTACTTTGAGATGTTTTTTCTGATAATATTGAAATCTCACTTATTGCACTATTTATTTTTTCTTTACTTTCCTCCATATTATTGGCATGTTCCCTTACATCTTTTAAATATCCAACTAATTTTTTAATTTCTACAGATGTATTATTAAATATTTCTGTAGTCTTAGATACTGCCTCTTCTTGTGAATTTACAGCATTACCTATGCCCTCTATAGAATCAACTGCATCCTTTACTTTATATTGAATATTTCCTATTAAATCTTGAATATTATTAGTTGCATTAGAAGTATCCTCTGATAATTTTCTAATCTCCTCTGCAACTACTGAGAATCCTCTTCCTACCTCCCCTGCTCTTGCAGCTTCAATGCTTGCATTAAGTGCTAATAAATTTGTTTGCTTTGCAATATTATTTATGATATCTATTATATATTGAGCATTATCTGCTGAACTATTTACATCTTTTATAATACTAGTTATATTACTTATTTTTCCTATACCTAGTTTACTTTCATACTCCAAATTTTTTACAATTTCTAATCCCTGAACTCCAAGCAACTCTGTTCTATTAGAAATTTCAATAGACTCTTCTAAATGTTCTATTGTTTCACTTATTTCATTTTCAAGAGTTTCAGATTTGTTTACTATATCATCAATATATACAACTTGTTCACTGCTTTTTTGTGTTATATTTTCCATAGATATAGCTATTTCCTTTACAGCTCTTTCAGAATCATCAGTTATAGACGATAATGTACTTGAAGAATGAAATAAAACTTCACAAGCATCTTTTAGTTCATTTATTAGGTTAACAGTATTCTTTTTCATACTTAATGCTGACTTATAAATCAATCCAATCTCATCTTTTGAATGTACTAAATTCTCATCCATTTCTTTACTATAATCGCCTTCTGACATATATCTCAAATTGTTAGCTATTAAAACTAATGGTTTCAATCTTTTTCTAATAATATAAGATAATATTACTGTACATATAATTATAATTACTATGGCTAATCCTACAGTGTTTATTATACTCTTTTTAACTGTCTTTTCTAATCTTCCAAAAGACATTTGTACTTCAATTCCACCAATATACTCATCATTTACTTCTAGTGGCAATACTATCTCATATGTATTAGCCTTTAATTTGTCACTAAACTTTATATTTTTATATTCTTTCTTATTTTTAATAGCTTCCTCAACAAATTTATTTTCATATTTTTCTCCATTATCATCATCACTTCCAGCTATTTGTATCATATTAGTATCTAATACTCCTACATACAATATTTCATCGCTTTTTGCAGCATTTTTAGAAACTGTATCCATATTAATCTTACTTCTAATATTCATTAAATTTTCTACATCTGTTCCAACTTGAACAAAATATCCATTTTTTAAAGCTACTCCAACAAACTTAACTCTTTTTCCTTCAAGTATACTTTCTCTTATTTCTTCCACACAAACTGTCTTCTTCCCCTCAAATAAACTATTCATTTCATGATCATCTTTAAAACTAAACCCTATAGCTTTTTCATTATTGCTGTATATAACATTTTTAGTTTTATCTATTATACTTATATATGTTACCTTAGCACTATTAGCTAATTCCTTAAGCTTTTCATTATTTATAGTTTTAAAATCCATAAATTCACAACTATATGCTACAGCTAAGCTTTTTTCATTTAAACTTTCATTTAAAGTTTCATCAATTATGTAACTATCCTTTATCTTGTTTCTAACATCTTCTGCTATTCTATACCCAGCATTTTGTATCATACCTTTTAAATTTGACTTTAATTTAACAACATTAACCGTAGTTAACATTACAATTGCTAACACAATAAAAAAATTGGTTAATATTATAATGCTCTTCCTCATAGAGATTTTTTCTTTTTTTAATTTCATACTCCCAATCCCTCCACACATTTCAATTGATATTGATTATCAATACCATTTTATATTCAAAACTCATTTCAGTCAAATATTTTTTAACAATACTTCATTTTGAATACATCTATACCTATTTTTTACTGACTTTTGTATGATTTTTTTATATTTACTACCTGTTTTTTAAGATATCCTCAATTTCATGTAATATAAATTACCTAAATAATATTTCTATTTTAAAAATATTCTTGACATTCTCTATTTTCTTTGATATTATAATTAACAATTATTATAAATATCAGCGATGATAAGAAGAGTAGATTATTATATTTTTTTACAGAGAGCTTTAATTGGTGAGAAGAAGCAAAAAATTTTTAATTGAAGCAAGTCTTTGAGCTTCACATTGGAACTTTTAGGGATAGTGTGACAGGAGCTCCTGTTATAGAGCTAGAGTATCACTTTAAATAAATCTATTTATTTATTGCCGTACTTGAAGAGGTTAATATGGCAACATATTAATAAACTGGGGTGGCACCGCGAATTATATCTCTCGTCCCCAAGACTTTAAAATAGTCTTGGGGGTGAGAGTTTTTTTATTTTACTTTAAATATATATTGTTTTATTATTAGGAGGTTTTAAAATGTGTGATAATAATATTAATTCAAATTTTATGCATAAAATAATTGATGATGATTTAAATATAAACTATTATGATAGAGATATTTGTACTAGATTTCCACCTGAACCTAATGGTTACCTTCACATTGGAAGTGCTTATGCTATAAATATAAGCTACTCTATAGCAAAAAAATATAAAGGAAATTTTAATTTACGTCTTGATGATACTAACCCTTTAAAAGAAGATATTGAATATGTTAATTCTATAATTGAGGACATGAATTGGCTTGGCTTTTCTCCTAATGAAAGAATTTTCTATGGTTCTGATTATTATGATAAAATTTATAATTATGCCGTAAAACTTATAGAAAAAGGAAAAGCTTATGTTTGTGATTTAAGTCCTGAAGAAATAAAAGAATATAGGGGTACTTTAACTGAACCTGGCAAAGATAGTCCATACAGAAATAGAAGTATTGAAGAAAACTTAGACTTGTTTAAAAGAATGAAAAATGGAGAATTTGAAAATTCAACTAAAACATTAAGAGCAAAAATAGATATGTCATCACCTAATATAAATTTTAGGGACCCTGTAATCTACAGAATATTGCATGCATCTCATTACAGAACTAATAACGATTGGTGTATTTATCCAATGTATGACTTTGCTCATCCATTACAAGATGCTATTGAAGGAATTACACATTCTCTATGCTCAATGGAATTTAAAGATCATAGACCATTATATGAATGGTTTTTAAATGAGTTAGATTTCTCTCTCCCTCCAAAACAAAGAGAGTTTGGTAGATTAAATCTAACAGGAGTTGTAACTAGTAAACGTTATTTAAAAGAACTTGTTTTTAATAACTATGTAGATGGTTGGGATGATCCTAGACTTCCAACTATTCAAGGATTAAGACGTAGAGGTTTTACTCCTGAAAGTATTAAAAATTTTGTAAATGAAATTGGTGTATCTAAAAATCAAAGTACTGTTGACATTTCAATGCTTGAACATTGCTTAAGAGAAGATTTAAAACCTAAAGTTGAAAGTCGTATGGTAGTATTAAATCCATTAAAAGTTGTTATAACTAATTATGATGAAGATAGTAGTGAATTATTAGAAATTGAAAATAATGTTGAAAATCCAGAACTAGGTAAAAGACTTGTACCTTTTTCAAAAATAATTTATATAGAAAAAGATGATTTCATGGAAAATCCTATAAAAGGATTTAAAAGACTTTCTCCTGATATTGAAGTTAGATTAAAGGGAGCTTATTTTATTAAATGTAATAAAGTTATAAAAGATGAAAATGGTGATATTATAGAACTTCATTGCACATATGATCCAAAAACCAAGAGTGGAACTGGCTTTAATGAACGTAAAGTAAAAAGTACTATTCACTGGGTTTCTAAGAATAATGGAATAAAAGCAGAAATTCATCTTTATGATAAACTTTTATTAGATGATACTTTACTAAAAGACTCTTCTAAAACTTGGAATGAAAAATTAAATCCAAATTCTTTAGTTGTATTAAAAGATTGTATTGTTGAATCATCTTTAAAAGATTCAAACTTAGAAGATAAATTTCAATTTATTCGTCATGGATATTTTTGTGTAGATAAAAAGTACTCTACTTCTGAAAACTTAGTATTTAATAGAATTGTCTCACTAAAAGATTCATGGAAAAATAAGAAATAACTTTAATAAAAAAATGTTAACTTAAAAATAAGTTAACATTTTTTTATTTAATAATATCATAGAATTTTAATCTCATCTTAAAACTTATTAATTACAAAACTTATATAACATTAATAATTGAATTAGTTTTAAAAATGTGGATCTATCTCTTCTCTTTGAATTTTTTTTAAATCTTTTAATCTTAAACGAGTTTCAGTCATTATACTATTCCAGTCTTCACCATCTATTATCATTTGTTTTGCTTTTTTATAAGATTGATTTTTTTGCTCTCTATTCATTTCTACCTCCACAATAATAATATTTATAATCTTATTATTGTTTTTAATAGACTATTTTATTCTAGCTAAAAATTTTTTAGCCTAAATAAACAACTTAAATTCAAGCTTGGAAACGTATATAGGAATCCAGTTTGAAACTTTAAGTTACTCATGTTTCAGTTGAGAATTTTAACTCTAAGTTTTAATCTATATTTTTAAAATTGACAACAGACAGTGTTAGATATTAGGAACAAAGTGAGTAATATCAACCATAACTTTTCACTCTTCACTCTTACTTCTTACTTAGTTCCAAATACAAAAACAGGAATAAATTGTAATGTTGCTAGTATCATTTAATAAAAATATTACTTTAAATTTGAGCTTGGAACCCTATATATTCTTACTTATTTTATGTATTGTAAAAAATCCTGAAATTAATAGTACTATAGATATAATTTCCCTACCTATCTCTGTAAAACCAGGAAATATTTCAACCACTGAACCTAATATAAATCCTAAAATTAACATATATGTTTGACTTGGATATTTTTTAAGTAATTTTTCTATTCCTCTTGCTGTAAGAAGTGTTCCTACTACTACACCTAATCCAATTGGTAGTATAATACTAAAATTCATTTTTGCAACTGCTTCCATAGTAGTATTATAAAGGCCTAATATTAAAAGAACAAAAGATCCACTTATTCCTGGTAATATAAGGGCTATGGCAACTACAATTCCACCTACAAATAACCATATGAAATTAATTACTGTTATTTGATTGATTATTGAAGATTTATCTTCATAATTTCCACTCATAATTAAAACTATAATTATTCCTAGGATTAAATATAGTATATTACTTTTTCCCTTATTATCTTCCACTGCTTTTTTATATATTATTGGAACTCCACCTAAAATAATTCCTGTAAATAAATATCCCATTTCAATATTATACTTATCTATTATAGTTGTTATTATATTACTAAATAAAAATATTCCAACTATTGCACCTAGCCCTACCTGTAATAAGATTTTATACTGATTTTTAAAATCTTTTAAAATATTATTAATAGCATGTATTAAATCATCATAAATTCCAAGTATTATAGCTATAGTTCCACCACTAACACCTGGTACTATTTGAGAGATACTTATAGCAACTCCCTTAAAAAAATTAGAAATAAATCTCATATTTCACCTCTATATTCACTTTAAAATTTATTCATATTAATTAATATAACCTCAAATTATTAATATAAATATACTAATATTTATATTTAACAAAAACTTAACCTTATATTGTTTTTTACTAGTAAATTTTTTTTAAATTTAGATTACATATTAATAATTTTGTAAACTTTTATTTTTTTTTATAATATTGGAAGATTTTATATTAAATTTTTGTTATTTATGTCGATAATATATTTAGATTTTTATTACATCTAAGGGGGATATATGCATAAGTATTGTTTAGTAAAAATCGAAGACATTGATACATGCAATATTACATCTGGTATACTTGAAAATTTTTATAACAAAACTTTGGTAATTTCTACTGAAAATTGCCATAGTCTATCATTAAACACTCAATATTTCATACATATTATTTCTGAAGAAAGCGGAATATCAACATATGAAGCTACTCTTAATGAAATTTCTGATAATAAATTGTTTTTTAATAGTGCTATATTTTTGTTTTCGAAGGAAAGAAGAGATTCTAATAGGGTTTTGGTAAATATTTCTCTGAAGGTTTTCGAAGTATATGTTGGTAATAATGTTTTTGCTTTAAGTAAACCAATTTTAATGACTGCTAAAAACTTAAGTATAAATGGTGTATTATTACAATGTTCTTTAGATTTACCAAGCACCTCTATATTTATTTTAAAATTTCCTATTAATAATAAATCCATAAATCTTACTGCAAACTGTAAAAGAAAGTTTTTTAAACAAAGTATGTATTATTATGGATGTCAATTCAAACTAGAAAGTGAATTTGATGAAATGTTATTAGGAAAATTTATATTAAAAAATAAATTGATTCAATCAAAATATAAAAATTTATTATAAATATAGATAAATACATTTCAACTTATCAATTTTTTAAAAGTCTTATAAATGTATACGTTTTATGAGATTTTTGAATAAATAGAAATAGCCTAGAAAACTTTTTATATTTAAGTTTTCTAGGCTATTTTTATTATATTAATTAATAATAAAATTTATTTATTATTAACACCTTCCCAATCCTTTAAGAATTTTTCTATTCCTGAATCAGTTAATGGGTGTTTAGTCATTTGTTTTAATACATTAAGTGGAACTGTTGCTATATGAGCTCCTACTCTTGCTGCTTTTGTAACGTGCATTGGATTTCTTATACTTGCTGCAATTATTTCTGTTTCAATTCCATGCATATCAAATATATCTACTATTTCTTCTATTAAATTTAGTCCTTCCATTCCAATATCATCTAATCTACCTAAGAAAGGGCTTACATATGTAGCTCCTGCTCTTGCTGCAAGTAATGCTTGTGCCGCTGAAAATATTAATGTAACATTTGTTTTTATTCCTTTTTCAGTTAATATTTTAGTAGCTTTTAATCCTTCTTGACACATAGGAATTTTTATAACTATGTTTTTATGTATTTTCACTAACTCTAAAGCTTCTTTAACCATTTCATCAGAATTTAAGCTTATTACTTCTGCACTTATAGGTCCATCTACTATTGATGTAATTTCCTTTATAACTTCTTTAAAATCTCTTCCTGATTTAGCTATTAAAGATGGGTTTGTTGTAACTCCACAAATTATTCCCATATCATTAGCTTCTTTTATTTCTTCTGTTATAGCTGTATCTATAAATAATTTCATATATATTTCACACCTTTCAATAAATTTACTTTGTAATTATATCATATTATCTTAATCTAGTATATCCTTACAAAGTTTCATTTAAACTCATATCTATAAAGTTATAATCTTATTTTTTATTTGAATATAATAAAAATAAAAGTGGATTCAATAAAGGAATCCACTTTTTAATATTTTATTATAAAGATTCTCTATATATTGCTTCTACAACTTCTTTTGTAGCCTTAACTGGTGCTAGTGATAATAATAAATCAAGGCTTGGTGTTGTAAATGCTAATTCAACTAATTTAGGTACATCCTTTTCTGTAAATCCTAAATCTTTTAATGTTTCTTTTATTCCAACTGATACAAGCCATTCTTTAACTTTTAATGCTGCTTCTTCAGCTTCATTTTCTTTTCCTTCTAATTGTACAATTGGTCTAAGTATTTCTGCTAATACTTCACTACATGCTGGATATATATGTCTTATTACTGCTGGTAATAAAACTGCAAGTCCTAATCCATGTGTGATATCTGGTTTTACAGCACTTAATGGATGTTCTAATGCATGAGTATAGTGAAGCATTCCATTATCAAAGCATACACCACCTATCATAGATGCATATGTTAAGAAATAACGAGCTTCTATATTGTTAGGTTCTTCTAATGCCACTGGTAAATACTGATGTACAAGTCTTATAGTTTCTTTTGCTAACATTACACAATATGGACTTGTAACTAATGAAGTTGCTGCTTCTACAACATGGTTAACAGCATCTACAGAAGTATAGCAAGTCTGTCCTTTTCCAAGTCCAACCATTAAATTTGGATCATCTATTGCATACATTGGGTAACATACTTCATAAGCTATAGCTGGCTTATATTCCTTTTCAAGTAAACTTACAACAGCAAATCTATCAACTTCTGTACCTGTTCCATGAGTTGTGTTAATTGCAATTATAGGTAATGCTTTATCTGGTGTAAATTTATATTCATATAAATCTGCTGTTGTATTTTCTTTATAACAGCACATAATAGCTACAGATTTTGCTGAATCGATTGGACTTCCCCCACCAATTCCTATTATAGCTTCTGCACCAAATTCTACAGCTAAGTCTCTTGCTTCATCACAATCATGTGAATTAGGGTTTGGTGTAATTTTATTATAAAGTAAATACTCAATTCCATTTTCTTCTAAAGCTTTTGATACAACGTCCCAAGCTCCTGTTTTTATATATGCTGCTTTTCCTGTAAGAATTGCAACTTTTTTAATTCCTTTGTTCACTAAATCTTTAGCTATATCATTAAATTTTTGTATTGCTCCTGCCCCTAAATATAAATGTGTTTTTGTAATAATTTCTCTCACTTCATTAACTGGCATAGTTTTTTCCCACATAATATAACTCCTCCAATATATATAAATTTGATTTTATTTTAAGAATATTTGAAATTTATTATATTAATATACTAATATAAACTTAGAGCATATTCAATAGATTTCGTTAAAAAAATATCAATTTTCTATTGTATTTTTTTCTTTATTTTAAAAATTTTAAAATAATTTAATAAAATACATTGTTTTCTACAAAATACTTGTTTTTTTTTAAATTCTTTGTATTTTTTTTAACAAGTTTTGATAATATTATTCTTACTTTTGTTTTCTATTTTTTTAATTGGTTATACTTTATGATATATTAGATATATATTTGTTTTAAAGGAGTATATTAATATATGTTTTCTGTAGATTTTGAAAAATTACTTGCAAATTGTTTTTATTATAAATATTCAGATGGATGTTCTTTATTTAGAAAAGATAAGGTAGCTATAACAAATATAGATGTAAATGATATCAATTGTTTCTTTGCTTCTGGAATAGTTAAAGATTCAAATAATTCATTGTATAAAACTAGTATTACTGTTAGTCATGATGGTTCAATTTTAAATATGCATTGTAGTTGTGATGATTATGACACAAATGAACCTTGTACTCACATTTATGCATTGGCACTAAAATACAATTATGAAATTTCAAATCAACCTGAAATAGTAAATAAACTAAACTATTTAACTTTAATTTCTAATATAAATGAAAATATTTCTTCAGTTGATGTTGAGAAAAAAGAATTAGATTTAGAAATTCATTTAAATATAAATAATGAATTAAAAAATGATTGTATTTGTTCTTTAAGCTTTAAGGTAGGTGAAAATAAAAAATATGTAATTAAATCTATTAAAAACTTTTTAAACTGTTTAGACTCAAATTTACCACTACAGTTTGGAAAAGGCTTTACCTTTAATCCTCAAATTCATAAATTTTCTAAAATAGATAAAGAAGTTTTTTCTTTACTTAGTTCTATACTAGAAATTCAAAATATTAATTCAAACACTTATTATAATAATAAAAATCTGATAAGTGGTAAGGATATTATATTACCAAATTCTATTGGAAAGAGATTTTTTAACATATTGAAAGAAAAGTCGTTTTTTCTAAAATACAATAGTTTTGACTTTGGAGCTAAAACCATTATATGTGAAGACCTACCTATTTCCTTTGACATTTCTAAGGGAAATAGTGAAATCACAGTAAATTTGAAAGATAAAAATATATTTCCTATTTTCAATGGTGAATACTATTTATATGGTTCTACCCTATATTACCCTAATGAAAATCAAAGAAAATTTTTAAAAGCTTTCTGCAATTGTGACAAAGTAATTATTCCTGAAAATGAAATAAATAGATTATCAAAAGTTATACTTCCAACAATAAAGGCAATTTCTAATAAAATTAATATAACAGATAATCTTAAAGAAATTATAATAGATGATCCTCTAATTATTAATTTATACCTTGATAAAATTAATGACTCAATTGAATTAAAAATTGAATTTTGTTATGGTGATATAAAGTTTAATCCATTAAATGAATCAATTGATTCTAAAGGACTTATAATAAGAGACATAGGAAAAGAAACCTCTATACTTTCATTTATTGAAACTTTTGGTTTTGATAAAAAAGAATCCTCTTATTATATGGAAGATGAAAGTTCTATTATTAATTTTATATCTAAAGGCATTGATGACCTTAAAAATCAATGTATTATATACTACTCTGAAAATTTTAAAACATTAAAAATACATAAAAATTCGAGAATTAATTCTTCTATAAAATTAACTGATAATAATTTGTTAGATTTTTCTTTTTCAATAGATAATATTAGTAAAAATGAATTGAAGGATGTTTTAAAATCTATAAAACTTAATAAAAAATATCATCGACTTAAAAATGGTTCTTTTTTGTTGTTAGATAACCCTGATTTAGTTAATTTTACAAATACAATTGATTACTTGAACTTAAAATCTAAAGATTTAGAAAATGATAGTATATTGTTATCTAAGTATAATGCATTATATTTAGATAATAAATTTCAAAACAACAATACATTAAAGGTTGAAAAAAATAAAAATTTTAGAAATTTAATAACAAACTTCAAATCTGTAGATGAAAGTGATTTTAAAGTACCTTCTTCGATTAATGCATCACTAAGGGAATATCAAGAGATAGGTTTTAAATGGTTTAAAACTCTTTCTCAATTTGGATTTGGTGGAATATTAGCTGATGAAATGGGTCTTGGTAAAACACTACAATCAATAACATTTATAGATTCTATACACAAAGAATTTAAAGAACCAACTTTAGTTATTTGTCCTACATCACTTGTTTATAATTGGGAAAGTGAATTTAATAAATTTGCTCCCCATATAAAAACTTTAGTTATTAGTGGTAATAAGGATTTACGATTATCAAAATTAGAATTACTATCTGATTTTGATGTAATAATAACTTCTTATCCCTTAGTTAGAATTGATATAGATAATTATAAAAAAATTAATTTTTCATACTGTTTTTTAGATGAAGCACAACAAATAAAAAATCCTGACTCTTTAACAACCAATGCTATTAAAGAAATTAGAGCTACTGGTAAGTTTGCTCTTACTGGAACACCTATAGAAAATTCTCTTACTGAACTTTGGTCTATATTTGATTTTATAATGCCAGGATATATGTTAAACTTAAATAAATTTAAAAATAATTATGAAAAGCCAATATTTAAAAATAATGATAAAACTGCTCTTGAAGAGCTTAATAAACATATAAAACCTTTTATACTGAGAAGAAGGAAAAAAGAAGTTTTAAAAGAACTTCCTGATAAAATGGAACAAACTATATTAATAGATTTAAATGAAGAACAAAAAAAATTATACTATTCTTATGTTGAAAATTATAAAAAAGAAATCGAAAATGAAGTAAATTCAAATGGATTTAATAAAAGTAAACTTAAAATACTTTCATTATTAACACGACTTCGTCAATTATGTTGTGATCCATCTAGTTTTATAGAAAATTATTCTGGAAGTAGTTCTAAAGTTGATTCTCTTATGGAAATTTTAGATTCTAGCATTTCCGAAAATCATAGAGTTCTTATTTTTTCTCAATTTACTTCTACTTTAAAAAATATATCAAAACAACTTGAAGATAGAAATATATATTTTTTATACCTAGATGGAAGTACTAAAAGTTCTGAGAGATTAGAACTTGTTAATAAATTTAATTCTGGTGTAGGTAGTGTATTTCTAATTTCATTAAAAGCTGGAGGAAATGGACTTAATCTTACTAGTGCTGATACTGTAATTCATTTTGATCCTTGGTGGAATCCAGCTGTTGAAAACCAAGCTACCGATAGAGCCCATAGAATTGGTCAAACTAAAAAAGTTGATGTAATAAAACTTATAACTAAAGGAACAATTGAAGAAAAAATTCAAATACTTCAATCCAAAAAACAAGAAATTTTTAATATGACTGTTGAAGAAAATGCTTCTTCTGATAATATAATTTCAAAAATGACTGAGGATGATTTAAATATGTTATTAAGTTAATTGTCTACAACATTTTCATTATATATATTACTACATATATATACAAATATAATAATTCCAATGCTTATAAAATAAAAAATCAAGTATTAAAACATACTTGATTTTTTATATCTATCTAATTTTTTTATAGGCTTAAAATTAATTCTAAAATCTATTTATTCAATAAATGTTGTAATCCACTTTGATTTAAAATTCCCTCTACTGCTAATTCTAATTTTAAAGGTGATTCAAAATGTATACTTTCATTAATTGATACATTTTCAGTAATTTCTCCTAAAAACCACTTATTATAATATTTAAAATTAGCTATATACTTTAAACTTATATCTGTAACAAGCATATCCTTATCTCCTAATGGGTTGAAACGCTTAATTTCATCAGATTGTCTAATATTTGCTACAGTATGCCTTTTATTATCTACATCCATTATAGATATATAAAATATATTTTCCCCAATTGTATTTAAATTTTCATTACACATAATAACCCCCCTATTGTAAAATATTTATAATTTTATAAATTTGCTTAAAATTCTAAATATTGAAAATTCACCTGTTATATTTATAACAATCCCCTTACATTTATAATATTATGTTATCTAACTATTGTCAATATATTTTTATATTTTATTATTTTATTTATTGTATGTATTTAAGTAGCTTTAAGTTACTTAAATACATTCTATTTTCATTCTTTTATTTTTCAAACCATCACTTTTATCATAATTTCTTTTCTCATAAGCCTTACAATGTAATTGTTTTCTAAATACTATGTTTGATAAAAAAAACACTAAATACTTCTATTTATATAACAAATTTATATTTCTATAGTTAAAATTTAATTTTATTTTAATAAGTTTATGATATTATGTTTTTGAAATGTTAAATATGGGGGTAATCTTTTTATGAATATTCTTTTGTTATCTTTTAGTGGAAGAGACAATGGCAATTGTAATGGTATTTTAAAATTTATAACTCACCATTATGATACACATTCAGTTTCATCAATAAATATAAAGAATTTAAACATACATGGATGTTTTAACTGTAATTATCAATGTTTTAATTCTTCTTTACTTTGTCCTTATATTAATGATGATATAGAATTAATATATAACAAAATAATAAATAGTGATTTAACTATTTTTTTAGTACCTACATATAGTGAAGCTCCACCTTCATTGTACTTTGCTTTTAGAGAATGTTCCCAATGCGTTTTTAAAAGTGATACATTTTATAAAAATTATACTGATGTAAAAAAAGCCTTTATTGTTCTAGGAAACAAAACGTCTGGTGGATTAGATACTGTGAATATCTTACTTAATGAAGAAAAGAAGTATACCTATGAGTCTGTTCTTCTTCTTCAAAGTCATAATTATAATCAAAGTTCAATTAAAGGTGAACTTATAAAGTGTAAAACTGTTCAAAATGAAATAATAAACTTTATAGATTCCTTAATTTAAAATATAAAAAGACTGTATTTTACTACAGCCTTTTTTACTCTATTTAATTTTTTTAATTGGAAAATATACTTCTGTTATAAATTCATCTATATTATTTGTAGTTGTAAAGCCTTTTATATATTGCTCATAAGGAGCATCTATTAATTTATAATTATTTTTCTCTACCCACTCCATTAATTTTCCATATACATTATTTAGATTTGAATATGCTCCTTTACAAATACCTTTTGCACATAAACCACCTTTTAATATTCTTGTATTTTTACATTCTTGTAATACAGGAATTGCTACCTCTGTATCATTATCTAAATGATTAAATTCCGTATCATGATAAATAGACATTGGTGCTCCTATCACTTTAATTTTTTCTTTACTTACTATTTCAAATAATCTTCCTATATACTTTCCATAATCCTCAGTGCTCATTCTTTGTCTACTAGATAATATTATTTGGTCCTCTTTTGTAACTAATTCTACACTTATATTCTCAATAAATGCCATTATATCCACTCCATTTCTTAAATTTACAATATCCTCTTTAATACTTTTTCCCATATTTTCATATTGACTAATTTTTTCATTTATATAAGTTAATTTTTCTGTTATCTTTTGTAACGTATACTTATCATTATTTTTTTTCATAATAGAGGCTATCTCCTCAAGAGAAAAGTCATATCCTTTGAGTCTATTGATTAAAAGCATCTTACGAATTTGAGATATATCATAAAATCTATATCCATTTTCCTCATTTATTCTTTTAGGTTTTATAAGATTAATGTCATCATAATGTCTTAAAGTTCTTGTTGTCACTCCACAAATTTTAGAGAATTCTCCTATTGAAAGCATATTTTTTACCTCCATAAATAAACTTCTTAGTTAACTATATTTAAATTATAATGTTTTCCGTTACGTTAAAGTCAACATAAAAAAATAAACTTAGAGATATAATCCCTAAGTCTATTTTTTACATATTTTTTATATTACATTTTTTTATGGAATGTTCTATTTATAACATCTAATTGTTGTTCTCTAGTTAATTTTATGAAGTTAACTGCATATCCAGATACTCTGATTGTTAATTGAGGGTATAACTCTGGATGATCCATTGCATCTAATAATGTTTCTCTATTGAACACATTAACATTTAAGTGATGTGCATTTTGACTAAAGTATCCGTCCATCATAGCACTTAAAGTTGTTATTCTCTCATCAGCAGATTTTCCTAATGCATCTGGAATTATTGAGAATGTGTTTGATATTCCATCTTGAGAATCTTCATATGGTAATTTAGCAACTGAGTTTAATGATGCTAATGAACCACTGTTATCTCTTCCGTGCATTGGGTTAGCTCCTGGTGCAAATGGCTCTCCTGCTTTTCTTCCATCAGGTGTAGTTCCTGTTTTCTTACCATAAACTACGTTTGATGTTATAGTTAATACTGATTGAGTATGGTATGCATTTCTGTATGTCTTATTCTTTCTGATTTTGTTCATCATGTTTTCAACTAAGAATACTGCTATATCATCAACTCTATCATCATCATTTCCGTATTTTGGATAGTCTCCTTCTATTTCAAAGTCAACTGCTATTCCTTCTTCATTTCTTATTGGCTTAACTTTAGCATATTTAATTGCTGATAATGAATCTGCACATACAGATAATCCAGCTATTCCACATGCCATTGTTCTAAATACATCTCTGTCATGTAATGCCATTTGTAATGATTCATAAGAATATTTATCGTGCATGTAGTGAATTACATTTAATGTATTTACATAAAGGTTTGCTAACCAATCTGTCATAACATCAAATTTTTCCATTACTTCATCATAATTTAAGTATTCACTTGAAATGCCTTCCATTTTAGGACCAACTTGTACTCCACTCTTCTCATCTCTTCCACCATTTATAGTGTAAAGTAATGTTTTAGCTAAGTTAACTCTTGCTCCGAAGAATTGCATTTGCTTTCCAACTCTCATAGCAGATACACAGCAAGCTATTGCATAATCGTCTCCCCAGTATGGTTTCATTAAATCATCATTCTCGTATTGAACAGAACTTGTGTCTATTGAAACTTTTGAGCAGAAATCCTTAAATCCTTGTGGTAAATGTGTTGACCATAAAACTGTTAAGTTTGGTTCTGGTGAAGCTCCTAAAGTATATAATGTATTTAATATTCTAAATGAGTTCTTAGTAACTAAAGTTCTACCATCTAGTCCCATACCACCAATTGACTCTGTTACCCAAGTTGGGTCTCCTGAGAATAAGTCATTATATTCTGGAGTTCTTAAGAATTTAACAAGTCTTAATTTCATTACAAAATGATCTACTAACTCTTGTGCTTCTTCTTCTGTTATTAATCCAGCTTCTAAATCTCTTTGAATGTAGATATCTATAAATGTAGATGTTCTACCAAGTGACATTGCTGCTCCATTTTGTTGTTTTATTGAACCTAAATATCCAAAGTATAACCATTGAATAGCTTCTTTTGCATTTGTAGCTGGTTTTGATATATCTAAACCATATGTTAAAGCTAATCCTTTTAATTCTTCTAAAGCTTTTATTTGATCAGAAATTTCTTCTCTTAATCTGATAACTTCTTCATCTATACAGCTTACTTCTAATGTATCTTTTTGCTCTATTTTATCTTGTATTAATCTATCAACACCATAAAGTGCAACTCTTCTATAGTCTCCTATTATTCTTCCTCTACCATAAGCATCTGGAAGTCCTGTTATGATTCCATATTTTCTAGCTGCTCTCATATCTTTTGTATAAGCATCAAAAACTCCTTGATTGTGAGTTTTTCTATATTTAGTAAATATTTCTGGTATTGAAGGATCTACTTCATATCCATAAGCTTTACAAGAAGTTTCAACCATTCTTATTCCACCATATGGCATTACAGCTCTTTTTAATGGTGCATCTGTTTGAACTCCAACTATTTTTTCAATTGCTTTATCTATATATCCTGGATCATATGCGTTTATATCAGATACTGTTTTTGTATCAACATCTAAAACTCCGCCATTATCTCTTTCTTTTTTAAATAATTCACTTACTTCATCCCATAGTTTTTTAGTATTTTCAGTAGCGCCTTTTAAGAAACTGCTATCCCCTTCATATGGAGTATAGTTTGTTTGAATGAAATTTCTTAAGTCTATTTTTTTTGTCCAATTTCCTTGTTTAAAGTTTTTCCATTGTTCTTGCATAAATAGCTACCTCTTTTCTTATCTTTAATTCATTATTTATTAATAATGAATATTATGTAATAACTCTTGTTGAATAAATAATATCATACCTATTTTAAAATTGCAACAGATTTTTTTCTGTTATATTAAATATTTTTTTAATTATGTTCTTCTATAATTCTTTTAATCTTATAGATACATCTACAACCATTGCAAATCCCTGTAGCTGCAAGAGTTTTCTCTTTTATTTCATCTATACTTCCAGCTCCATTTTCAACAGCTTCAATAATCTGTTCTTCTGTTATATGATTGCATAAACACAGTATGTTTTCTTTACTCATATTTAACACTTCCTTTTTTATATTAGTATTAGTGTTATTGTGTTTTTAAATTCATTTATGTTTTTAGCCTTAATTTTAATTCTATCAAAATTTATCGCGAAATATAATGTATAAATTATGGTAATTAAGTATTTTCTCTATATTTAACAAAAATAGAACGCGCTTAAAAGCACGTTCTATTCTGTATATTCTATATAGTCTTCATTTAAAATAATTTTTTTACTTTTTTTATTATTACAATTATATATATAATCTCCCATTAATCTAGAATTATATATATTGGATTCTCCTATAAAATAATATAATTTTTCTTTATCTAAATCATAAAAAAACTTCTTAAATTCTCCTGTTATATTTGTATGAAAAACTAATCTATTGCTATCTAAATATAAATCGTGAATTATATATTTAGATTCAACAATAGTTTTTTCATTTCCATTTAAATCAACTTCAATTAATTTATTTAAATTAGTTTCTGATTCTTTTATTATATATATTTTATCATCCTGCATAATTAATGAATTATTTTCTTCACACTTAAAAATTTTTTTAGTTTCTTTACTATTTAAATTATATACATTTATATAGCCTTTATTTATCCATATTAAATTATCTTTATAAATATTAACTGGCATTTCCATAGCATCTTCAATCTCTGCTATTACTTTAGTTTCATTACTATTTATATTTTTTAATTCTATAAATCCTTTTCCTTCAGTAAAATATGAATAAACCAAGTTATCATCGTATATTGAAAAATTTCTTATACAATATATATTTTTTTCATCAAACAATTTTTCCAATAAAATTTTTTCTTCTCCATCAGTCAAGGATATTCCTGCAATTTTTTGACCATTAATATCTGAAATTAGTATTGTATTATCATCTACCCTAATTTTACTAAAACCTATAACACTATTAGTTCCATTTATTTTTATATCTTTGATTTTCCTTTTATTAGTTTTTCTATCATAAATCTCTAATTTTAAACGTACCTTATTATAATATGGCTTTTCATAAATAGCGTAATAATATTTTTCACTACTTCCCAATTCAATATATTTCTTTGGATCTTCTTTATCAAAAAAAATAATAACTAACATTGTTAACACTGTAACTACTATTACTTCCAAAAGCTTTCTTTTTCTTATTTTCATATTCTCATTCACCTTTCAAAACTTTTACCAAATGTATACATAGTTAAATATTAACATATTTCACCATAGGCTTCCAATCTCAAATTTAAACTAACCCTTTTATAAAATGATACTGTTATAATTAAAGTTTATTGCTATTTTTATATTGTTTTCAACTAATTTGTTTTGCAACTTTAATAAAAAAGGATTATGGATTTAATTATTTAAAACAAAATCCATAATCCTCTATATTTTTAATCTAGTTTAAATTGAGATACAGACTCAATTAAATTTGATGCTATTACTGAATTTTTTTCTGTTTCGTTTACAATAGTATTATTTTTATTATTCACCATTGAAACACTCTCAGCTATATCACCTGATGATGCAGTAACTTGTGCTACAGAAGTAGATACTTCTTCCATACTCATTACTATATTATCTATTGAATTTGAAACATTCTCTGCTACCTTAGCAAAATTTTCTACTAAATCTTTCACAGTATCTCCATCATTTTTATATTCAATACTAACATTTATAAGTTCATTATAATCTTTAAGTACATCTAGTTCTATAAATTTTAACACTTCTTTTGAAGAACTTGAAAGTTCTTCAACTGCACCTAAAACCTTATTAACATTACTTTGTATTTCTGTAACAGCATTAGATGATTCTTCTGCAAGTTTTCTAACCTCTTCTGCAACTACAGCAAATCCTTTTCCATGTTCCCCTGCTCTAGCTGCTTCTATAGCTGCATTTAATGCTAAAAGATTAGTTTGTTCTGATATTCCTAAAATACTATTAGCCATATCTAAAATATTTTCTACAACTTTAGAATCTTCTATAGCTTTTTCAAGTTTATTTTTTGAAATTTCATATATTTTTTCAGCATTCTCTTTAGATTTAGATGAATTATTTTTTATACTTTCAGCTCTTTTTTGTATACCAATAGCTATATCAAGACCTTCTTTAGCCCTTTCTGAAGATGTTTCTGCCTCTTGCTTAACTGTATTTGCCATAGATGTAATTTCTTGAACTGATGCTGAAGATTCCTCCATTCCAGCAGATATTTCTTCTGTTGATGCTGATACCTGTTGTATTTCATCATATACATCATTAAACATTTCACTAGTGACTTTAACACTTTTTGCTATATCATTACTTTCACTTTTTACTGAAATCATTGTTTCTTTTAACTTTTTAATTGCATTGTTAATAGCTATTACTGTCTGACCTATTTCATCTTTAGCATAGCATTTTATTTCTACACTTAAATCTCCATCTTCTATCTTTTTAGTAGCCTCTGCAACTTCCCTCATTTGTTCTTTTATAGTTTTTAATATTAAATATCCAAAGAAAACTCCTATTCCTATTCCTACAATAGATAAAACTCCTAAAATGCTTATAAACCTATTCATATCAGAGCTAGTTTTGCCTGCTACTCCTTTACTTATATCATTTATCCAATTTAGCATTTCATTTATATCTATTGACCATTGATTTCCTTGTGTTTCTAAACTTGATACTATATTTTCTAATTCTTTATTACTTACATTTTCCTTCATACCATCTTCAATAGCCTTGTATACTATATTTATTCCATCCACTCTGCTTTTTTCAATCTTAGCCATTATTTCTTTGCCTTGTGGTCTTGTAATGTTTTCTTTAAGTTGGGATTCTAACTTCATATAATCCTCTACTTTTTTATCTATATTTTCTTTTTGCATTTTCATAAATTCGTTGCTATTACTAATACATAAATTTCTTATAGATATTGATATTTCATTTATATCTGCTCTCATATTATTTATAACTTCTTGTTTTTCACTATTTGTTATAGTTATTTCTGCTAATGATTTTTCTATACCCTTTAATTCAAATATAGTTGTCAATGATATTATCATCATAAGACATATAATCATTCCAAAGCCCATTATAAGCTTAGTTGATAATTTAATTTTTTTTAAATTCATTTGTACTTCGCCCTTTCTTTCATCTATAAGTATTGTAGATTCAAATATTTTTTTAAGCTAAAAGCTGCTCTTTTTTAAATTAACTTTATTTCCACGAAAAAACTACATAGAATACATATAATTAATCCATTATATGTATTCTATGTATACAAAAAACTATCTATTTTATTTGTACTTCTTTTATAAGAAAAACATTATAAAAATAATTTATTTTACTGTAATTTCATTAATATTATTTGAACCTTAACTAAAATATACTCGTATTATTAAACTATAACTTTAATAATAAATAAAGTATTTACTAAAACTTCACAAATTTTAATATGCATACAATTTTAAATTTATACATCTTTATAGACACTTCATAACCTAACATTTAAAATAAAGTATATAATACATATATAGTGAACTACTTTCAAGCTTTAATTTAATTCTATTTTATTACCTAAATAATTATTAAACATAAATCAATTGAAGTTTTTCTACTATTTTTTATTAATATAACAAAAAATATTTTGAGGTGAATCATGAATAACTTAAATATACAACCAATAAGAAATAAAAAAGCATATTTTCAGATAATCGAAACATTTATTAACCTAATAATTAGTAACCAACTTGAATATGGTGAAAAATTATATAACGAACCAGAGTTAATGGAAATATTAAATGTTAGTCGACCAACATTGCGTGAAGCTTTACGTGTCATGGAGTTCCTTGGAATTGTAGTTGTTTCTCCAAGAAAAGGAATATCAATTAGTGACCCTAAAAACAACAATTATTACTTACCTTTAACTTATATATTGGCATTTGAAAAAACAAGTAATACTGATTTATTTGAACTTAGAATGTCTATTGAACTAGAAATGGTTGGTTTAGCAGCTAAAAGAGCAACAGATGAAGATTTTAATAAACTAAAGGATATATCAAATAAATTAATTGATTTAGACAAAAGCGACATTAAAAATTTTACTAAACTTGATCAATTATTTCATATAACTATTTTAAACAGTTCTAAAAATGAATTATGTTGTAAGTTAATGAATACACTCAATGCTTTAATTTATGACCAATTAGAGCAAATACATATGGCATTAACAAATGATGATAGAAACAATACTATAGAAAAGCATAAAGCTATTTATGACGCACTTATATCTAGAAATGAAGAACTAGCTAGAAATGCTATGCGTAGCCATCTTGAACACGCATATGGTGTTACAAAAGAACTTCCGAGTGTTTTTCATAACACATTTAAAACAAATTAAATTTAATTTGTTTTAAATATAAAAAATCACCAACTACTTTTAAGGTTGGTGATTTTTTATATGACTAATATTATATTTTATTGTAAAAGTATTTTATATATAGGAATTATAAATAAACTCAATATTGTAGATATTGTAATCATAATAGCTGCATATTGATAATCAGCATCATATGATTTTGATACTATAGCTGTATTAGTCATTACAGGCATTGCCGCTTGTATAATAAATACTTTTGCCATAAGACTAGGTAATGGAAAGAATTTGCATAATACTACAACTAATAATGGTGATATAATAAATCTTCCTAATAAAACACCCCATATATCTTTATCAAAATGTAACCCTTTTAAATTTATATAAAACATTGTGTTACCTATAAATAGCATTGATAAAGGTGTAGTTAAGTTACCTAAATATTTGCAAGTATCCATGATAAATTTAGGTACTGGAACTGCTAACATAATTAATATTATAGCAACTATAAATCCCATTAACGGAGGTGAAAATATTCTTTTTAATGTGTTTAGTGATAAAAAGCCTTGTAGCTCTCCACCACCATCCTTGCTTATTTCAAAAACTCCTATAGTCCAGAAAAATGTAGTATTTGCTATATAATATAATAAAACATAAGGTACACTTTCTGAACCAAACAATGCTAAATTAACTGGTAATCCTATAAATATAGTATTTGATACGAAAAACATTGATAAAAATGTTCCTTTTCTCTTAGGTGTAATATTAAACACTTTTATAAACACTTTACCAATCAAATAAGTAAGTGCTATTGAAAGAAATGGCACTATTAATCCTTTACCTAAACTTAAAAGTTTTGCTCTGTCAAAATCAGACATAAGATTATTGATCATTAATGCTGGTAAGGATACATTTATTACAATTCTTGAAAATAATTTTGCTCCCTTTTTATCTATCCATTCCTTTTTAGTCAAAATATATCCAATAGCTATCATTATTATAATACTAAATATACTCCCAAATGCAGTTAAAAGCTCCATAACAATCCCCCTTAGTAATTTTATTATTATACTAAACTATTGTTTTTATTTTTTATATGATAATTCTAATTCACATTTGAAATTTTTACAAATCTATTTCTTACATATATTTTTTGTTGCAATAATATTTGAATTAAGCCCTAAAACATTTTCAATAATTATTTCATTTACTTTTATAGGTGCTTCAATCTCTTTGTTTTTAATTTCTTTCATAACATCAAATATCTTTTCTTTAGGTATAGCTTTATTAGTTCTCACACTAACTAAAGATTCTTCACCATTTTTAACCTTAATTAATGATGCAATTGTTCTCTTAGGATTTGTTATCTCCTGTGATGCATACTCTATACCTCTTTTACAAGATGCTCCAATTATATTTTTTATGTTTTTTCCTTCTATATCTAAACACAATTCACATCCATTAGGACAAATTATGCATGTCATTTCTTTTTTCATTAAACAGCCACCACCTTAATATGTTCTTTGCTAATAATTTCTTCTTTTTTTAATGTTATGTGTATCATTTCAGCTGGATTTAATTTTTTAAGTTTTTTCACTTTAATTAGTTTATCACCTTGTCTAATCTCTATAGCACCATCTCTTGAAGGTTTTGATACTCTTAAAGAAATTTCTATATCTTTTTCACCACTTATTTTTTGTGGAACTACATTATTAATAGTTTTATCTCCACTTACAAGTATTTTGCTTTTCTCTTCATTTTGACACCTTATATATCTTGCTGCTGACTCACCTAATTTTTCTCCCTCATTAGATACAAAGTCAACTAAATCATGTACATGAAGTACATTGCCAGCAGCATAAATTCCCTCAACACTAGTTTGTAGGTTTTCATCTACAATTGGTCCTTTAGTCCTTTCATCAAGTTCAACACCTGCTTTAATTGATAATTCATTTTCTGGAATAAGACCTACTGACAATATTAAAGTATCACATTTATATTCTGTCTCACTACCATTTACTACTTGTCCTTTTTCATCTATCTTACTTACAATTACAGATTCTAATCTTTCTTTCCCTTTAATATTAGTTACTGTATGACTTAAATATAATGGAATATCATAATCATTTAAACATTGCTGAATATTTCTTGGAAGTCCACTTGGATATGGTAACTTTTCTATTACTGCTAAAACTTTTGCACCTTCTAATGTAAGTCTTCTTGCCATTATAAGTCCTATATCTCCAGAACCTAATATAACTACTTTTTTTCCTACCATAATATTTTTTAAGTTCATATAATTTTGAGCTACCCCTGCTGTAAATACACCTGCTGGTCTAGTACCTGGAATGCTAATTGCTCCTCTTGTCCTTTCTCTGCATCCCATAGCTAAAACAACCACTTTAGCTTTATACTTTTTAAGTCCATTTCTTGTAGCTGCTACAACTTCTTTATTATTAGTAAGATTTATTACAGTTGCACCTGTTTCTACTTCAATATTTGCACTTTTAACTAATAATGCAAACCTATTTGCATATTCGGGCCCACTAAGTGCTTCATTAAATCTTACAAGACCAAATCCATCGTGAATACATTGTCTTAGTATACCGCCTTCCTTATTTTCTCTCTCTAATATCAGTATGTCATCTATCCCTTTTTCTTTTAATTTCAAAGCAGCTGCAAGTCCTGCAGGCCCTGCACCAATAATAATTGCATCTTTTAATATAGCTTCCATTATCTCACCTTCCCTACAAACATCTTTCCATTTTCCCTTGAATATTTTAATTCATCTGTATTACTATTTTTTTCTTTCATAATAATTTCTGCAATTCTAGTTTGACAATATCCTCCTTGACATCTTCCCATCATAGCCCTAGTTCTATATTTAATTCCAGTTACAGTACCTACCCCTAAAGGATTTCTAACAGCACTAAGTATTTCTGCTTTAGTAATAGTTTCACATCTACAAATTATTTCACCATAATCTGGATTTTCTCTTATTAATTCTGCTTGTTTTTCTTCTGACTGCTCTGAAAATTTCACTATACCTTTTCTTATAGGATTAAATTTCTTATTTTCTTTTAAAGTTTCCTTGTTTTTTATTTTTTCTACTACATATCTTGCAATAGGTACTGCTGATGTTAATCCTGGAGATTCAATTCCCACTAAATTAATTACATTTGGTATTTCTTTTCTTTCCTCAATTACAAAATCAGCGTATCCCCCTTTTTCTTTACTAACAAGTTTTGGTCTAATACCTGAAAAATTTCTAATAAAATGTTCTCTTTTTATTTGTGGTAATATTTTTCTACCTTCCCTAACAAGCATGTCCATAACTTCTTCAGTAGCTGAATAGTTATCATTTTCATCTATATAATCAGCACTTGGACCTATAAATATATTTCCATGTATTGAAGGTGTAAGATGTATTCCTAGTCCACCTTCTTTTTTATTTGGTACTGGATATGCTGGAATATTTAAATATTTTCCTGCCTTTTGATCTAAAATAAAATATTCTCCTCTACATGGATATATTGTATAGTCTGTAATCCCTAACATTCTAGCTATTTTATCTGAATTTAATCCAGCACTATTTATTACCCATTTAGTAAAATATGTTTCTTTATTTGTTATAATTTCATAGTATTGTTCTTTTCTCTTTATCTCTTTAACTTCTCTACCTAAATAAAATTCAACTCCATTTTCACATGCATTTTCAGCTAATGCAATCGTGTATATAAATGGATCCAATATTCCTGTCATTGGCGAATATAATGCTTTTGTTCCTTTAACATTTGGTGCTAATTCCTTAATTCTTTTTTCAGATACAATTTCTAAACCTTTAACACCATTTTTATCTCCTTTTTCTTTTAGCTCTTCCAATACTTTTATATCTTCATCACTAAAACCAGTTACTAACTTACCAGTTCTTTTAAAAGGTATATTAAGTTCTTTTGCTACTTTATCAAAACCCTGATTTCCTTCTACACAAAATTTTGCCATAAGCGAACCTGGTTTATTGTTAAAGCCAGCATGAAGTACTCCACTATTTCTCCCACTAGTTTCGCATACTACATCCAATTCTTTTTCTAATACCCCTACATTTAAATCATATCTTGAAAATTCTCTTGCAATAGCACTACCAACTACACCTGAGCCAATAACTATTACATCATATTGTTTTTTAGTCACTTTCCTCACCTCATCTTGAAATATAAAATTAATTTAGTTTAATTAGTATACTGAATTAACTTAATTTTAAGTTTAATCATTTCTGAATATTTTGTCAATTATATTTCCAAATATTTTAAATTTCTATTTTAATATTAAAATCTATTCAAATATAGTATTTTTAAAAAAAACTCTAGGTGTTCTACTTTACCTAGAGTTTTTTATATATTATTTTTATTCTTCAGATTTCTGTTTCCATTTATTTATTTTTTTAGAATACAACTCTTCTACTAACTTTTCATCTACCTCATTATCACTAACTTGACTTATTAAAGAAGTTGCAACTATAATTACATCTAAACATTCTTCAATTACATCTTTTTTATCTTTATTCTTATATCCACATCCACATGCATTTGAATAACTTAATATTGCCTCAGATACTTCTCCTACTTCCTCCGAAAGTTTTAATGCTCTTTCAATCAAATTTTTTTTATCTAGTTTTGTAAGATTTTCTATAACTTCAAAATCTACTAACACTTTATTTTTCATTATTTATCTCCTTCTTACTTTACATTTTATCTTATAAATTATATTCTAATAACTTTTAAGTAAAATATCTAATTTTATGATTATTTTTTATAAATTTGTAAATAAATAAGATAACTTACATATAATAAGTTGAAATAACTATTTTTAGATTAAAACAACCCTAAATTAAATTATAATTTTTGATTTTTCAGGAGTAAAATTAAAAGGTATTAAAAGTAATTTTATTGAATAATTTTACATATAAAGAGGTGTTATTATGGTAAAATACGAATTACCATTTAATTTTGATTTAAATTTACTAAATTTTATTGATGACAATATAGATAAAGACTGGATTGAATTTTTATTTTTATCACCTTTCAAAGATGATAGTAGTAATGCTAGAAGTCATGTTGAAGGAGTTGCTAAATCAAATTGGACATACACCGTTCCAAATTCACGAGATGATTATACAAACTTTATAAAAGAAATACAAAAACATGGAATAAAACCAGCTATACTCTTTCAAGAGGATACCCCTATAGCTAGTAATATACTAGACTATTATTTAAAACTTGGAGTAGATTCTTTTATCGTGAATTCTGATGAACTTGCTAAAAATATAAAAAAAATAGACTCTAAGCTTAAAGTAGTAGCTTCAATTACCAAGATATTATCTGCAAAAGATCTATGGGAAAATGATTATTCTATGTATGACAAAATAGTTTTGCACTTTCCATTTAACAGAGCATTATGCAAACTAAAAGAATTGCCTAGCTTTTATAAATATACATTAATAGCAAATTCTTATTGTGTTTATAATTGTAAATCTGCTAAAGACCATTGGAGTAGTACTAAAGAAACATCATCAAAAGTTCCTTGTCTAAAAAATATTAATAAAGATGATTTAATATATATACCACCAGAATATATTTATATGTTTGAACCTTATGTTGATAGTTTTAAAATACAAGGAAGAGAATATCCTACAAATATATTATCTGAAGAAATATATTGTTATTATAAAAAAATCCACAATCCATTAGCTGGCGCAATATATAATAGATTATCCCCATTTAATGGTTGTGAATATTTTAATAAAGGTAAAGACTTAGAATTTGTAAATTACAACAATCCTCATAGTGGTTTACCCCATCCTGCATAAAAAAGTGCTGAGTTTAAAATCTCAGCACTTTTTTTAAGAAGCTTTATTTTTATATAAATTTTCTAATTCCTCTTTATAATATCTTGGATAAAGTACATTATTTATTATATGCATTTTCTTTTTTCCATTTTTCAATATATAGCAATTTCCACTATTTTTAAAATCAAAATTGAAATCAGTATTTATATTAAATTCATCTATTTTTTTATCTAATTTATTTCCAATAAAAATATTTTTTTCTGTAGTTTTATATAAAAATATTTTTCCGTCATATGATTTTCCTAATATTAAAGAAATTGAGCATATAAGTAAAACTGACCAAAACTCTATACTTATCCATGAATTTCTTGCTTGAATAATATTTACTATAGACATTACTAACCATACATACCCTACCACTCTTGCATCTTGATAATAACTACTATAAAAAATATTTTTTTCCTTATTAAGTTGAAGTAATAAAGCTTCTACTAAATATTTATCTTCTGAAAGTGTGTTCACAATATTATGTGTAATTACTTTATTTTTATATAACATTTTAAAAACATAATTATCATCTAAATAAGCAGCCTTTATATCCTTACCATCATATTCTTTTGTTCTAAACTTTTTATAAAAAGTTAATTTTCCATCATTTAACTCTACATACGCCTTTTTATTATAATCTCTTATAACCATATTTATTTATCCCCCTAAGCTTTTTAATATTATAACAATTTTTATATTTTTTTACAATTTAGTTATTTAAAAGTTGTATAATCTAGTATATTGTAAAAAAATAATATATATACAATTAAACTATCAACTTTTGTAACTTTTAATCGAATTTTATAATATACTTATTATTAAAATTTTATATTTTTTAAATAATAAGTATTAAAAGGTATAAAAAGGAGAATTTATTTATGAGACAAACAAGCTTTATGAAAATTTATAAAAAAAGATGGCATTCTAAAATTTTAGCATTATCATTTTGTATGTTGATAATTTTAGGATTTATACTTGCAGGACTGTATAATTATTATGATCACTCAACTAACCCCATGATAGTTAAAAATTTAGATGATTATAAAATGGCCCTTAATAATCATTCTTATATCCAAGTATCATCTAATGATTTATATGATTTAAATATTTCTACTACAGAAACAACTAGCAAATTTGGGATAAAGTTAAATGAAAGAATTACATCTCACTTAATGGCAATAAAATTAGATGCTTTTATTCTGCCAATAGATTTGCCAAATAAAATTTATTTTGAACTCTCTGAAGGAAAATCAAACTCATACATATTTACTGGTCACCTACGTGAGCTTCCTGATGAAGACTTAGCTTTAATTAAAACATCAATTTCAGAAAATGAATTTTTAGGCACTAATTCACAATTAAAACCCTATTATCAATATTTACATTATGAAACCCCATTACAATCAGCTTTAATTTGCTTTACTTGTGCTATTTTATGCTTATTGTTTATTGCTTTTCTTTACTTCTTTGTTATGAGAAAAAATAACATTGCTTTAAAAAGTCTTAAAAATTTTTCATTAGGTAATTTAGATGAAGCTCTAATTCAAATTGATAAAGAATTAAATCTACCTAATACATATATAAATGGACCAATTTATATTACTGAAAATTATATAGTTGTTAATACACAACAAATAACTTTAGCACTTCCTTTAAAAGAATTAGTTTGGGCATACAAAAAAACTGTGAAACAAAAAGCAGGTGGAATTATAACTGTTGCCAAAAGTAATATGTTAGTTCTTAACTTTTCCGATAAGAAAACTTATACAATAAATATTGCAAAAGGCAATAATTTGATAGATGATGTCATTTGCCATATATCCCAAAATTGTTCTAAAACTTTTGTCGGATATTCTGAAAAACTTAATAATCTATATAAAAAAGATTATAATAAATTTATATCTCAATGGAACATGAAAAAGGAAACTTCAGCTATACAAAACGATTAAATACGAGCAATAAACATTTAGTTTCACAAAAATAACTTAAATGTTCCCAGAACTCTAGTTTTCATAGTTGTATTACTTTTATTATAAAAAATAAGGTGTTAATTCAACACCTTATTTTTTAGCTTATACATAATTCATTTTTACTACAATTAAAAAACTCCGCAATCTTTTTAATTGTCATCTCATCTGGATACGCTTCTAAGTTTTCATACATTTCTAAAGTTGCTATACTAAGACCTAGTTCATATGCTAGTTCATCTTTACTTAAGTTTAAATTTATTCTTAACTTTTTTAAGTTTTTCGAAAAGTTACTATATCCAATCATTTATATTACCCCAACTCTCATTAAAAATCTCTCTATATAAATTATATTATTTTAATGAGACATAAGTTGTCCATGTAAAAAATTAATATAATGTTAATTCTTGCATAATATAATTGTTAATTTTAATTGGGTTGATTTCCATCTACTTACATCACAAATCAAATTCACAGTTTTAAGTGCTATATTTAATACAAATCCATTTTTTCTATTGATTTATCATATTTAGAAACTTTGCTTTCAAAATACTTGCATATCTCATTATCACTTACCTCACAGCCTACTTCTTGAATCTCTAAATATACATTTCCTGCAATAACTCTTCTTTCATCTTTGCTAGGTTTTCTTTTATTTTCTACTATAAAATTAATATACCTTTCTCTAAGCATTGTGGAAATCTTTATTTGCTCCTTCATATTTAACTGTACCCACTTTTTTTTCATCATTTGTTTTCATCACTCCTAAATTATAACATTCTAACCATAAATCTTACTACATATTTAACTATTATAATATTCTTCTCTTAAAATTCCCATAGAAACTTCATCATGATATTTTCCATCAACAAAAAGTTCGTCCCTTAATATGCCTTCAACCTTAAATCCACATTTTTCATAAGATTTTATAGCTCTTTTATTGAAAGAAAATACATTTAGCTTTATTTTGTGTATATTCATTTGCTCAAATATAAAGTGCATTAAGACTTTCATAGCATCTGTTCCATATCCTTTTCCTAAATAATCTTTGTCTCCTATAAAAATCCCTACCACTACGTAACTGTTTTTCCAATCTACTTCATTTATACCACAACCACCTATATATTTTTTATCTTCTAATGTTTCTATTGCAAAGTTATAAGTATCTTTACTTGCACTTAAATTTTCATACCATTTTTCTTCATCTTCATAAGTATACAGAAAAGGAATTCCTGGATTTAAAAGTTTTTTTATTTCTGAATCATTAACGTACTCCTGTGCCAATTTAATGTCTTCTTTTTTATATTCTCTAAGCCTTATCTTTTCACCTTTATACATATTTTCTCCTCCTAATATATAAACATAACACTATCTACATCTCCACATTCTTCATATCCAATGTTTTTATATACATTTACTGCTGTTTTATTATTTAAATTTGCATACAGCATTGGTGTTAATCCTTCTTCTAATAATTTTTCACTTAATTTAGCAACTAACGAACTTGCATATCCGTTATTTCTTTCATTTTTATTTGTATATACACTAGTTATTCTAGCATATTCTAAAGTTTTATGAACAACCCTTGCCATTGCTACAATCTTTTTATCTACTTCCCATAAGAATAAATCATTATTATTTATAATTTCCATTGCTTCTAGTATTTTTCTTTCTCTATCTATTCCTTCTTCACCTGATGATTCATTAAAATCTGATAAATACTGTGAAACTATATCTGTATGCTTTAAATTTGCTTTAACCATTTTCCCTTTTGAGTACTTGTCTAATATTACTTTTGTACATTTATATGCACCCATTCCTATATATTTTTTACATTCTACATTAAACTTATCTTCATAAACTTTTGATATTTTTGATATAAAATCAGGTTCACCTGATACTCCACTTATGCTATTTTCATTAAGTACATCACAAAGTTCATTTGTTACAATATCAAGCTTTTCCTCAGCCATATCCTGTATTGCCCAAATCCACATATCATGCCCTGGATTGCACATTGCTATTAAATCATCTTCTTCTGTCTTTAAAGCTAAAACTTCATTTCCCTCACTTATTCTATAAAAAAGATTAAATTGGACATCATAATCCTTAAATGGTTTTTTAAGTAAAACATCACTATCACTTTTAAAACAACTTAACATATATCCCCATCCCCTTTTATACAATTTTAATTTTTTTATATTAATTTGACTTGTGTATTAAAAATATTTTTTAAATTTAATATACAAGTCAAATATTTAAATCTACTTAATAAGTTTATAATTATATCTAGCCATTATATATTCATCCTCATAAATTCCATTTCTTATGATTGCATATTTTCTTTTTCCTTCAATTACAAATCCTAATGATTTATAAAGGCTTATAGCTTTTTCATTGTCCACAAATACGCCTAACTCTATTCTAACTAACATTAACCAATTATCTGCTATATCAAGTAATTCTTTCATAAGCGCTGTTCCAATACCATTTCCTTGGTAATCTTTTCCTATACTTATTCCCATACTTCCTGAATGTCTTACTCTATTAGATTTGTTTACAGATAAAGAAGCTACTCCTATAACTTTTTTCACTCCATCTTCTAATATTTCAGCCACTATCATATGATCATTTTCTGTAAGATTATCAATAATTCTTTGTGATCTTGAAATTCTTTCACTAACAATCCCCATTGTATTTTCTCTTACACCATCTTGACGTCTTATTTCATTTATAAACTCTGCATCTTCTTTTACTACTGGCCTTATTAAAAAGTTCATTTAATCATCCCCTAAATCACAAAATTTTCTTAACATTATTCTTGAAGTATTTTTCATTCAATTCACTAAATTTAAAATTTATATAAAAAAAACACTACGAATTCACTTTAGTAGTGACTCCGTAGTGGTATCTACGTGTAGGATTAATCCCTGTGTCGCTCACTTTTGCTTAGACACACTCACTTTATGTATTTATAATATACATTTTCCAATAAATTGTCAACTTAATTTCCATTTATTCAAATTATTGTTTAAATAAAACAAAAAGCTATAGTACAATATTATTTATACTATAGCTTACTACTTTTCTATTTAACTAACTCCCAAAACATTGGTGCTTCACATGGATTCCAACCTGGTTGTGCATAATGGAATCTTTTGCATTTATAAATATTTGAATTATAACTTACAATATCACCTTTTTGATATGGAACTTTGCTACTTTCAACGTGAGTTTCATCTGTATACCATTCTGGCACAACACCTACTGATTTCCAAAACATTCTTGCTTCACTTGGATTCCAGCCTAGTTGAGGATAATGAAATCTTTTGCATTCATATACTTTACCGTTATAAATTGCAATACTACCTTTTATGTAAGGGTTCTTTTCATTTTGATTTAATCCTTCTTGTGCGTTCCAAATACTCATTGGACTTTCTTCATCTACTACATTATATTGAATTTTAGAACTCTCCATTGTTTTAGCTGTAACTGTAGGAATCACTCCTCCAAATACCATTGCTGTACCTAAAAATAATGATGTAATAACTTTAACTTGTTTACTTTTCATATTAACACTCCTAATTTTTTTTAATTATAATTAGGTCGGTTGCACTACTAACTCCATATAATTTAAGTGCCCACATACAAATTATACTTCTTCATTTCCTAAATTTATTATATAATACTTTATTTTCCTTGTAAATAAAATTCTTTATTTTCTTATTTTTCCTTAAAAGGATCTTTATTTATAAAATATAAAATGGTTTCTATTACCTAAATAATAGAAACCATTTTAATATCACATTATTTCATTATTTTACAGATGTTATTTGTAAATTCTACTGGATCATTTATAGCTAATCCTTCTATAAGTAAAGCTTGATTATATAATAAATCTGTATATAATTTGAATTTTTCTTCATCTTTTTCATGAGCATCTTTTAAAGCTTTAAATACTTCATGATTTTCATTTATCTCTAAAATTTTATCCGCTTTTACATCTTGACCATTTGGCATAGCTTTTAAAACTTTTTCCATCTCTATTGAAAGTTCACCTTCATTAGATAAACATACTGGATGATTTTTTAATCTCTTTGAAGCTTTAACTGATTTAACTTTATCAGCCAATACATTTTTCATAGCTTCAAAAACTCCTTTATTCTCTTCATTTTCAGATAAATTTTTATCGTCTTCTGTCTCTATTCCTAAATCACTACTAGATACAGATTTAAATTCTTTTTCTTTATAATTCATCATCATTTTAATTGCAAATTCATCTACTTCTTCAGTAAAGTATAATATCTCATATCCTTTATCTAATACTAATTCTGTTTGTGGAAGTTTCTCAATTCTTTCCACTGAATCACCAACAGCATAGTAGATGTATTTTTGATCTTCTGGCATTCTAGATACATATTCATTTAAAGTTACCATTTTCTTTTCTTTAGATGAATAGAACATTAATAAATCTTGAAGTACATCCTTATTGCTTCCAAATTCACTATATACACCATATTTTAATTGAGAGCCAAAAGTTTTATAGAATTTCTCATATTTTTCTCTATCATTTTTTAATAGATTTTCAAGTTCACCTTTTATTTTATTTTTTATATTTTTAGCTATTAATTTTAATTGTCTATCATGTTGTAATATTTCTCTAGATATGTTAAGTGAAAAATCTTCTGAATCAACTATACCTTTTACAAATCCAAAGTAGTCTGGTAATAAATCACCACATTTATTCATTATTAAAACACCATTTGAATAAAGCTCTAATCCTTTTTCATACTCTTTTGTATAGAAATCATATGGAGCTTTTTCTGGAATAAATAATATTGAATTATAACTTACCATACCATCTACACTAATATGAACATGTTTTATAGGTTTATCAAATCCAAAGTGTTTTTCACTATAGAAGTTATTATAGTCTTCTTCAGTAAGTTCATTTTTATTTTTTCTCCAAATAGGAACCATGCTATTTACTGTTTCTTCTTCTTTATATTCCTCGTATTCTTCTTCACTACCTTCTTTTAACTTATTTTTTGTTAATTCCATTTTAATTGGATATCTTATAAAGTCAGAATACTTTTTAATTAAATTTCTTAAACTATATTCATCTAAATAATCATCAAAATTTTCATCTTCTGTATTATCTTTAATTTTTAATATTATTTCTGTACCTACAGAATCTCTATCACATTCTTCAATTGTATATCCTTCTACCCCTTGTGATTCCCATCTGTAAGCTTTATCGCTTCCAAAAGCTTTAGTTATAACAGTAACTTTATCCGCTACTAAAAATGCTGAATAAAACCCAACACCAAACTGGCCAATTATATCATGACCTTCTTCTAATTCATTTTCTTTCTTAAATTGAAGTGAACCACTCTTTGCAATAACTCCTAAATTGTTTTCTAACTCTTCTTCAGTCATTCCAATACCAGTATCACATATTCTTAACACTCTATTCTCTTTTTCTGGCATTACTTTAATATAATAATCTTCTTTGTTAAAAGTTAACGAATCATCACTTAATGTTTTATAATAAATCTTATCAATTGCATCACTTGCATTAGATAATAACTCTCTTAAAAAAATCTCTCTATGAGTATAAATTGAATTAATCATAATGTCTAATAATCTCTTAGACTCTGCTTTAAATTGTTTAGTTTCCATTTTCAAATGCTCCCTTCACCATAAAGACTATATATTTAATTTATTTTTATTTCTATTTTGTTAGCACTATATCACAACGAGTGCTAACAGCATATCTTTTATATACCATATTTAAAAATGCATGTCAAGTTCATGAATTAAACTTTTAACTTAATACTTTGTTTTGACATTTTATAATTTTATAAATATATTACCAATTATCCTAATTCAACTTTAATTAAAATTGTTAAATATTGATTAATTTCTATTATTAATTATTTACTACAAAAATTTATTAATTCTACTTAATTATGAATTAAATTAAACGAAGTTATTATAATCATATTAATTGTTTCACTGTACAAAATATAGTTAAACATATTAATTTATTTATGAACTATTTAAAATTTAGGAGGTTTTCTATTTTGAGTGCTTATTTATTTCCAATAAAAGTAGCAGTATTATTATTTCCAATATTAACTTCTATAATATGCATTCCATATGCTGTATATAATTATAGAAAATATGGAACAAATAACAAATTTAAAATATTTATTTTTTATACATTTGTTTTTTATTGTATTACAGCTTTTTTTATGACTTTATTACCATTACCACAAGTTGATGAACCTTTTTTTACAGGCTCTAATACTCAACTGATTCCATTTACATTTATAAAAGATTTTTTATCTGAAACAAGTGTTATATTAACTAAACCTAATACATACTTGCATATATTTTCTGAGCCAGCTTTTATGCAAGTTTTCTTTAACATTGTACTTACAATACCTCTGGGAGTTTATCTTAGATACTATTTCAAAAAAAGTTTTAACCAAACTTTACTTATATCTTTTTTAGTAGCTGTGTTTTTTGAGGTTACACAATTAACTGGTATATATGGAATTTACAAATATCCTTATAGATTATTTGATGTAGATGACCTTATGATAAATACGTTGGGTGGATTAATTGGGTACTCAATAACACCACTATTTAAATATATTTTACCTGATATAAATATTATAAAATCCAAAACATTTAATAAAGGCTCTTCACCAAGTTATCCTAAACGCATCTTAGCTTTTTTAATCGATTGGAATATATGTTTCTTTTTCTTTAATGAAGAAAACATCTTTTCATTTATTTTTGTAACTTTTATATATTTCATTTTAGTACCATATTACTCAAATGGATTTACGCTTGGAAAATATATATTAAAAATTAAGCTAAAAGGACCAACTGACAAATTAAGTTTTAAACAAGTATTTAAAAGATATGGTATTTTACTATATGGATTTTTTCTTTCATCTTACATACTTAATAATGGAATTGATTTTTTACTTAGAATAGAAAAATATGATTTTTTTATATTACTATTCATTATGCAAATACTACTAAATAGTTTTGCACTTATACACTTAGTCAGCCATATTTTTAAAAGAAATCCTATACTCTTACATGATAAAATCAGCCATGTAGAAAATATAAATTTATCTTAAATGTTATAAGAGAGTGTTTAAAAAATTTAACTTAAACACTCTTTTATATTTCTAATTCATTAATTTTATGTAACTTTACAATATTGTTACATAAAATTAACTATATATTTATGAAACAATGTTGAATATTTTTTGTTTCAATAGTAAAATATATACAGTTATTAAATTATTTTACATTTTATTAGAAGGAGGTATTTTTATGAAAAAACTTATAAAAAAAATTTCTGTTCTGTCATGTGCTGCTCTTTTAATTGGTGGAATTGGCTTAACAACTGTTGCTAGCGCTAGACCTGGTTGTATGTGTGATGATCCTAATATAGAATCCTGGAAAATTGGGAAATGTACTATGAGATATCACTGCAAAAATTGTGGTTGGTGGGGAGACTGGACATACTGTAAATAATAATTTGTACTTTCCAATATTGTCACATACACAGACTATTTATTAAGAAATAAACTTCAATAATTTTGTAATAATACACTATTAAATTAATTTGTATTTTACAATATAATTCTTTTAGTTAGTGTCATTATTTTAACAACTGTTATCAATATTGGATATTCTTATATAGTTAACAACTTATTAAGTGAATTATATCTTATAAATAATTTTGCTATTAGATATTGTTGTGGCAATTGAAACTGAAATTATTATAAATAGTATAAAAAATAAAATGATATCAAATTTTGATATCATTTTATTTTTTTAATTTTGATATTTGTATCTATCCTAACTATTTTTTATACTAAACTATAATTATTGTAGTGATTTTATTTTAGAGTACATAATTTTCTTTAACAATACTACTTTTTAATTTAGATTTTATACAATTTATATTTTTCTAAATTTCAACACAATTTTGCTATTTGTATGCTATACTATTTTTACTAATGTTTAACATAAATAGGAGAGGTGTTTAAATTGGATAAATCAAATAAATCCAAAAAAATATTAATATCTATTATTGTTGTTGTTTTATTAATAATTACTACTTTAACAATGTATACTCTATATTTATCAAATAAAGTTCAAAAGCACAACATTTCTAAAAATGATACAGATTTAGGAATTTCAAAAGAATTTAAAGAAAAAATAGATTCAAATCCAGATATTAAAAATATAACTAATATTGCTTTATTTGGAGTTGACTCGCCAGATGATAAAAATGAAAATGGACGTTCAGACTCAATAATGATACTTACTATAGATAATGTTCATAATAAATTAAAACTTACATCAATAATGAGAGATTCTTATGTAAATATTTCTAATCATGGAATGGATAAAATTAATCATGCATACTCCTTCGGCGGACCAGAACTAGCAATAAACACATTAAACTCTAACTTTGATCTTAACATCAATGACTATGCTATGGTTAACTTTTCTACGTTACCTCAAATTATAGATAAATTAGGTGGTGTAGATATAAATATAAAAGATTATGAAATTCCTAGTTTATCAACATATGGTATATATTCTCCTGGTGAATATACCTTAAATGGAGAACAAGCTTTAACTTACTGTAGAATAAGATATGATGGAAATGGCGATTATGAAAGAACCGAAAGACATAGAGCAGTTCTTAACAGCTTATTTGAAAAATTCAAAGAGCAAAATGTTGCTGATTATATGTCATTAGCAGATACTATACTCCCACTTGTTAAAACAAGTCTTTCAACTACTGAAATAATAAAAACTGGTACAATTATATTAACATCTGGAATGAAAAATTTAGAACAAGAACGCTTTCCTACTGATGAGTATTCTAGTGGCGAAATTATTGATGATGTATTCTATTTAACATTTGATAAAGAAAATGTTAAAGATCAAATTCATAAATATATATTCGAAGATATAAAACCTAAATAAAAAATAGAGGTTACATTAATTATATTTTATGTAACCTCCATTTTATTAATTATATTTCTATAAACTTTTAAGCAACATCTTCTACATCATTTTTATGTTTCTTATTCATTTTAATCATTAATAAATATATAGGAATTCCTATTATTAAACCACCTAGTCCCCATAATATTTTTTCCGTTGATGATTGGAATAATAGCCATATACTTACGCATATTGCAAGTATTGGAACTACAGGTCCTAGTGGAATTTTGAATGAACTTTTTAAATCTGGTCTTTTCTTTCTTAAAACTAGTACCGCTAAACATGTTGGTACATATTGTGCAAATCTTGAAACAACACTAATAGCTGCTAACTTTGTGAAACTACCTGATAAAGCAACTGGTATAGTTAATGCAACTGTAACTATTATCGCTATATATGGTGTTCCTTTTTTATTATATTTTGCTAAACATTTAGGAAGTAATCCATCTTCTGCTAGTGCTACTGCTGTTCTTGGAGTAATAAATGATGATGCTATGTTAATACCACCTATAGATACTAATGTTCCTGCACTTACTAATATTCCTCCCCAAGATCCTAAAAATATTGATGAAGCATCTGCAACTGGAGTTTTAGTTACTGCAAGTCCCTGTCCTAATATTCCAATTGATACTGTTTGTATTAATAAATAAACTACTGATACTATAATCATTACTGTAATTATTGCTTTTGGTATATTTTTTTCTGGATTATCCATATCCTCTGCTGCAACAGCTATAGATTCAAAACCTGTAAATGCATAAAATATTAAAAGAGCTGTTGCACCAAATGAACCACTTACATATGTTCCATTAGGAAATACTGGTGTGAAATTTGAACCTTTTATAAAGAAAATACCTACTGCTATGAATATAATTAATGGTAATAATTTACCTACTGTTATTATATTGTTTAAAACTTTTGATATATTTACACCTAAAATATTAACTACTCCTAGTCCCCCTAGAATCGCTACTATTATTATATTTTTAGTCATACCTTCACCAGCTGCTGGCCATATTGCTGATAATGCTGTAACAAATCCAACTGCCATAGTTGCCCATGCTATAATTCCTATAGCCCATTTCATAAATCCTACTTCAAACCCTACAAAGTCACCAAATGCTTCTTTTGCATAAACATATGGTCCACCATTTTTATTAAACATTCCACCAACTTCTGCAAAACATAACGCAATACTAACAACTAATAACATGTCAAACAATATAACTAATAAACTTGCTGGACCTATAAGTTCCATAGCTTGATTTGGTAAAAGAAATATTCCTGATCCTATAATTGAATTAATACCAAGTAATACTATACTCCAAAAACCTATTTTCTTCTTATTACCCATAAAAATCACACCTCTTTTTATTTATTTTTGCATTCATTTATAAAATATTTAAATATATCCATCATTCCTTTATCTACTCCTGACATCATTTCTGGATGCCATTGAATTCCCATAACTAGTGGCTTTTCTTCTCTTTCAATAGCTTCTACAACTCCATCTTCAGCTAAAGCTACTATTCTAAATCCATCAGCTACATCTTTTACTGCTAAGTGATGAAAAGAATTTGAATATGTTTTTTCACCTAAAATCCCACCTAAAACAGAATCCTTTTCAACAGTTACTGTGTGAGTAGCTTGACTTGGTAATGAACCTTGATTGTGTTTAATATAACATCCCTCAATTAAAGATAAATCTTGATAAAGACTTCCTCCATTTGCTACATTTATAACTTGATGTCCTCTACAAATACCTATGATAGGCATATTTTTATTCATAGCTTTTTTTACTAATTTAAAATCAAAATCATCTCTCTCTGGATATATACCTCCTAATTTTTGATGCGGTTCTTCATTAAATAATAAAGGGTTTACATCATGTCCACCTGATAATATTAATCCATCAATTAAATCTAATTGACTTTCTATAACTTCTTCATCATTATTCATTGGTATTATAAATGGAATACCACCTGCCTCAATTACTGACCTAACATAATCATTATTTACATATGATCTTTTGTATCCCGGAAACATTCCTCCTTCATCAATAATCATACTTCCTGAAATACCTATAATGGGCTTTTTCTTCATGAATTACTCCTCCTAAATAATTTAAAGTCTATCTTTTGTTACCTCAATTATTTATAAAGCAATTTGCGTGCCAACTTTATTGAAATGAATCTTTTTATTTATAATTTGAATAAATACATGTAGTTTTATTTATTAATTAGAAAATATTAATATCTTAATTAATTTCTGAATTTACTTTTTATTTTCAATAGGTGTAAAAATAGGTGTATTTTAAAATAAACACACCTATTTTTACACCTATTTATTGAATTCTTCAAGAAATTTAATACCTTTTTCCGATATAACACTTCCCTTTCTTCCTTTTCCACTTATAATTAAATCTATCTTGCTGCAATCTAATAATATTTTTCTTACATCATTTTCACTTATGTCTATATTCTTTTTATTTAATATCTTAACTATATTATTTCTTCCAATATTTTGATTTAAATTGTTAAAAAAATTAATTTCCTTTAATACCTCAACAACAACGTTAAAGTTATGCTTATTTTCCAAAAATATTTTTTCCTCTTCAAAATTTTTATTTACAGTATCATGTTGAAAATAATATGGTAAATCCTCTACACATATAACATTTTCACACATTAACTCTAGATAGGATGCTAAATTTTGAAGTTCCCTTACATTTCCTGGCCAATCATAGTTAACAAGTGCATATTTAGCCGAATCTTCTATTTCTATTTCTCTATTTATAAAATGAATAAGTAAATCAACTATATCTTCTTTCCTTTTTCTTAGTGGAGGAATATTTAGTGGTAATACATTTAATCTATAATATAAATCTCCCCTAAATTTATCTTCCTCTACAAGTTGTAACAGATTTTTATTTGTTGCCGCTATAACTCTTATATTTATATCTATTACCTTATTTGCACCTATTCTCGTTACTTGTCTTTCTTGCAATACTCTTAAAAGTTTAGTTTGAAGATATAATGGCATGTCACCTATTTCATCTAAAAATATAGTTCCATTGTTAGCTTGCTCAAACAATCCCTGTTTTCCGTCCTTTAATGCTCCAGTAAATGCTCCTGATTCATATCCAAAAAGTTCACTTTCCAATAAATTTTCTGGCATAGCAGCACAGTTTACAGCTATAAATGGTTGCTTACTTCTAAGTGAATTATTATGTATAGATTGAGCAAATAATTCTTTTCCAGTTCCACTTTCACCTAATATCAGTACAGTTAAATCTGATGTAGATATTTTTTGTGATAATTTTATTGTTTCATTCATACTTTTTGATTTTGTTATTATGTCTTTAAAATTATATCTTGCTATATGCCCCTTTTCTCTAATCTTCTTACTTAAATTTTGTTCTAGCTGTCTTATGTATGTAATTTCTTGAAAATGATAATATACCCCACTTTCAAGTCCAAAACTGCATATAGTATGTTTATTTACATTTATAAATCTTTTATTAAACTCTATAACTTCATCTTTAAAATCATTTTTATTTAACAGAAAATTTAATTTATCATTAAATACACTATCTATACTTTCACCAATAATATTTCTGTTTATTCCTAAAATATCTTTCATTTTCTCATTACATATAGTTATTTTTCCATCATAATATGTAAATATAATTCCATTTTCAGATAAATTTATTACCGTATCTAATTCTTCATTTCTTAAAAATAATTCTTTATATCTTTCACTAATTCCAACATCAGAGTTAACTAATTTTTCTGAGTACTTTATAAGATTACTATGTAAAAATTTCTTATCTTCATCTTTAATATCTATATATGACATTAACTTTATAAAAGTTGAAACGTCAATCTTTCTATCACCTACATCTACTATATTTTTTATATGACTAGGAACATTATTGCTTTCTCCTGGTGTTATTGCTATATATGTACTTTTATAATCTATATCCTCATAATACGGAATTAAATTTAAGTGATTTATTCCAAGTTCATAAAATAAACTCATTATTTCATATGTAGTTTCCTTATTGTCATTCACTACTAAAACATCAGTTCCTTCGGGAATTGAAAATATCTTAGGCATCTCTCTCGTTTCAATAGTTCTTTTAATGACTGTCACTTTTGAATTTGGTTTTATGTGCTTTCTTATTTCAAAAGCCCTTTCCTTTATCATTACTAGTACAATTTCTTCATCTATAATAAAATCGTCACTAAATTCTTTTAAAAAGTAATTATTTACAACTATTTTATCAGCAAAAACTTCCTTTAAATTTTCTTTTAAAACCCTTGCCAACCTTGAATTAGAGTCTGTTATTAATGCTATCTCCTTCATTAAATCCTCCACAAAATTTATTATTGTAGGTGACAGTCATTTTTATTAATGACTGTCACTTTTTAGGTGCATTTTATAAATTAATAATAAATCAACTATTAATTATCACTATTTATTATGTGTTTTATTTCTTTTTTTTATAGCTTGTACATTTTTAGTTTATTATAATTATTTTCAAGCAATTTATCAAAATTTTTTATTATTTATTTTCTCTATAAAATTTTTCTATTATATATTGATATTTTTCATTTTCTAATATCAATCTAATTCCTTCATTACTTAATATGTTTACTTCCTCTATAGACATATATTCTAACATATCACCAATTTGTCTTGTTGTTTTTCTTGTATATATTCCTGATAGTAATACAAATAGTGACTTAGCTTCCTTTACTCCATGTTCATCTTTGGTTAAAAATAAACTTTTTAATATACCTGTTTCTTTCTCAACAAAATCTACTACTTTTTCTATAGGAAAATCTCTTTTTAATATTTCTCTTGGTTTTTCAAATGTTTTATCTTCTAGTATTATTTCTATATTTTTATTCATAATTTTAATTGGAATATCTAAATTTAATTCATTGAAATGATTTACCTTTTGTGTAAGTGTAAATTTGAATAGCTCTAAGTATGATTGTTTTGCATAATATTCCCTATTATTCCTCTTTGTCGTAGCCAGTATACTAAGTACAAAATCTGTATCTATTACTTTAAATTCATCTTTTTTTCCTAAATAGCATTTCATGCTTGAAAATCTATATTCCTCTGATTTATCCCTATAGCCTTTAATATCTCTTGCATTAGCATGAATATATAATGATGCCTTTAACATTTGTTCATCTGATTTTATTAATTCACTAAAAAATCTTTCCTTTAATAGTGAACCACTAGTTTTATGTTTCTTATTATAGTATTTTACATATCTAAGTCCTATGCTTTTCATTATTACTGATATTTTTTCACCATTGGAATCTATTAAAAAATGTGCATGGGTATCCATTAGGCAATATCCATATACTTTAAACTGATATTTTATTTGACTTTCTCTCATTTTTTCCATAAACATTTCTTTATCTTTTTCATTACAAAATAACTTCTTTGGTTTTGATTCCTTTATTACTATATGATATATTCCATTTTCTTCAGTTATCCTTGCATAACGTGACAAAACTATCTCTCCTTTATATATGTTTTATTTATGAGTATAGCCAAGTAAAACATATATAAACAACTTTTCCATTTATATACCACTATTAATTTAGGTGACAGTCATTAAACTTAATATAAATTGAGATTGATGATAATACAAGATATCTTCACTCCCAATTTATATTAAATCATAAGTACTATTCTATAAGAAACCTTTTAAATTTAATTTTTCTTTTAATTTTTTATAATCCTCTAAATGTATTGTATCCATTCCAAGAGATGATGCCATGTCTACATTTTCTTTAACATCATCTATAAAAATTGACTCTTCATATTTAATTTTATAGGTATTGATTAAATTTTCAAACATTTCCTTTTCTGGCTTTATGCATTTAATTTTGGCTGAAATAATAATTCCATCTGCATCCTTAAAAAAATCATATTTTTTATATACATTATCAAAAGCTATATCATGAAAATTTGATAAAATATAAATTTTATATCCCTTTTCCTTTAAATCATTTAAAATTTGTATATTTTCATCTATTGGTTTAAGTAGATTGTGCCAATCATTCATTACATCTTTTATTATATTTTCTTTATTCCTCATTCTCATGCAAAATTTTTCAGTAGCTTCTTCTGTTTTAATAACACCATTATCTAACATTATCCATTCATCACTTTTAAAAATAATATTATAAATTTTTTCTGCTAGTTTATCATCATTCAATTTTGACTTAAGATACTCCATAGGCTTAAATGTAAGCAAAACATTACCTAAATCAAAAACTACATTTTTAATCATAACAGATCATATCCCCCCTTGAATATATGTAATTAATGAACTTTAAACAATATTTTTAAATTCCATTGACTTCTCAATTAGTTCATTAAAAGTTCCTTCACTTTCAATTCTACCATCTTTTAAAACAATTATCTTGTTGGCCTTTTCAAGTATAAATCTTTTATTAGATACAATAATAAAACTAGATTCATTATTTTTAAGTAATCTTGTCCAGAAAGTTTTTTCTGTACTTATATCAAGAGCACTTGATATGTCATCTAAAATAAAAATTTGTGATTTCCTTACAAACATACGTGCTGCTGCTAATCTTTGAATTTGTCCTCCAGACAATTTTGTTCCTTTTGTCCCTATTACAGTTTCTAATTTATTTTCTAAAATCTCAATGTCCTTTTCAAAGACAGCTTCCCATATAGCTTTATCTAAATCCTTGCTATTTTCTGAAACTCCTAAAAATATATTGCTCTTTACTGTGTCACTAAATAAACTGGGAATTTGTGGCATATATGCACTTATGGGTGGTATAAAGAAACTTTTATTATCTTCTATACATTTATTATTATAATAAACCTCTCCTTTTGATTTTGGTAAAAGTCCTAGTAAAGATTTTAACAAAGTACTCTTTCCTGACCCAGTCCTGCCTGCAACAACTAAAATTTCTCCTTTTTTTAATGAGAAGCTTATGTCTTTTATTCCATTTTGTGATTTATCATATATATAAGTTAATTTTTCTACAATTAATGAATCCATAATACTTTCATTATTTACTTCAATATTTCTTTCTTTTAATATTTCTTCTTTCAAATTTATATTTTTATATTTTAATAATTCATTTGAATTTTCATTTATATCAATTTGCTTTAGTATATTCCTATAGCCTACATTAGTTTGTTTTAAATATACAATAAAGTTTCCAAGTGATTCAATACTATCAGTTACAAATGCTAAATAGTAAACAAATATACTAAAATCACCTACTGTAAAAGTTCCTTCACCTATAGAACTAGCACATAAAAGTAATATTGCTCCTGTTCCTAAATTTATTGCATTATTATATATAGAATCTATTAATTGAGTTAAAATAGTATCTTTAATCATGATCTTATGTCTTTTATCATTTAAAACTCTTAATCTTCTAATTATATCTTGTTTTGCACCTGCCACCTTAATAGTTAAAATAGAATCAAATATCTCACAAATAAATCCATTAACTTCTCCAGTTGCCATTCTTCCTTTTTCTCTATTAATTTCAATATTCTTTTCTGATTTTTGAGCTATTCTTATTACTAAAATTAATGGTATAAAAACAGCAAATGTGATTTTTACATTTATATAACTTAAAATAATAATAGCTCCAATTGCACGTACAACTTGTCCAATAACTGTTCCTAACCAAGAAACCGTTGTTTCTATTTGGGATACATCATCTCTAAAACAATTTAGCACTTCTCCAACTGAAGTTTTTATGGCTTTTGATCCAGGCTTTTTTAATATTAAATTTAGCATGTTTCTTCTTAATAATGTAGTTATATAAAACTGATTTAAACTACTATTTATAAAGTATATTTTTTTTATAATAACATGAATGATTGTAATTAGTACCATAAAAAAAATTAACTGATATTGATTAAAATTTGAATTAACTTTTCCACCCATAATATCAAAAAACTCCTTTACAACAATTCCTTCTGCTAAAGGTATTGTTGCCATTAAAAGTTCCATAAAAATATTAACACTGTATAAAATTGGCTTGTACATTATTAAATTAATAATGTACTTGTTTTTATTCTTTTTTCTCATATTCATACAAGTACCTCATCTATTCCACCTTCAATCAAGTTGTAATATGTTGAGTTTTTATCTTCTAAAAGATTTTTTCTCTCACCAAATTCTATTACACAACCTTTTTCAAGAATCATAATTTTATCTGCTTTATTAAGTGTTGATAATCTATGTGCTATTATAATACATGTCCTATCTCTTAAAATTTTATTCAGTGCATTTTCTATTAATTTTTCAGTTTCAACATCTATTCTGGATGTTGCTTCATCTAGAATTATAAGTTTAGGTTTTTTTATAAATACTCTAGTAAATGCTATTAATTGTGCTTCCCCTACTGATATACTTTTTGCACCCATTTCTAAATTAGTTTCTAATCCATTTTTTAAACTTTCATACCATTTTCCAAATCCCAAACTATATATACTATCTAGTATTTGTTTATCATCAATGTAATTTTTAAACATAGTTATATTTTCTCTTATTGTACCTTTAAAAATCTCAACATCTTGTGTTATGTATGCTATATTATCTGTAAATTCCTGCTCATTTAATGATTTTATATCCTTTTTATTCAATAAAATTACGCCTTTTTTCACATCATACATTCTAACAATAATACGAGCTAATGTAGTTTTTCCACTTCCTGTGTGTCCCAATATTCCAAGTACCTTCCCACCTTCCAGTTTTATTGAGATATCTTTTAATACATCTATACTTTCTTCATATTGAAAATCTACATTTTTTAACTGTATCTCTAAGGAGTCTTTTTGATTTAGAAATTCCTTTCCATATTTTATATTTGATTTTACTTGAAATAAATCAAATACTCTTATAATACTAGCACCTGATAACTGTAGCTCTTGAAGATTAACTCTAATTTGTTCCAAAGGCCTTCTTAATATTTCTGTATAATTGAATATCAAATATGCTGTTCCCACAGTTATAATTCCTTTTTTCCATAAATACAAAGATACAGAGAAAGATATAATTGTACTAGTAGCAAATATAATTAGAGTAACTGACCATAATGTAGCCCATGTTAGTTTAGCCTTACGTGTTATTGGATATATTTTTCTCGTTATATCATAAAATTTTTTCATTATATATTTTCTAGCTCCATTTGCTGCTATATCCTCAGTATTTGAAATATACTCTCCCAATCTTCCATAAAATTCAGCATTTGCTTTACTTTCATCTATCCAATACTTTTCTGTTTTTGATTTTGTTTTCCATAAAATTAGTATAGAAAGAATAGAAAATACAGTTATACTTACTCCAACAAACATGTTTTCTTTAAATAAAATTATTAAAATTCCAACAAGAAGTATTAGATTATTTATCATATTCAATATAATTCTTGAAAATAAATCAAACATTTGTGATATGTCACCATCGACTCTTTCTAAAAGTTCTCCTGGATTATGCTCTTTATGAAAAGACATATCTAAATTTATACAATGTTCAATTAAATCTACTCTTATGTTATTAGTTATCTTCCAAGCCACCTTTTCTCCTATATATACTGTTAAAACACTAAATACTTGAGTAAAAAATGCAATTATTAAAAACATGGAAGCAGCATATATTAAATTCTTACCCACATTTCCATTAGTTGCTTCATCTATAAAATATCTTGATATTTGTGGATTTATAATTTGCATACAAATATTTATTAACGACATAATAAACATTGCTATCACCATAATTTTTTGTTCTTTTAAATACTTATAAAAAAACTTAATATAACTTTTCTTTTTGTCCTCCATATTATGCCCCTTTCACGTGCTATCTAAATTAAATTTTAATTTTATATTTTTATCATTTTTTTCATTCTAAGAATTTTTGTTTCTTTATTTTCAATATTTACATTACATATTTCAAAGGTTTCAAAATTCAATTTTTCATAAACTTTTATTGCTCTTTTATTAAATTCAGCTACAGCACATCTGATATAATCACCATGATAGTCATATTTTTTTATAGCAAATTCAATACAACTTAAAATAAATTTTTTGCCTAAACCTTTACCACATAATTCTGGTTTTAATCCCCACCCCATCCACATTTCATATATCTTTTTATCATCATTTAATATAGTCTCATATTCAACATATCCATCATCTTCTGATTCCTCATTTTCTTCTTCAAAAAATTCAATAGTCAGTTCTCCTATAAGATTATTTTTTTCATTTAAAACTGCAAATCTTCCTAATCCCCATAATGATTCATCTAATAATTCTTCTTTTTCATTACAATAATCATAAATACTATATTCATCTTTATATTTCCAATTATTAATCATTTCGCTTGCATAAGCATAATTCATATCAACAAATTTAAACTCCATTTGTTCCCCTCCATAAAACTTATAATCTATAGTCAAATTTCCACAAATAAAGTTCATTAAAAATCTTTTAAACTCTTAATGAACTTTATTATTTTTTATATATTATTTTCCATAACTTTTAGTTCCATTTCAGATAATTCTACACCCTTCATGAACCCTAAATTGTAATAAACATTTTCTGCTTCATTTCCTATATCAACATATAATCTAACTACTGGATACTTTTCACTTAGATTTGTCAATGATTTCTTTATCATATCACTACCAATCCCTCTACCTTGATAACTAGGCTTTACAGCTATTTGACTTATCAATGGCCACTCCTGAAAAATTGATATATAACAAAGTCCTACAAGTTCTTTAGTTTCTTTATCATATACCAAAGTGGAAGTTCTATTTAAAAAATCATTTTCTAAGTTATCATCAAAGTAATCTTTAACCCATGAAGTATATTCTTCTAAACTATAATTAAAATTTAATCCATCATTATTTTCAAATGCTTCGTATAATAATTTTCCCATTTCAACTTCATTTTCTCTTTTAGGTAAACATATATCATACTTTTCATTTAAATTATCACTAATTATTTCTGTTGTTCTTATCATCCACCTACCACTTTCAAACTTTTTAAATCCTAACTTTTCATAAATATCTATTTGTGATGAATCCACTACTGATGCTATTATAGGCTTTGACAAATCAGACCATTCAATTAATGTCTTTTTTAATTTTTTTAAAATTTCATATTCATCATTGTATGGAGGTATAATAAATAACCCTTCTATATAATTTGATTCTATAAAAACCCCACCAATTTTCTTATGATTTTTTACAATCCAAAAACAACCATCATCCTCTGATACACTAGAACGCATCATTTCATAACTTTTTTTAAAATAATTATCTGCTTTTTGAAGACCGCAATAAGTGCCATAATATTTTGAAAACTCGTTGTGATCTGCCTTTTCTAATTGGTAACCCTCTTCTAAATCATATATTTGTATTTCACTTAAATTTTTCATTTATATCACATCTTTCTTTTAAATTATTCACTTTTTCTAACTTCTTGACCATCTTCAATGATGTCGGAAAAATGCATATGACTAAACTTCCATCTTCCTTCTTTTTTTACTAAAACCCCAATAAATTTCATCGGTAGCATTTGTTTTTCATCTTGCATACAATTCAATGCATTATTTATTGAAAATAGCATATCCTGTAGCAATTCTATCTTTGACTTATCCTGTTTTTTATAATAATCAAAATTTTGTTTTGGCCAAGTACATACTTTATCTTCTTTAAAATTAAATGTTATAAATGCTTTTGATAAAACTACTGCTACATTTTCATAAACATAAATATAAGCATTTTCTCTATTTAAATTAAAATCTCCCCAATATTTCCAATCACTTTCAAATAATTCTTTTCCTTCATTAAACCCATAAAAATCTTCACCTTGGTCTGTTCCAAATATAAATAAATTTTCATCATTCCAAAGTAATTTTTCTCCATAAATATCCACTAATTTTTCATCACGTTTATCATATCCATCTTGAAAAATGTCTAATATTTTTTTAATTTCTTTTATATCTTCATTATCTTTTTGTCTTATTTCTAAAATTTTTAAAGTATCATCTAAATTTTCATCATCTAAAACTATTTCTCTTCCATCTAATGCACAAGAAATATTCATATGTTTAATCTTCCATTTATTCTTGTTATTGATCATTACAATAGTTGCTCTAAATGGGCATATATAAGTTTCACCTAAACTTATATTATATAAAGTTCTTGAAATTTCATCTGAAAGTTTTAGCAAATCTCTTCTTGATGCACCTTTGTCTAATGTTTCAGCCATACAATTCACCATATTTTTACTAACATAATTTTCAGTATTAATAAATGTGCTTTTACCATTAATAGCTACACTTGCAATATCTCCTTCAACACTAATTATTGACTTATCTATATCTAGTTCTATATTTTTAAAAAGCTTATTACTATCATCCCAATAAATTTTAAATGCACTTTTTATATTTTCTACCCCAAAATGCCAATCATTTAATCCCTTCCCTATAAAACTTGTATCATCTTCATTTACAAAAAAATCATTAACAAAATTATCAATATTTTTTAAATCATTTTTTATATACTCTTTTTCAAAATTTCTTAAAATTTCTTTTATAATATTTATTGTTTCATTGTTTTTAGTCATTTTTATCTCATCCCCTTACTAAATCTTCTCTTTATATTAAAATTATATTATTTAACAGCTTTATCTTATATATCCAACTTGATTCCGTATTAAAGTTAAACAAAAATAACACCTATTTGAAATCAATCAAATTAGGTGTTATTTTTTATAAATGTTTTTCATGTCTTTACGAACATGCTTTTTTCTCTTGACTTATTATTCTTCTAATGCTTTGTTCCGATAGAAAATATTCTTCTGCTAATAACGCTACTTTATATCCACTAATATATTTCTTGAAAATTTCATTATTTCTCTTTTTAAGACTATTTCTTGTTCCATTCTTTTCACCCCAAGCTTTTTCATTTTCACTTTTTCTTGGAATGTATACATATTCTCCATCTATATACTTTTGAATTAATTCTATAACTTCCTTTGGTAACACATTATGTGCTTTAACATGTTTCATAAAATTTGCCCCTCCTTAATTTTTTTAATTAAGGCAAAGGCCATGAAACAGTAAGCATAATTACTAATTAATGCCTAAGCATGTAAAGGAACCTATTTCAGCTAAAATTTTAAATTAGGCTCCAAGCAAAGTATAGCTGACTGAGTCATTTTGGCCTTTGCTTGAAGCATTTTATTTACAGTAGCATAAAATAAATTATAACATTTCATAAAGCACCACTCCTTTTGTTCATTAATAAATCTCTATTCAATTCATCTTATTCTAGATATATATTAAAATACCTTTAAATAGTTTCAATTTTCAGTAAATTATTTATGAACTTCATTTTCTAATATAGCCTCTTTAAAATAACTTTTAAATTGAGAGCCACATTTACTTAATTCATTCATAACTTTCTCTATGCCTTTATCTGTTTCAAACCAATTAGTTTTCTTTATATCATTTACATCTGAAGTGCACATAATTAACTTAGTTTCTGGATATGCCCACTTGTAGTACATATATGAACGTCTAGAATGAAAAGACTTACAACATATTATTGCTTTTTTTATATCTAATCCTAGTTCATCTGTAACTTGTCGAGATTTAAATGCATTTTCATAGGTGTTTTCTGCACAATCTTCTTTTAAAATTGCATTTTCATCTACATTGTTTTTTAATAAAACACCTTTAAAGAATTCCCATTCTGTTTTATATTCTTCATTGTATATGTTAATTTTTGATGAAGGGCCTGCAAAGCATCCTCTTTTAGGATTGTATTTTCCTGATGGAAGTATTAGATTTGCGTAACCATTTTGGTATAGAGTTGCAGCCCTTTCTCCTAATTCTGAATATGATCCTCCTGGGATAAATATAATATCTGACCTCTCAGGTTTATCTTCTAAAAATATAAAATTACCAATATCATCTATAGACTTCATAAAATATCACTCCTTTTATTCATCTAGTTAAGTTTTAAAAATTTAGCTAATAATAGTAAATTTTCATATTTATCATTTATTTTTATAGCATTATTTTTTACACCTTCTACAATAAATCCAAACTTTTTATAAAGTCCAATTGCAACAGTATTCTTTTCAAAAACCTCTAATTCTATTTTTTCAATTTCATTTTCTCTGCACCAGTTTATTAATTCTTCCATTAAAATACTTCCTATTTTTAAGCCACTATATTTTTTTAAAATAGTTATTCCTAAAATACCTACATGTTTAGTTTTAATTTTATTATCCCTATGTAATGTAATACAACCAACTATTTTATTGTTTATTTCTGCAACTAAAAATAGTGCTGTTTCCTCAATATATTTTTCTTCTTTTTCAATAGTAATATTAAATTCTTCAGAAGTTGATGGGAAGAACTCCACTTCTTCCATAACCTGTTTTACGAGATTTATTATTTCAAGAGCATCTTCCTTTATTCCATATCTAATTATTAGTTCATCCCCATTTTTTAGTTTTATCATATTTTATCCCCTTTCAATTATGGTTTTTGTATTTAAATCTATTATTCGTGTTCTAGTATCACTCTTTGAAATATATATTTCTTCACCACTTTTATCTATACAATAAGAAATTGGTATTGAAATTCCACAATTTCTATATGACCCATCTGCATGACTTGTCCCTATTATCATTGTATTATATTTTTTAGCAATTCTCTTTGCTTCATTTATCCAGAGATTAAACTGCTCATTACTAAACATACCTACTCCAATTGGATGAACAATAAAATCAATTTTTCTATTTGCTTTTTCTAAATCTCTATATCCTTTTAAAATTTCCATACAAAGTAAATATCCAATACATAGTTTATTTGTTTCAACCACTAAAGGTTCATATAATTCACATTTAAATTCTGCTGGAGTTTTCCATCTTTCTAAAATCTTATTTCCATCTTTATCAATTATTAATGCTCTGTTTTTAAAGTCCTTTTTATATGAAGTAATTATCATGGTATTGTGTAATCTTGCTAATTTACAAGTATCTTCTAATAAAATCTCATCACATATATATCCTTCTGGATATATAACTAAATCTACATCTTCATTATTTTCAATATCTTTTCTTAATTGAAGAATTCCTCCTTCATGTACTGGCTGAGCTATTAAAATCTTCATATCAAACTACTCCCAACTTACACTATTTAAATTTTTTCATTATCAACACAATAAGTATCATATGCACCTTCTAGCACATATCCTAACTTTTGAGCTAACTTAACAGATTCCATATTTGCTGCATCCCAGCTAGGATATTTGCCTCTATTTAGACAGTCTAAAATCAATGCAGAAGCTGCTATAGTTGCAAGACCTTTTCGTCTATATAGAGGATGTGTATCTATTTCTATTTCAATTCCATCATCATATACACTATAAGATGATGCACAACATATAACTTTGTCATCTTTTAAAATACAATATCCAATGCCCTTATTAAGATAGTCATCTATAGATTGAAATTGACTAGTAAAATCTTTAGAAAGCTCTTGAAATGAAAATGAATGTGCTAAATATGAATTTACTCTTTTCAACTCATATCCATCTGGTACTCTCTGTAGAAAAGATTTGATATGATTAACATCTAAATACTTAGGATTTTTCTTAAATGAGTATCTTTGAAATTTTTCTGCACGATTATTATAAATAGTTTCTATTTTTCTTTTCCATTCAGGTGTATTTACAATTATTAGTGCATATTCAGGTAAATTATATAACAATTCCTCTGCTTCTTTTAAACTACAATCTCCTGCATAAAAAACAAAAACTCCAACTATAACTTGAGCTACTTTAGGATTTTTAATATTATCAACCCAAGCATCTCCCATATATCCTTGCAAGCATGAAAGTATCATTGTATCATCCATATGTCTAAACATATCAATTAAATTTTTTCTTGTATCTTTCTTTGCTTTATAAATCATAAATTCATCCTTTCATATATAAAAATTAACTTAATATCCTTAATATTTTCAGAATATTAAGTGATTTAAAAATATCAATATATATTATATCATTAAAGTAAATATTTTTATATGATGTAATTTAATGTAAAAAAGTGTATAATATCTTACATGCTAATTGGCTTAGCTTAAATATAAACTTATTGGAGGTTTCATATGAATTTAATTTTCAGGCAAACTCAGCTTTATAATTTCCTATCCTATTGTAATAAAATTGATTTAGACAAAACGGTTCTAGACTGTGGTGCTGGTGGAAACTTGCCACCTCTTGCTTTATTTTCAAGTCAAGGTTATAAAACTTATGGAATAGAACTTCGTGAAACTCAAATTGAAAAAGCCAATATTTTTTCTGATAAACATAAATTGTCTCTTAATATTTCAAAAGGTGATATTAGAAATCTTCCTTTTGAAAATGATTCTATTAGCTTCATATACTCTTACAATACTATTTTTCATATGACAAAAGAAGAAATAACTCAATCAGTAAATGAAATTAAAAGAGTTTTAAAACCTAATGGACTTTGCTTTATAAATTTTCTTTCTATATATGACTCTGATTATGGGAAAGGTGAAAAAGTAAACCATGGAGAATTTTTGCAAGATGAAGGTGATGAAAAGATTATTCATACTTACTATGAATTAAATGAAGCAGAAAAACATTTTAACGATATGAATATTTTATTTAAAGAAAGTAGAATTCTTCAAAGAATCTATGAAGGTGAAAAAATAACACAAGGTTATATTGATTATATAGTACAAAAATAGTTTATTTCTAAATAAAATTAAACAAAATATACAGGTCAAATACCTGTATATTTTGCTACTACTTCACAAATATTAAATTAAGCTTCGTGACCACAATATTTACATATCCATTTTAAAACATAATTACCGTCATTATTCATAACATACACCTTTTGATATTTATGATCATGTCCATCATCCAATCCTGGATGATGACCTTCATCTGCAAATGCTAAAGATGAAACTCCACATAACATAGTTGCTGTAAGTATAGTCATTACTACTTTTTTTAGTTTCTTATTCAATTTTATTCCCCCCTTCTATTTAACTATAAATAGATACTAACACATATTGGAAATTGTTTCATATTATGTTTTATCTTTTAATTATTTTTTACCTTTTATTCACTTTTTTGTTTAATTTTAATATTTTTTTAATATTTCTATTTGAGCTATAGAACTATTTCAATATTATTTATCAAAACACATTCATAAATAATAAAAAATTTAACTTATTTTAAATATACTAAAATTTCTTTTGCCAATGCCAAATTTCTGAAGTACTTTCAACTTCAAATCCTAAATCCCAATAAAACTTTTGATCCCCACCTAACATTCCTCTGCATTTAGGATTTATCTTCATCACGCGATTGGCAGCCTCATGTATAAGTGCTGTAGCAATTCCTTTTCTTCTACACCACCACACTACTCCCAATGGTTCTAATTCACAATATGGCATTTTTTCATTATACCAAATAATTGCCATACCAACTGGTTTTTCTTCTTCATCAACGATACATAAATCTAACTTAGGATTATAATTGGGCATTTTTCTAAGCTCACTAAATCCTATTTCACCTGTTTCCGCTGTAGGAAGTGTATAATTAAAAGAAAACATATGCGTGTTTGACAAGTAGAAATCTGGAGTTTCTGTACCATCTAAAATTTTGTATTTTTCTGGTAATTTTATCTCAAACTCTTTTGTACCAAATGGCATAATAAGCAAGCGCTCTAAATCATTTTCTTTTCTAAATCCTCTACTAATAGCCATTTCCTTAACTTTTTTATATTCTGGTGTTAATAATAATCTTAAATATCGTGTTTTATCTTTATAGTCTTTTTTAAAGCATGAAAAATATGTCTCAGCATAATGAAACATACTTTCTAATAACTTAGTGTTATTTTGCCTTTCTAAGCTATCAAATAAAAAGAAACATTCACTATTCCAAATTGCTTCGCTTATTACTGCTGAAATAATTTTATTATTTTCTTCCCAAATTCCAATTGTATGTCTCCAATTATCACATACATTTCCCCAAGCAATATGTGCACCTCTAGTAAACTCATGCCTACTAAGTCCCCATGCTGGTAAACTCCATTTATAACTTTCTAAAATCATCTCTTCAATCTTCATAAAATCTTTATCATTATAAAATCTAAAGTTAATGCTCATATGAATTCACCCCACTTTTACATTAAAACATATATCCTTTCTATGAATTAAATTTCTAGATAATAAATTAATTTTAATTTATAACATTTCTTCAACTTCAAATAACCATTTTTTAATAGGTTTTATAACACATTTCATACTGTCTTTATCAAAAGGATTTTTTAAATTTCCAATTTCAATAGTTTCTAATAATGTCTTACTTCCTCCAGCCTTACATACATTTATATAATTATTCCATGATTCTTTTCGCTTAACATTAGATTTATTCCAAAAATTAAATGCTAAAAACTGAGCTATTCCATAATCTATATAGTAAAATGGTCCCCAAAATATATGTGACTGCCTTAACCAGTACGAACCCCTATTCAAATATTCATTTCCATCATAATTTCTATATGGAATGTATTTTTTTTCAACCTTTCTCCACATATCATTTCTTTCTTTAAAAGTAGCATTGGGTTTTTCATATATATAATGTTGAAATTCATCAACAGCAGCAATGTATGCAAGTAAAAATAACGCACTACACATATGTGAAAATTTATACTTATTTTCTCCATCTCTAAAAAATTCTTTTAACCATGGCTCAATAAAAAATTCCATACTCATTGAATGTATTTCCGATATATCTTCTGTAGCAATAATATATTCCGGTATATCAAAATCCTTACATAAATAATTCTGAAAAGCATGTCCTATCTCATGTATTATTTCATTAAAATTTTCTATTGTATAATTAAATTTAGTATAAATAAATGGTGTTTTGTATTTAGGTATATATTCACAAAATCCACCATCATCTTTATCTTTCCTATATTCAATATCTAAAACCCCTCTGTCTATAATATATTCAAAAAACTTCTCTGTATCCTTTGATAATTCTCTATACATTTCTAAAAATTTATTTATAGTAAATTTTAAATCTCCATGTATTTTAGGATTTCCATCTTTAAAAAATATGGATTCATCATAATATTTAACATTATCAATTTCCAATCTTTTTTCTTGTCTTTTTATTAATTCATTATTAAGTGGTACAATGTATTTTAATATTTGATTTCTAAATTCAGAAATCATTTCTTTATCATATCCAATCCTATTCATACGTGCATATCCCATATCAATAAAATTATCATATCCCATTTTCATAGCCATTTTAGTCCTTAGTTGTACAAATTTATCAAATAAATTTTGCATATCATTTTCATATTTTTTTAATAATCCTGATTGTGCTTCATATGCATTTTTTCTAATTTTTCTATCTTCTGAGCATATTAACGGTTCAAAATCCCAAACTCCGAAAATTTCTCCTTTATAAGTTGTTTTAATTTTGTTGCTCAATTTAACGTATTCTGTTATTAGTGTATTTTCTTCTTGCAACTCTTCCACTATATTTTTTGAAACACATTTTATCTTCATTTCTGCTAAATTAAATATTTTATTTCCATATTTTAATTTAAGTTCACCTTTAAACTTAGAATTATTTAGTGCTTTATAAAATTCACAAACAACTTCATATAATATAGGTTCAGCATAATCATAATATTCTACTTCATTACAATAAAACTCCTTATCTATTCCTAAATCTCTTCTTAATTCACTTATAACCTTCATTGATGTAAACTCATTTCTTATTTTATTAATTTTATCTATTAATAAACATTGTTCATCAAATGTATTAGAGTTTTTAAATCTATCTATTAAGCTTAAAAATTCATTCTTATCTAAACAAGCTCGTTCATAAACAAATTCATTAAAATTCATAACTTCCTCCATTTTTTATTTAATATATTTTAATTATATTGTTATATAACTTCATATAATATTACCAATATAATTCAGTATTAAATTTGAACAAAAAAATACAGGGTACTAAATTCCCCTGTATCTTCTATTTATTTCTATTTTATATATCCGCACTTTACACATCTAAACATAGTTACAGCATTTCCATTTTTATCTAACCTTGATCCAGCATTTTTAAATTGATGTCTGCAACCAGCACCACCGCCATCTGAAGCATTTGATGCAAATACCATAGATGTTGTACCAAATAACATACATACAGTTAACATACTAATTAATAAACTTTTAAATTTCTTTTTCATTTTTCTTTCCCCCTTTTAAATTCGAGTTACCTTTATATATTACCATATTTTTCCTAAAGTATAAGTATTATTTATACATTTTAATTTATTTTTAATTAAGTTTACATTATTTTCATATTATATTAAGTCTATTATTTATTATTCTTTAACTTTTCCCAGGTATGTCTATTTCCTACCAATGTAAATCCTGCTGATTCATATAATTTATTAGGCGCTGGAAATTGCTCTGGACAAAGTGTTAACACTGTTGATACTGTAGCACCTAAATTTTTAGCTTTCTTTAATGCATATAACATCATTGCTTTACTTATTCCTTTTCTTCTATGCTCTTTAATACAAGCTACTGCTTCAAAACTAGCCATTTTATTTTTTTCATCATATCTACCACTACATAATGCTACCGGACTATTTTCTGGTGACATAACTACAATATCTAATTCATCTCTATATGCATAAGATTCTCTTGCTTTTCTTAATGAAACTTCATCAAATTCCATCCCTAGACAATCATTATATATTTCAATTACCTTACTTATATCTAAAATATCACAAAGGGATTTTATATAATATCCTTTTGGCAATTCAGGTTCACTTATAGGATATTTATTATAATAATCTCTTAATACCCAATATTCTTCTGTTCTATAATATCCATTTTCTATTAAAACTTTTTCTATATTAACATCACCATCAAAAGGACGCCATGAAGATTCACTAAAACTACTAATTCCAAGATCTACACTTCCATCTCTTATACACTTATTCACCTCTTCCTCTAAAGCTTTAAACATTTCACTAAATCTATGTTTATTTTTTGGATTTATAAATAACTGGTTTCTTTCGTATATCATTGCTCCACCCATAAGTTTATCACCTTCAAATAGAAGAAATGAAGAATCATGTAAGTCTTCTGAAATAGCTTCTATATAACTTTTATTTTCCTTATGGTCAATACCAAACTCTAATGAATTTATATTAAAATAAAATTTTGATCCTGACTCTGAAATACTTTCCTCTATAAACTTTCTTAATCTAAAATAATCTTCTCTGCCATTAAATCTTCTACATGTTATATTCATAAATTCTCATAACCTTTCATATATAAATATTTAAGTGTAATACCCTTATTATAAAAATTATATGTTTATAATATAAAATAATCTATTTCAAAAATAATTCGGCATTAAAGTTGAATAAAAATAAAATGAAAAATACAAGGTAATTAATTACCTTGTATTTTTCACTTTATTTTTATTCTGCCTTTACATATCCACATTTTGTACATCTAAATATAGTTAACATTCTATCAGTTTCTTTATCTATTCTATTTCCTACCTTTTGAAATTTATGTGCACATGTACTACCATAGCCATCATTAGCTGGACCTGGACCAGCTAATACTATTGATGTTGTACCAAACAACATACATACAGTTAACATACACATTAATAAACTTTTAAATTTCTTTTTCATTTTTTATTCCCCCTTTTAAAATTTGATACTTATACATTAACATATTTTTACTTTTATTGTATCATTTTCAATAAATTTTTAATGAATCTTTAACTAAATATACATTATTGAAATTGCTATTAATATATTTTTAATATCTTAAATTATATGTTACTAAATATTTCACCCAATAATTTATTTACTTTAAATGTGTTCAGTGAAAAATCTAAGTAATTATCTTCTTTTATACATTCATATATACTTTTTCTATTACTTATAATTAAATTACTATTGAGTTTTAATTGCTTTGCCATATCCTTATAAAATTCAAAATAACTATTTTTATTTAAAGGCCCCAAGTGAATAATTCCCTTATAATCAATTTTAATTAACTTTACTATCGCCTTTGCCATTTCTTCTACTTTCACAAAAGTATTATACATATTTTCTGTTCTAACAAATTCCTTATTATGTTCTAATAAATTAATTAGATTAGTAGTTTTTTTATCCCAAATTCCATTTATATCTTTTCCATACAACATTCCTGGTCTAATAATTATATAATTCCCATGACTTATAACAATTTTTTCTCCATCAATTTTTGCATTAGAGTATTCTGCTAAAGCATCCCTACTATTTCTGTATTCTGGTTTGTTATTTTCTTTATAATCTCCATTTTTTCCTCTAAAAACAGCATTTGTTGATATAAATATTATCTTTTTATTATCTGAAATATATTTCAAAACATTGTTCAATCCTAATTCAACTAAGTACTTTTCACTAGTATTACTCATAAGTGTCCATAAAATTATATCTGGATTAAAATTTTCAATTATATCTTTTACTTCCTCTTCCTTTGTTACATCTAATTTTATAAATTCATCATTACTATTACTACTATTTACAGTGCCTAATACATTAAATTCAGTTTTTAAAAGTTCAAAACAATGTCCACCTAGAAAACCACTTGCCCCTAAAATTAAAATTTTCATTCTTTCTGCTCCCTAACATAAGTATTTTATATAAACATTATTCTATTCCACTTTTGCTTTCCCTTCATAAATTTAATTAGTATTGATTGTTTTTATAAATATTAAATTAAACTTTAAATTTCCATTTCATTTATATTTCATTAAATTTATTTTAAAATTATATAGTTGTTTTTATTCAATTTCATACTCATATTATTTAAATAATTTTAAAATAGTATTTTTGGCACTAAATTTATTGACGCAATAGTTAACCTATAATTAATATATAATGTTTAAATTACTTAACTTATATTTAAATATAAGTTTACAATTGTCACTTGATAATGGTATTATTTAAAACTTGGGCTTAGAACCCTATATTACATTTGGAGGTATATAAAATGATAAATATATTAATAGTAGATAAGCACCTAGAAGATAGAGACCATATTAAAAAAATATTACTTTTGTCAAAATCAAATTTAAATATCTTTGAAGCTACTAATGAAGAAGATGCTTTAAAAATATCAATTAAAAATAAAATTGATATTTTTTTTGTGGAAATTTTTTTAGAAGATTCCTCTGGGCTAGATCTAAGCCTTAAATTGCGAGATATACCTAAATATACATTGTCATGGATTATATTCACAACTTATAACATGAAATATATTTTGGATTGTTTTAAAAAAGTTCATTGCTATGACTATATTTTAAAACCCTATGATGATAATGAAATTATTGACATTATAAATATTTTAACTAATTCCAATGATACTTCTACATCTGAAATTCCTAGGCAATATTTAACATTAACCATAGATGATATTATATTTAAGATATTTATAGATGATATTTTTTTCATTGAAGTGTTTGGTAAAACTTCAATTATTCACACTATAAAAGAAAAATATATTGTGCAAAATGTATCTCTAAAAAAACTATCTAATATGATTAATAATTGTTATTTTGTAAAATGTCACAAGTCTTTTTTAGTTAATATAACAAAAATAAAGAAAATAGAAAATATATCTTATAAGAAATCTAATATATATTTTGACAATTATAGTGAAATAATTCCACTTAGCTACAATTTTAGAAAAAATATGTTGAAATGGATGAAATAATTTATAATGATATAAATATATCTTATACCTCTTTTCTTCCTTCTCATGACATTAATATTGAATTTTTATCTATATAATTTATAATTTATTCATATTATTGTTTAAATTTTGAAAATTTTATTTGATTACTATTATAAATATTGAATGGAGGTGTATTTATGGAATACAAAAAATTACAAAATATACTAATTGAAAATATGTCTATATCAATTAATGCAAAATTAAAGCAAATACCTTTAGTTATCAATATTTTAGAAGATTTTACTTTTGGTATTCCTTCTAATATCTTAAATCTTGAAAATATTAATTTATGTATTGAAACAATATTAGAAAATATTATTATCAATGGATATAAAGAAAATAATATTGATTCAATTTCTATTGATTTTGAAAAACACTCTAAGTATTTAAAAATTATTATTCAAGAAAAAGGGATGCCTTATAGCTTTAACACTTTACTATATAACTGTAATAAAACTTTATTTAAAAAATTTACACATAGTTTTAGGAATTGTGAAATTAAAAATTATGTAGATAACATCTATTTTGATAATTTAGGGGTAAATGGACGAAAAATTACCATTATTAAATCTTATGATGAATTCATAGAAAATGATTATAATACAATTTCTAATTGTTCTAAATCATTAAATATAGATAATAAAAATTATATTGTACGAAGAATGCATAGTGATGAAGCCTTAGAAGTTTCTAGGTGTGCCTATAGTAGTTATGGATATAGTTATATGGATGAAGACATCTATTATCCTGATAAAATAGAAAATTTAAACAATACTAATAAATTAATTTCTTATGTTGCTGTTACAGATACTAATAAAATAATTTCTCATGTTGGCTTAAAACCCAATAATGATAGTGGCGAATTATTAGCAGCTTTTACACACCCAAAATACAGAGGTCTAAATTGCCTTAATAAAATCGTTGAAAATCTTATTTGTGAATGCAAGAGTTTAAATTTAACTGGTGTATATGTTAATGCTGTATGTGTCCATACATATTCACAAAAAAGTGCACATAATTATAATTTTAAAGATTGTGCATTATTTTTATGTAAAATTAAATCTTTAGACTTTAAAAATTTTGAAGTTAATTCATCTTATAGAGACAATCTTTTAATGTCTTATAAATATTTAAAGACTAATTTTAAATTAAAACTATATATATGTAAGCACCATATGAAAATTATCAAAGAAATATATTCTCAATTTAATATTGATGTTACTTTTATAGATTCTAAAATAAGTCATATAAAAAATAAACCATGTAAATATACTTTAAATTTTGATTCTATAGACTCTGCTTCTATCCATATTAATTCATATGGAAAAAATTTAATTGAATGTTTACATAAAGAAACTAAAAAATTATGTTGCAATAAAGTTGAAGTTATTTATTTGTATCTTGATTTAGAAAATCCAGATGCCCCACTTTATATTAAGGATTTAGAGAATATAGGATTCTTTTTTGCCGGGGTTATTCCTGGGGATGTTGGTAATAATAAATTAGTTCTTCAATATCTAAATAATATATTAATTGATTACTCAAGTATTAAAACAGAATCTGAAATAGGCAATAAAATTTTAAATTATGTTATGAATTCTGATCCAAACATTAATATTATTAAAGAAAATATAAATTAGTAGGAGGTATAAATATGTTTACTAAAATAAATGAACTTTGCTCTCAGATTGAATCCTTTGATTTAAATACAACATCTGAAAAACTTTTTATTGATGCTATGATTGAAAATTATTCATTTCAATTAGAAAAGCAACCTTATATAAAATATTTATATGATAAATCAAATATTGATATTAACTCAATAAAATCTATTGATGATATTTTTAATATACCACCTCTTTTTGTTGAAACTATGAAATACCATGGTTTTTGTAGTGTAAAACCTAAGGATATACACATGACCTTAAAAAGTTCTGGTACTGGTGGTCAAAAAACTCAATCATTTTTTGATAAAGATTCTACTACTAGATTAGAAACCTTATCTTATAATACTTTCAAGAAAATGGGTTACACTAGTTCAAAACCTGTTCACTATTTTGTTATGGCTTATGATATAAGAAAAGCTAGCGATGTAGGTACTTCTTGGAGCGATAATTTTGTTATGTCTTTAGCTCCTAGTAAGTCTACTCATTGGCTTATTGAATGGGATGAAAAGAAAAAAACTTATTATTTTGATGAAAAGAAATGGGCCAGAAAATTTATAGAGCTTTCAAGTGATGCACCCGTTAGATTATTGGGATTTCCAGCTTATATGTACAAGCTTTTAGAAGAAGTTAAAAAACTTAGTACATCAGTTTCTGTTCATGAAGATAGCTTCATTGTAGCTGGTGGTGGTTGGAAAAACCATCTTGGAAAATCAATGACATTAAACGAATTCTCTAATTATATAGAATCTACAATTAAACTTCCATCACAAAATATAGGTGATACTTATGGAATGGCTGAACATGGTGTTCCTTATTGTTCTTGCCCATATGGTCATTATCATATACCTATATATAGTCGTTTAATAGTGAGAGACCCTTTAACCATGAAAATTCAACCAACTTATAAAGAAGGTTTATTGCAATTATTTACACCTTATAATACAGCTCAACCTAATTTATCTGTATTATCAAAGGATGTTGTTACTATAGGTGAAAACTGTCCTTGTGGTATAGATGGACTTTATATAAAATCTATTTCTCGAGGTGGCTTAAAAAAACATAAAGGTTGTTCAATTGCAGCTCAAGAAATTCTTAATAAACAAAAGGAGGCATAGTTATGAATAATAATTTTAAACATGTTTTGTTTGGAAACGTTTTAAATGAATCAAAAGATTTAGACTTAGATGTATTTAAAGAATACTTAAATGAAGAAATTCTTAAAGACAAGTTGAAAAAATTTAATGATGTTCCTATAGATGATATTCTTATTGTCTTAGAAAAAGTTGGTACATTAATATCTGATAAAAACTCTATCTATTTTAAGAAAATAATGAGTTCATTGCCAGATTTGCTTTCTTATTCTCACTCTATGGTTGAAGAAGGTTTATATATTCTTCAAGATATATTAAAAAGAGAAAATCTAAGTAAACGACTGTCTTCACTTGGAAATTATCATTGTTTAGATACATTTGTATATGAATATAATCAAAAGATTAAAAGAGCTATGCCTATAGGTCTTTTATGTCATGTTGCCGCTGGTAATGTTTTTCTAGGTGCAGTAGATTCTTTAATTTATGGAATCATAACTAAAAATATAAATATTTTAAAAGTTTCTAGTCAAGATTTCATATTTCCATCTATATTTTTAGATGCACTTATGGAAGCTGATACAAATAATATAATATATCCATATATATGCTTAACTTACTGGAATAAAGAAAACGAAAAAGTAACCGGTTACATTAAAAGCATTTGTGATGCAATCTTATTATTTGGTGGCGAGGATTCTGTTATAAATTATAAAAATGGCCTTTCAGCAAAAACAAAATTATATGACTTTGGTCCTAAATTAAGCTATGGTTTAGTTTGTAAAAACTTATCTTATGAAGAAATACTTTCTGCCGCTGAAGGTTTTGCAAATGATATTGTTTATTGGGAACAACGGGCTTGTACAAGTTGTCAAAATATTTTTATTGAAGAAGATGAAAATACAGATGTTTTTATAAATGCTTTATATAGTGCTCTAGAGAATCTAAGTTTAAAATGTCCTCAGCCTGAAATAGATTTGCATTCAGCTATTGAAATAAAAAGTGTTCGAGAATTAAATAAATGGAATGAGTTTAATGGTAAAACTAAATTAATTGAAGGTAATAATGCTAATCATACTTTAATAATTCAAAATAGCGATGATATAATTCCTTCGCCATTAAATAGAACAATTTATATCAATAAAATTAAAAATTATAAAGATATATTGCATGGTAATATGACTAATTTTAAATATTATATGTCCACAACTGCTATTGCTTGTAATAACAACATTCAAGATATAATTGAAGATTTTATGAATATTGGTGTCATGCGTTTTTGCAAACCAGGTATGATGTCTAGTAGTGATGATCCAGCTTCACCACATGATGGAATGTACCTTACAAATCTTCTTGTTAAATTTATAAATACAGAAAACATATGTATAGATTCCTTAGGCATAGATTATTTAGATACTAATAAAAAAGATAGAATTTTACTTTCTCGATTAAATAATTTATTGTTAACAGCTAAAAAATCACCTTTCTACAGTGAATTATATAAAGATATTGAATTACCACTGAAATCATTAAATGACTTTAGTAAACTTCCAATCCTTGAGAAAAAGCATTTATTTGAGAATAGTATAGACAAGTCTTCTGTTATGTTAACAGATGTTCCCAATAATGCATACACCTTCTCTGCTGGTGGAACCACTGGGAAAATGAAATATATAAACTATAGTAATTCAGAATTTAAAGAAGCTAAAAAAGTTTTTGGTCAAGGTTTTAGAGCTGCTGGTATAAATGAAAATGACTATGTTGCAAATTATATGAAATCTGGTGCACTTTGGACTGGTTATATAGCTGTAAATGATGGTCTTGAAGAAACAGGATGTAAAATTCTTTCCATAACCTCAAATCAAGATGAAGATGAAACTATAGAATATTTAAAATTATTTAAACCTAATTCAATAATGAGTATCCCTGGAAATATAATACTTCTAGCTCAAAGAATAGAGGAAAAGTCTTTAGATATTACTATTGAAAATATTTATTACAGCGGTGATCATTTAACTGAACCTGCAAAGGAGTATTTAAAGAAAACTTTAAAAGCTAAAAAAATTTGTTCTATGGGTTATGCTGCCGTAGAAACTGGTCCTATTGGCTTTACATGTCCTCACTGTGATGATCGTGAACATCATGTTTGCGAAGATTGGTGCTATTTAGAAAGAAGTACAGATGGTGATGCATTAGTAACAGTTTTAGGAAGAACACTACACCCTATAATTCGCTTTAGAGTTGGCGATAAAATAGACTGGATTGATGAAAAATGTTCTTGTGGACGAACCTCTAAAAAATTCAGATTATTAAGTAGAAGTGACGATATTATTCGATTTAATGCTAGTGATATACATTTGAAACAACTTGATACAGTTATTTCAAAATTTGAGCCATTATCTTCATTTTATCAAGTAACTATTGAGCCATTAGAAAACATGCTTAAATTTAATTGTAATATAGAATTAAAAGATAGTTCTATTAAATTAGACAAAAGTTTACTTGCAAATAAAGTTAAATTTGAACTAAAAAATGAATGTATAGCTCTTAATAAAGACTTAAAAAGTAATTTGATCAAAGAATTAAATGTGAATATATTAAAACCTAAAGAAATAAAACGTGTTTCTAGAACTAATAAATTAAGAAGAGTTGTAGATAAAAGAATTTCTTTATAATTTTTTCTTTTATTATAAAAGGATATACAAATTTTTTAATTTGTATATCCTTAATTTTAAATATTAAAATACTATGTCATTTGTTAATTTTAAATTTACAAACCATTCACTAAGAACCATATTATGATGCTTAATTATTTTATTTGCTTTTAATAATTCACTATCATATGTGCTATGCCCATCTTCGTTATACATTGCATTTTAATTTAATGCTTCACATATATTTGATACATATAATTTATTAAATTCAGAATTTAATATATCCATAAAAACTTCATCAAACTCATTTTCACCATATATAATTACATTTCTTCTTCTTCCAATCTCCTTGAATCCAACTTTTTTACACATATTAATAACTCTATTATTAAAAGAAAAAGTTTCTATCATAATATTTCGCAAGTTAATTACATTAAATGCAAAGTCTAATATTAATTTTGTTGCTTCTGTTCCGATTCCTTTATTTCTTTTATCCTTTTCGCCAATAAATGCTCCCAAAACACCATGTCTATTAATACGAGCTATTCTCATAATTCTTATAATACCAACTGCTTCATCATCTTCAGCATCAACTATATAGAAAGCATATCCTGTATTACTCATATTCTTTAAATATTCTTTTTGTAAATCTGAAGTTATCATATCTGAAATATCTCCAGTTCTTATGGATACTCTTAAATCATTACTCCATTTAGTTACCTTCTCTACATCAGTTTCATCAACTGGTGAAAGATAGCATTTATCTCCAACTATTTTTTTTACAAACCCCATTAATACTCCCCTATAATAAGTTATTTTTCTAATTGCTAATTTAAGTTTAATATAATAATTATCTTAATATAATGTTATAAACATTTCTGTCTTAAACATGATTCTAATAAAAATTTGATGTTTCTCTTAATATTGTATTTATTTCTTCAACAATTTTTTTATCATATCCTAACTTAATTAATCTAAAATATAGACTTCTTAAAAACTTTTTTCTATTTTCTTTTAAATGTCCATCTTCTGGATATTTACCTTTATAATTAACATTTCTAAAACACTGTATCCACTGTAATATTTCATCATTACTTATGATATCTCTGTTTAATATTTCAACAACAATATTAGTTAATCTTTCATCTTCCTCATTAATGTATGTATAATTATCTACACACACTTTTTCTTTTATTGCTTTTAAAATATTACCTATTTCTTTTTTCTTGATGCATTCACATTTTACTAAACTACATAATGCATCAGCCGTATGAGCAACAGAATGAGCCCACCCCTTTTCATTTACATAACCTCTCAAATCTTTTTCTTCTATAAAATAATTTAAAACTTTATTGTACACATCAATTATTTCATTATTATTTAAAAACTTAGTTTTCTCTCCATTGTTAGCCATAATAATATCATCTATAACTAAAACACTAAACGCTCTATTAAACACTGAGTCATCTTCAATGTTGCCAATTTTGTAAAATAAATGATCTTCACTTAAACATATTTCTAAAAGTTTCTTCATCTCATCATTTGAAATTTTTCTATCTTTTATTATGTAAAAGATTAATGTAAATATAAAATTATCCCTAAGTTCTGAATCAATAGTCCCTATATTTTTCATCATATTTAATACTAAATCATATACTTCAACTTCTTTTGGAATTTCAAAATTATTATTTTTTATATTTATAAGATATTCTTTTAAATTATCTCTATAATCCATCCTTCACACCCCATAATTAGAATTTTAAAGAAAATTCTTATATATTTTTTTATAGTTTCCTCAGTATTTGTAAAGTTTATTTCATTTTTCTGTTCCTCCAATAACCTATTTAAAAATATGCTGGTAGCATATCAATTTGTTTTTCTATGTTAGAAATAAAATTTTTGTCATAATTTAAATTTTTAAATCTAAAATATAAACTTCTTAAAAATATCTTTATATTTTCTCTTAAATGTTCTTCCTCATTAGTATATTTTTTATCTTTTATATAAAAACTCTTTATCCAATTTATCATTTCTTCATCACTTATAATTTTTCTATCTAATACACAAGTAACTGTTCTTGCAAGCCTTTCATCTTCTTGATTTATATAAGTATAGTAATCTATAAATACTTTTTCTCTTACAACTTCTAAAATTTTAATTAACTCTTCATGTCCTGTTGCTTTAGATTCTGCTAAAACACATAGTACGTCAGATGTATGAGCACTTGAATGAGCCCATCCCTTAATATTAACATACCCGCGTACATCTCTTTCTAAATTAGTGTATCTTAATATTTTTCTATAAACATCTAATACTTTTTCATCTTTAATAAATTGTTTTTCACATTGATTATTGGTATATATAATTACTTCTATTGCTAATAAAGTAAATGTTCGTTTAAATACTGAATCATCAGAAGTTTTTCCTATATTATAAAATAAATAATCTTTTCCTAAACAAATATCTAAAAGTTTCATTATTTCATCTTTTGATATCCTATTTTCTATAATTATTTTAATAAGTAATGTAAGTATTAAATCATCTCTAAATTCTGAATCAGTAGACCCTATATTTCTCAGCATTTCTAAAGTTAGCTCATAATTGTTGATATCTTCTTGAATTGTCCAATCATTTTCTCTTATACTTTTAATTGTTTCTTTCAAATTTGATTTCATTTACATATTCTCACTTTCTTATTTTTATTCACACATTTTTAATCATAGTTATAAACTCATATTTTTCATCATTTATAGTTTGAATATATCTACCTACTTCTTTAAACCCAATTTTTTTGTATACTTTTATAGCTCTATTATTAAAGTTGGCAACAGATAATTTTATTTGTTTTCCTTCAAAACCAAGTTCCAGTAAACCATATTCAATACCAGCTTTTACATAATGTTCTCCTATACCTTTACCTGTTAAACTAGGCTTTAATCCTAAACCAATTTCCATAACATCCATATTAAAATTATAAGTAAACATACCTATAAGATTTTCTTCCTCATCTAATGCCACATAATAATTATCCCAGTTGTCATTTTCTATTATTTCTAGAAAATCTTCTAAATCTTCTTTATCAAATTCCATATCATAAAAAGAATACTTTCCATCATAGTGCCATTTTAAAATTTCTTTAGCATACTTTTTCTGCATTTTTTTAAAATTAAAATTCATAATTTTCCCTCTATTCTGACTGCTATTTGTTATTAAATTTTAAATTTCTAAAAAATAATAGACAAATTAGCTAAAATTTTTTAGAAATTTAAATCCAGTAATTCCTTACAAAGTTAAATTATTCAATAAACCTTGTAACTACTATAATATCATTATTTGGTCTACATTAGAATTTAAATTTATTTGTCTACATAGATATATTCATTTGAAAATAATTCTTTTCATAACTTAAAGTTTACCTTTAAAGTACTTCTTTCTCTATTAATAAAAATTTAATTTCTCAATTTTCTAAATATATTGACTAATATTGAAATGCTTATTATAATTTAATTAGATGATTATAGAAATACATTTAATTATTTCTATTTTATATTTATATAATCATATATGGAGGTAACAATTATGATAATTATTGAAGAATTAAGAAAAGATTATTTAGAAGAACTTACTACTTTGATGACAAATTTTAAAAACAATGCTACAACCTTATCAAATGAAAACCGCAATGATGAAGCAATACTTGAAAATATTAAAATTAATATCTGTAAGATTTTTTCTACTGTATTCAATGTAAGTTATAAACAAAGTTGTATTAATAAAACCTCTGAAAATATAGAACTTAAAAATTTATTTAATAACTATATTGATTTTTTTAATAAACTTCCAAAGTCTTGGAAAGAAAAATTAATAAAAGATGAAGAATTTGGAATGATAGATGAATACTACAAAGAAAAAGTTAAATTAGAAACTGCAAATGAAATAAAGCAAATATTTATAAACTGCTTTAATAAGTATTATAAGGAGAATTAAATGGATATTGATTGTATAAAGATATTTAAATGCCTTTCCGATAAATCTCGTCTTCTAATAATAGATAATTTATCAAAATCACCTATGTATGTTGAGTTATTAGCTGAAAGATTAGATTTATCAGCATCTACAGTATCTTTTCATTTAAAAAAACTTGAAGATGCAAAATTAGTATCTTCTACTAAGGAACAATATTATACTTTATATCATTTAAATAGCACTATACTTGCATTAAGTTTAAATGATGTAATTAATATGAACACTTTTGAAAGTGATATACAAATAAAGCGTGAAAATGAGTATAAAAATAATGTTTTGAATTCGTTTTTTGAATATGGAAAGCTAAGATCTATTCCTGTTCAGCAAAAGAAAAGAAAAATTATCTTAGAAGAAATAGGCAAAAACTTTTTTCCTAATAAAAAATATACTGAAAAAGAAGTTAATCTAATCCTTGCTGACTTTTATGATGATTTTTGTGCTTTACGTAGAGGCCTTATTGAAGAAAAAATCCTTAAAAGGGAAAATAATATATATGAGTTAAATTAGGAGGATTTATTTATGGGGAAAATATTACTATTCATTTATGATGAAATGGCTGATTTTGAAGTTAACTTTTTAGTTCATAATTTAAGTGCTAACTTAAATAAAGATATTATTTCAATATCTTATGAAAGTAAATTAATTAAAAGTAAATCAGGGCTTATTTATAAATCATCAAACCTTGTTAGTGATGTCTTAATTGAAGATGTTGATGCTTTAATTATTCCTGGTGGTTGGAATTTAGAATTACGCCCAGAATTAATAACATTAATACAAAAGTTAGATAAAAACAATAAACTTATAGGTGCCATATGTTCAGCTCCACTATTTCTTGCTAAAGCTTCCATTCTAGATAATAAAAAATACACAACATCAATTACTACTTGGACTGACTCACATATAAAACAATTTAATGAAATAGATGACCCATTTCCTAGGAAAAACTTTATTTATGATAGAGTTGTAAAAGATACCAATATTATAACTGCTCAAGGATATGCATTTATAGACTTTGCTATTGAAATTTTAGATTATTTTAAAATGTTTGAAGATGAAAATGATAAAATTGAATTTATAAAAATAATAACTAATAAGTAGCTTAGTGACAGTCATTATTATTAATGACTGTTATTTTTAATATATTTTTTCAATTTAAATTGTTAAATTTTTATTAAAACAATATTTCAAAATATATATATGGTAAAATATGTATGTAATTAAAAATATTTTGGAGGTCTTATTATGTTTAAAAAGTTTTTAAGTGTAATTATGGCTATTGCAATTACACTTTCATTATCATCTCCTGCTTTTGCCTCAGATGATAATTCACAAAAGAATAATGACTTTATAAAAACTTCATCTGGGGAAGTAGTTAGTAAAAATGAGGTAAAAAAATATCTTAATTCTACTTCAGATTTTGATAAAGATTTAATAAATAGCATTCTAAATGATGTTAATAATAATTTGCTAAATAAAAATAATAATGATTCCAACTTATACAATGTTCCAATGTCAACTTCAGATACTGGTGCTGCTTGGGATTATACTTCTGTTACAACTACTAAAATAAATTGTTATGGATATGCATCAAGATTTAATGCATTTTTAAATCCTGGTGATTTATATTATTCATCTGGTAGCCCTATTGGAAGAGGTCAAAAGGCTGATGTAAATACAGTTGCCAAATATGTTTTAAATGATTTATCTAAAGCTAACAGATCTAGCCGTTTAATAAATTCTGCAACAGCACCTATAAATTCTAATGAGTATAGAATTGCATTAAGAGTTGGTTATCAACAAGGCATGTATGATTATCATTTTATGTTACAATGCAGTGATGGTGGCTGGTGTCATAAACCTGGTCAAACTCCATCTCAATACTTAGGAATGATAAATCCTAGTACTTATAGTTGGGATTTAGGAACTTATATTAAAAATTTCTATAATAGTGATACTATTTATATAGCTGTTGTAAAATAATTTAACAAATACTTTTATAAAGTCTACAATAATTTACTAAATAAATATATTATTGTAGATTTTTAATTTATAAAAATTCCATACTTTATGCAGGTGTAATATATGAAAAAATTTTTATTAACAATTTTAATATGTGTTTTTGCAATAATAACCACAATTTTCTATTATAATCTTAATATTAAATCTTATATAGGAGTTGATACATTGAATATATTAAAGCCTAACATACCTATTGATATACGAAAATTGATTTCTTTATCGTTAAAAAAAGAATCTATTGATGAAACTTATGGATCTCCACTTGTAACACGTAAACTTACAAATATAACTTATGAAATACGAAAACTTAAGGATGGTAGCAAACTTATTGTTTCCTATGATAATGACACCAACAACGTGCTTGATATATGGCAATTAAACAAATTCTTGACTAAATGTTGTTTTAATAATATTATCCCTTCACAATCAACCTTTAAGGATATTCTTAAAATAGATCCCTACACAACAATAATAGAAACTTCTGATGGAAATGCCATTAGTGAACATAAATTACGTAACTCTGAAATTTTAGATATAACTTATTCAAAGAAAAATAATCATTGGATTGTTGAAAGTATGAACTTTTCTTCTTCAGAAATTTTAGACATCTCTAATTTGATAATACCTGAAGACTTATATCTCTTAAAATAAAAATGGATCATATTTTCTTATATGATCCACTTAAGCCGTTTGTTATAAACTCCAGTACATTATATTTTCTTTAAAAGCTTCATCTTTATCTATAATACCTTTAACATCTATTAAAACTAAGTGTTTTTCTTCATTATTTATATCTACTGCAACTTCATCTAACACTTGTTCTTTTTCATATAATTTTATTAAATCTTTAACTTCTAGATTTCTATATTCACTATGAGATACAGCAATTATTATTGCATCAACATTTTTTATTTCTTTTAGATCTACTAAAGCTAAATTATAATACTTTTTCACTTCTTCTTTATCTGCATATGGATCAGTCACAATTACATCTATATCATATTCTTTTAATTCACTAATGATATCTATAACCTTTGAATTTCTAGTATCAGGACAATCCTCTTTAAATGTCATTCCTAATACAGCTACTTTAGAACCTTTTATCCTTTTATCTGCTTTTATTAAGCTTTTAACTGTATTTTCCACTACAAACTTTGCCATACTATCATTTATTCTTCTTCCTGCTGAAATTACCTGAGATTCTATTCCTGCTTTTTTAGCACTATATATCAAATAGTATGGATCTACAGCTATGCAATGTCCGCCAACTAATCCTGGATTTAACTTTATAAAATTAAACTTTGTAGATGCAGCATCTATTACATCTTTAGTGTCTATATTCATTTTATTAAATATAATAGATAGCTCGTTCATAAATGCAATATTTATATCTCTTTGTGCATTTTCAATTGCTTTTGCAGCTTCTGCAACTTTTATACTTTTAGCTCTATAAACTCCAGCTTCTATTACAAGTTCATATACATTAGCTACATCATTTAAAGTTTCATCATCCATTCCTGAAACTACTTTCACTATTTTCTCCAATCTTTTTACTTTATCACCTGGGTTAATTCTTTCTGGAGAGTATCCAATCTTAAAATCTACTCCACATTTTAATCCTGATTTTTCTTCTAATATTGGCACACATATATCTTCTGTAACTCCTGGGTATACAGTTGATTCATATACAACAATTGATCCTTTAGTTAAATTTCTTCCTATTATCTCACTTGCTGATATTACAGGCGATAAATCTGGAGTATTATCATCTTTGATTGGTGTTGGTACTGATACTATATGAAATTTGCATTCTTTCAGATCCTTTTCTTCACTAGTAAAATAAATAGTTGATTTTTTTATTTTTTCTTCTCCAACCTCATTTGTTGGATCTATTCCTAACTTATATTTATTTATCTTTTCAGAATTAACATCAAATCCCACAACTTTTACTTTTCTATCAAATGCTATTGCTAAAGGCAATCCTACATAACCTAATCCAACTACAGCAAGCTTTGTGTTTTGGTCTACTAGTTCACTTAACATATTAATAACTTCCCCCATCTATAGTTAATATTATAGGAAAATATTTTAAATTTAATATATTCACAAGCTAGTTTTAACTTAAAGATTGTTCAAATATTAAAATTATTTTTAAACACTATACTGACATCTATAACATTAACTTTTATATTATAAAAATAAATTTATTGTAAATTAATTTTACTCTTCTTTCATAGTATTTTTTGTTGAATCATAGCTTTATCTTTGTAACATATAGGTTAACTTTTAATATATTCGTAACATCTGCGATCTATTACATATTTTTTAAATTAATTTTATAGTTTAATTATTAATTGCATGAAAATAATTTTAAAATAGCAATACTTAGAATCTTAATTTTAATATTCACCTTCAATTTTCAATTAAATTAATTAGAATTTTTATTTAATACTTTTACAATTTTATTTTTCACCATGTAACCCTATATCACTTTAATATTTCCTTCCACTCTAATGTATTTTTATCTTTAAATATAAAATATTCATTAATACTTTTGTTAAACATAATATCTATCATTTTATCAAATCCATCTGCTAAATTTAATGAATAAATCTCATCATAATTCACCCAAAAGACATCTCCCTCTTCTCCATCTTCAATTAAAGTTCCACTATAAAAGCTTGTTTTTAAAAGTACTACCATATACCTTTTATTCTCTTCATCTATATACCAGTCCTTTATACCACAAATCTCTAAATTATTAATATCAAGCCCTGTTTCTTCTTTAACTTCTCTTACAGCGGAATCAATTATTGATTCTCCCTTTTCTACATGCCCCCCTGGAAATGCAATTCCTGTCCATCCACCCTTAACTCTATTTTGAACAAGAACTTTATTATCTTTTTCATTTATTATCATAACCATATTGGTTAATTCTAAATTTTCCATAAAACCCACCCCTAAAATTTTTCTCATAAATTTAATTAATATATATAATTATAAAAGGACTAAATTTTTCTATTTAGTCCTTTTATAATTTATTTATATTCCACTTTCCATATATCCTTTAACAAATCCTCTTGCAAAGCTAGGAAGTATATACACTAAGCATAATAAAATCATCCCTATACCTATGTATTTATATGCTTTTTTACCTCTACTTTTCCCTACCATTATAAAAAATATTGCCAAAACTAAACCTAATATTGTTATAATATCTCCCATGTAAATATCCCCCTTAGTTTTCTAATCTCTAACATTATAATATATATTGCTATATTTTTCAAAATTTTCTTTGTTTTGTATTGCTATTTATTCACTAATAATGTACGTCAAAAAACTCTTAGTAGCATTAAACTATTAAGAGTTTTTAAAGTTTTTATTTAAAATTCTAAACTAAACTAGCTGCATCTTTTAAACTTGTATATCTATCTGAACCAGGTTTTCCACCTATAGTTATTATTTTATCAGCTTTTAATCCACTAGCTTCAAAATCACTTTTTTTCATCATAGGACATTGATTTTTTTGTGCTACATATATAGCTGCATTTGCATCCATATCACCAACATAAAGTACTATTGTTTTCATATCCACTGACTCCTTTCTACTATTATCCTTTCCAAACTCTGTTTTTATATAATTTGAACTTACATATCCCCCACTGTTTCCAAAATAAATTGAATACCAATTATCTACTTTTTTATCTATTTTTATAACTTGTCCATCGGTTAATGTTCCTATTATCTCTCCATCTGGTTTATTTCGAACATTTAATACATTAGCTGTAACAATTCCTTCATTTTTTTCAAGAGTTACCTCACCATTAAAAATTCCATTAGTAAATTCATCAAGATCACAATTTCCGCTTACACCTGAAACTTGTCCCTGATCACTATATTGAAATCCTACCCATGATGACCAAATAGGATTATCTCCTGGAGTATTAACACCATAATGAGCTATCCAAACTGGATATTTTGAAAGTCTTGAATCTAAAGCTCCATTGGCAAAAGATGTGTAAGTGTATACTACAACATTTTTTCCTGTTAATCTTTTTACTTCTTCTAAAAATGTTATACATGCACTAGTTAGTGTACTTACATCCATCCCACAATCTGATTCTATATCCAATGCTAATAAACAATCTGAAACTTTATTTTTAATGCATTCTACAAACCATCGAGCCTCACCTATAGCATCTCCTCTAAAAAAGTGATAAAATCCAACTTTTAATCCTTGTCCCTTAGCATTACTATAATTTTGTTCTAGAGATGTATCTTTATAGTTTGTACCTTCACTAGCTTTCATATAAACAATGTTTATTCCATAATTTTTAACCTGACTAAAATCTACATTTCCTTGCCAATTAGAAATGTCTATTCCTTGGTAATTTGAGGAACTTCTACTTTGCATAACTTTTTCCTCCTTAAATTACATTGTAATAATTGTATATAAATCTTTATTATCTATAGTGGACTTTAATATATTATTATTTTTACTACACTTTATTATATTATTTAATACAAATTAGTGACTCACATATATTTACAATATAATTTTTTCAAATATAAATCTTATAATAATCTTGTAAAAATATACTAAATATAAAAATTTTAAATTCAATATGATTACATTTTTCTATTCTACTCAACTATACAATCTAAGTTATATTAATAATTACGTTTTTAATAATGTTATTAATATTTATTTGAATATTTTAAATAAATTGAATTTAATGTAATTTTGTTGTAATATGAGTTCATTACAGTATAGAAAGGATTTTGTCATGAATTTTTATAAAAATTTTATTTTAAATCTTTTTTTATTTATAATAACTATACTAATAGTGTTACTAAATATGCGTATAGAAATCATTTACCCTATATCATTGAGTTTTTCAAACTTTATTTTTCGTTTAATAATTTTATTAGTATTTTCATTTTGTCAGATATTATATATAAATAAAACTGTAAGCAACAAATCTGTTACTTATTACTTACTAGGACTTTTATTTCTAGAACTTATTTATATTAAAGACTCAACTAGATCAGATATAAATTTTATAATGCATTATGATGGTATAATTTGTATATTTATATGTATAATTTTATTATTTCTCCTATTAATGAATTTCAAAAAAATTTTTAATTATAATCAAAAATAGTATATATTACAAATTTATATAATCCCTCTAAAATAACATAATCTATTTTAGAAGGATTTATTATCTTTAATAATGTGAATCATTACAACTTATAATAAGAATTCAAAAAATTTAGCATAAAGTGATGTAAATTCTAATGCTACTTTTTTTAATTTTCCTATTTCTCTCTTATATATACTTTTTTGTGACACTTCATATTTTCCATTTTTACCTACAATTAAACTTTTATCCATATATTTATTTACTACTTTTCTTAATTCATTATTTAATTCTTTACTATTTATGACTAACATTGTTTCTGTACTTAAATATGCACTTCTTGGATCTAAATTAAATGAACCTATTAAACTTATATCATCATCTATCATATATGTCTTTGCATGAATGGAATATTCTCCATGATATTCGTAAATATTAGCACCTGATTTTACAATTTTATCTCTATAGTTTAAGTATCCTCCATATGCTGGTAAGTTAGGTGTTGATGCTTCTGAATTAGTTAATACATCTATCCTTACATTATTTTTGTTATTAAATATATCCTGCATATTTTTATCTCCTAGAACAATATATGGGCTTTGTATAAAAACCTTATTTTTTGCATTTTTTATAAGTTCTTTTACTTCATACAATATCCAAGGTTCCTTTTTAAATCTATTAACTGGATTATGAATAAATGTTATTTTATTAGTTTCACATGTAAACTCTTCCCAATTTATATTTGACTCAAAATATTTTCCATATTTTCTTTTTATAAAATCTATATTTTCTTTTAATTCAATATTTCTATGTTTACCCTCATTTACTTGTTTCTTTGATAACCATTTTACATACGATTTACTATACTTTCCATTAAAATTGTCATTAAAATATTGTGAAACCTGAAGCAATACACTATCTTTACTTGTTTTATCACTATTGTAAACAAGCACATCTCTATCATAGGTAATTTCTCCATCATAATTTTCAGGTCCCCAAAACCTATCCCCTATATTTCTTCCTCCAAGTATAACAATTTCATTATCTGAAATAATATATTTTTCATGTAGTCTATTATTTATACGCCACGGCATGAATATTTTCAGTGGTTCATACTTTTTAACTTCAATATTAGGATGATTACAAAGTGCATATATACTTGCATCATCTTTATATTTTACCGTTGTTGTCATTCCATCTAGTAATATTCTTACATTTACTCCTCTATCTGCGGCATCTAATATAAGACCTATAAATGCTTCTGTTGACCCATCATTTTCTATGGCATAATAAGCTATATCTAAAGTTTCTTTTGTGTTTGCTATTACATTCATTCTTGTTAATGCTGCATCTTTAGGTGAATCTACTACTAATGCTCTATCTGGTCCAACATTATTTGAATAAAATCTTTCTACATTATAAGTATTCTTATATTCTTCACTAACGTCTTTGTTAAAATCAAAAATTAATACTCCAAATACAAGAAAATAACATACTATCATAAGTAATATCCATTTAATTGAATGTTTAATCATATAAATATTCACCTCAATTTAACTATGCTCTAACCACTAAACTACATTTCTATATAAGTTATTATTTACCATAATATATGCTAATTAATATTTAAGTTTACTTTATATATATTAATTATTATAAATTTAATAATTTTATATACTATAGGGTTACAAATTCGAAGTTTAAATAACATCTTTATCAAGTGATATTATTAAGCTTACATTTTCTTCTATTATTCATGTTGGAAATAAATTAAAAAGTAAGAGTGAAGAGTGAAAAGTGATGGTGAATATTAATCACTTCGTTCTTAATATTTAAAATAGAAATGCATAAAAACTAAGTTTTTATATTGTGTTTAAATAATTTGCTTTGCAAATCTAATAAAAAATCATTCTTTAAAATTGGATCTTCAATTTTTACATTCACTTTCAACTTTCAATTTTCCATTTTTAATTAAATTAATTAGAATTCCCAAATGCAACAAAAATAATTGTACTTTTCAACTTGGAACCCTATATAGGGTTCCAAGTCCAAAGTTAAATCAACATATTTATAAGTTGTTAATTTTTGTACAATATTATCTACACCTGAAATCATTGCAAATGAAAGTAAAAAACTTTTAGATGAAATTTATACTATTAGTTAACAAAATATTCTTAATATTTTCATGGAATATTTTTACTTTTTGTTTTTTTATATGATATAATAAATTTATCAAATGTATAAAAAATATATTAGTTTTGGAAGGAGACTTAATAATGTTAATTAATAATAATAGAATTAAAAACTATTCAAATAATAAAATATTTAGTCTACCGTCAAAAGCTAATATTATAAATTAAACATAATAATATTTAGTTTATTAAATTTGTGAATTTTGACCGTAGGCTTAGCACCTGCGGTTTTTAATTTTAGAAATTAAATTTATAATTAAGTTTATTTTTATTTTATATAAACTTACTATATAAATTTAATTAAATTATTAACATGTTAAATAGCTAATATTTTAGCCGCAAAGTGTATTGCTTTATTGCAATATGGTTTTTGCGGCTTTTATTTTTTATAAAATGTAGGAGGATCATTAGAATGAGCTTAAAAATTTTATAACTATAATAATTTCTTAAATTTTTATTTTGAAACGGAGGATTTTATATGATAACTGGAAATATAGATGGAGTAAAAAAATTTATACTTGAAAGGCTTGAAAAATTATTTGAATTAAAAATAGATAAAAACTGCATTGTTTCTTACGAATTGATACGTGAATTAAATACCATTAGTAACTTACTAAAAAAAGAACTTAATGTGGTAATTGATAGACGTGGCAATATAACCAATATTTCAATAGGCAATATTAATACAGTAAAAATAAACATTACTGAAATTTCAGCCAATAAATTAAGTGGTTTTAGAGTTATTCATACTCATTTACCTATGAATAATAAAACTTCTTCAATAGATACTTCTTTATTATTATCACTAAAATTAGATGCTTTCTTATCTGTAGTAACTAATGATAATATTAATGATTGTAAAATAAATATGGCTTTTTGTGATATATGCGATAATATTTTAACATCTAAAATTATAGAAACACAAACATTAGAAGAAGTTCTTGACTTAAATTTTTTAGAAAAAGTTTCTTATATTGAAAAAAATATATTATCTTTAAATCTTACAGATAACACTAAAGAAAGAGCTCTTTTAATAGGTACTGACACTTTAGAAAGTCTTAAAGAACTATATAATCTTTCTTTAGCTTGTAATATTGTGCCTTTAGAAAAAATATTTCAAAAAAGGAGTACTATAAATCCAACTTATTATATAGGTGAAGGTAAACTTAATGAAATACTAACTATTAAACAAGTAAAAAATGCAAATTTAATAATTTTTGATGATGAACTTTCTGGTTCTCAAGTTAGAAACTTAGAAAATGTTTTAAATTGCAAAGTTATTGATAGAACAAATTTAATATTAGATATATTTGCTAAACGTGCAAAAACTAAAGAAAGCATGCTTCAAGTAGAACTTGCAATGCTTAATCATAAACTTCCTAGATTAAGAAATTCCAATGCTAATCTTGATAAAATAAAAGGTGGTGTTGGTGTTAAAGGAGGTATTGGTTCAAGAGGTCCTGGTGAGAAGAAACTTGAATCTGATAAACGTCATATTGAACAACGAATAGAAGACATAAAAAATGAACTTTCTAAAATAGTTGACACTAGAGGTGTTCAAAAAGTTAAACGTGTTAAAAATAATATAAGTAGTGTAGCTATCGTTGGATATACTAACGCAGGAAAATCAACACTTAGAAATCAGCTTTGTAAGGCATCAGCATCTAATACTATAAGTAAAAAAGATGTTTTTGAAGCAGATATGCTATTTGCCACATTAGATACTACAATAAGAGCTATAACTTTAAATGACAGTAGAAAAATTACAATTTCTGATACTGTAGGATTTATAAACAAACTTCCTCATGAACTTGTTGAAGCATTTAAATCTACATTAGAAGAAGTTGTAGATGCTGATTTACTTTTACACGTAGTTGATGCATCAAATAAAAATGTTTTATCTCAAATTAACTCTGTTAACACTGTACTCGATGAGCTTGGTGCTAAATATAAAAATACTATACTTGTACTAAATAAAATTGATAATGTTTCTACTGAAAACTTAAATACATTAAAAGAAGTTCTAAAGGATAAAAAATTAATTGAAGTTAGTGCATTAAACAATATAAATTTAGATAAATTACTAGACATTATAGGTGAGGAAATTCCTATTAATATGAGTGAAAAGGAATTTGTCATTCCATATGACAGTCAGCATTTAATTCCTATTCTTCATAAATATTCTAATATTATTAAAGAAGAATTCACCGAAGATGGAACTTATATAAAAACACTTCTTAATGAAGAAATTTATAAAAAATGTAGTAATTTTGAAATTTAGAAATCCAATAAAATAATGAGGACTACTTAAGTTAAGTAGTCCTCTAATATTTTATTTAGTTGCATCAATATTTGGTTTCCATTCATATTCATTGTTACTTTCTGCTTTTAAGGTGGATTCTATCTTCCAAGTAGGAATTAAAAATCCTGTATCCTTATTAAAATAATATGATGCATTTATTTCTGATACATATGCTGTTCCATTCCAATCACCAACACCAACATCACATGCAATATCAATTGATTTTCTAGGTGAAATAGTTTCCACGTCCTTATATTTCTTAAAATTTACTCTATTGTCATCAATACTTAAAAGTCTGCCATTCTCACCAAGTGCTACAGCTAAATCTCCCCAAACTATTTCATTTTCATTGTTTTTTCTATCTGTAAAAATTAAATGCAAATTATCATCTCCATATTCATTTGAAATTTCTTTGAATTTTACATTTTCTTTTTTTATTCCAAACTTTTCAAGATGCTCTATAGCCAATTTAACTGCATCATCACCTTTTAGTAATTTTGATTTATTAACTTCTAATTCTTCACCATAATTATAGTCTACGCTCCATCTATTATAGTCATAAATAAATATTCTCTTACTCTCTCCATTTTTTAAAACATAAGTATCATTTTCATTATAAAACTCTCCTGAAAATCCTGTTAAACTTATAAGTCTACTTTTCAAATCCTCAATAGATTCTTTCTTTTCATACTTATATACAATTCCTGTACTTTCTTCATTACTAATATTATCACTAACTTCTACTTTTTTAGGTTTTAAATGCCCATAATATACATAACCTAATTCACTCTTAACATTTATAATTTTTATAATTACAAATGGACTTATAGTTAAAACTATAACTATAAAAGCTCCAATTAATTTTATTGAATATTTTTTTATTCCTATAACCTTTCCATGCTTTTTTTCTTTAATTAAGTAGTAAATTCCATAACAAATAACATATATAGAAAATCCTAAAACTCCACCTAATGTATTTGCTATAATATCATCAATATCGGCACTTCTCTCTGTTAAAAGTTGACTTAGCTCAGTAACAAATGTAATACCAAAGGATACTATAAATACTTTTATAAAATTGCTACATTTTTTAAAAACAATAGGAATTAAAATTCCAAGTGGTACACACATTGCTATATTAAGCAATATTTGACTAATCAAACCTGCGTTATTCAATCCATATTTTGCACCTATATAAAAAGGCTGTAATGGTTGTAAGTTTATCCTTTCACCTAATCCATTTCCAAAGGTCATAATTTGTGTAACATATAAAAACATTACACTCCACCCAACAAGTGTAAACTCAGCAACACTCTTATATTTTGATGGCTTTTTCCTCTTATTTTTTATTAATTTACATATTATAAAATAAATAATTAAAGTAATTGCAAATACTATTGGAAATATCGGCATTACTTCCATAATATAATTCATGGACTTTCCCCCTAAATACATACTTTTATTTTTTATTAATTAAATCAATTACAAATGTTTCTCCTACTTTCACAAAATTACTATCTAGTTTTCCACTTTTTTTAGGAAATTCTGATGAGTATGGTGTAAGAGTTAAAATCTTAGCATCTTTAGATAATGGCTCTTGTAAACTATCTCTCTTAAATACACCCTCTCCATATACTTCACTAGACATATAAAACTCTATTTTATTACCTAAATCATCAGTTCCTTTAAGCATTAAATCATAATTCACATTATTTCTTGATTTTGTTTTTGTATAATATATTTTTTCTCCTATATTATTGCTTGTATACTCTTTTAAATTTACTTTTGACCCATCATCAAGGTTAAAGTTATATGCAAGCTTTATCTTATTTGTATCTATAGACAGGTCATTACCATTAGTTTTGAATTCAAAGGTCCATGGCCCACTTACTTCATTACCTTTCAATAATACATTTTCATATTTTATTTTTACATCTATATCTCCACTTATATAATCATCATCTAACCTATAACTTATTACTTCTTCCATGGTATACTCATCTACCCTTTTGCCACTTCCACTAGCTGTACTTTTTATTTCTTTTCCATTTATATAAAGCTCAGCAAATGAGTGCATATCAGATTCATCCATTTTTTTATCATGTGATTTTAATGTTGTAGAAACTATTAATTCATTTTCGTTTAAAATCACTTCATTTAATTTAATTGTTATACCATTTTTAGTAATACTCTTATCTATTACAGTTTTATACTCGTCTAAATTTTTATTTATTCCCAATTTATTAGCTATATCTACACTTACTATATTTATTTCAGCTAATACTGTTTTTCCCATATTAGTTCCAAACAAACCTGTAACTATCAGAAGCCCCATAACCATCGCTATTTTAAATTTTTTATTGCTTTTATTATTTTTAACCTTCTTTTTAAAAGTTCTTTTTATGTTTTGCTTTTCAATGTCATTAAATGTTTCTACTTCTTCAAAGTTTAAATCTATATTGCTATCATTAAACATTTCATAAATACTTTTACTCATTTCTATACTCCTCTAAAATTTATAAACTTCATATATTTTTTTAATTTCTTTTTTCCTCTAGAAACTCTATTATAAACAGCTTCCTTCTTTATGCCCATTTCACTACTTATATCATTAATCTCTTTTTCTTCTACATATAGTTTTAAAAAAAGCTCTCTATCTTCTTTTTTAAGACAATTTAAAAGTTCATCTATATCCTCATCTAATTCATTTTCTATAAATTTTTCATATTCATTATTACTTGTTGCTATTTCCATATCATCAATGTTTTCATACTCCAAACATCTTCCATATTTTCTCTTACAATCAATTGCTTTATATTTTGAAACTCCACCTAGCCAATTCTTGAAATCTCCTTTTGAATCATCAAAACTTTCTATATTAGTCCAAACAGCCATAAGTATATCGTTTATACATTCATCCTTAATATTTTCAAAATTATATAAGTATTTCTTAACTATTGTCTTTATTATCCAACCATAACTATCTAAAATATAATCTATTGCTTTGTCATTCTTTTTCTTTAATTCATCTATAAAGTTATTTTCATTTATTTTCATTTTTACCTTCCTTATCTATATAATCTCTATCTATATAATACTTCGTATCCAAATATGTAATATCTATCAATATGAACTTAAAAATATTAAATTATTAAATAAAAAAACTAGACACTTAATTTTTTAAATGCCTAGTTTTTATAATTTATTATTTTTTTTATTTAATTTTGCAACAACTTACGTATGTATCATATTCCAAAGTGATTTTTCCATCCTTATTATATTTATCATATATATTTTTCAGCTCTTCTATCATATTTTTAAACTTAGGATTATTTTCTTTTGGTACATATGAGTATGATGTTAAATTTCCTTTTAATTCTTCAAAATTAACTACTTGAGGATTATATAATATTTTTTCATAAACCTTTCTTTCTCCAAAAAACTTTGATATTAAATTATCATCTGATTTATTAATATATTTTTCACCATATTTACTAATAAGATCAGAATATTCACTCATAAATCCTTCTAAGTTATTTCTTCTAATATTGTATAGCACTACAATCATTCCATTAGACTTAAGAATTCTTGAAAACTCTTTTGTGGCAAGTTTAGGATTAAACCAATGGAGTGACTGTGCTGATATAACAACATCAATAGATTCAGACTGTAAATTGGTAACTTCTGAAGATCCTTCAACTGAATGAAACTTTTCATATTTACTAAGTACTCTTTCCAATACTATTCGCATATCTTCATTTGGTTCAACTGCATATACTTCATTTCCATTTTCTAAAAACATTTTACTTGAAATTCCTGTACCAGCACCTATATCTGCTAAAACTAAGTTTTCATTAAAATCAATAGCATCATTTAAAAATCTTATAGTATCACTTGAATATGTTGGTCTAAATCTATTATAATTTTCAGCCATACCACTAAATCTGTTTTTTGAATTGCATTTATCTTTGTACATAAAATTTTTCCTCACTTTATATATATTTGAAATTAAGCTACTTTTTTAAATATCATTTATATCTTTATTAATTGTTCTTCTCATGGATAGCAACATTGGAGTAAAATACTTTCTCCAAAACTTATTTCCATATAAATTTGCAGTTTCAAAATCAACATGAATATATTCCACTTTATGTTCTTTACAATAATTAATTATTTCCCTTAAAAGTTCAATTCCTATTTTTTTATTTCTATATTCCAATTTTATATAAATGCCTATCTCATCTATTAGTGCACAATTTATAATAGACATATCTATAAAATTATTTTCATCTGCTATAGTTAAATTTACAAATCCTATTGCTATTTTTTTATCCCATACGATAAGAACATTATTTTTTACTATTATTTCTTCAATTTCATTTTTATTTAATTCATCTCTTTTTAAAAATAATGGAGCAGAAGCATAATATCTATTTGATTCTTCCACAAGATCATATAATATATCTACATCTTCAATAGTTGCCTTTTTTATTTTATATCCTGATTTTCCATAAATAATATTACTTATATTTACATCATTAAATGCATCTATTAAATATGATCCATATCCTAAATCAAATAAAATATTTTTAAGTTTTTCATCATTATAAAATATTGTCCACATATGATTGAAAATATTTCTATTTACCCATTTTTGAGAAACATTTTTATACATTTCTAAATATACACTTTCCTTGTATTCTTCAACTGCTGAATGTGCTATCGCAGGACAAAATGTAGACTTCTCTCCATTGAATGGAAATTCATCATAAGCTAAAAATCCTATTACTTTATCATTTAATTTTGCTACAATAGCATTTTCATTTTTTATTTTCCAGTTCAAAAAATTTTCTAATAACTCACTTTTTTCTTTCCAATATGAAGGAAATTTAATATTATTACAATATAAATTATACTGATTCATCCAAATTTCCTTTGCTTCATTAACATCTTTTTCTATCATTTTACATACTTTTATATCTTTAATCATTTTGTATTTTCTCCTTATAAAATCAAGGCTTTAAACTATTTCCTTGGTAATTTTCATATGTGTGTTCTGAAAAATATGCAATCTCATTAAATCCATTTAGTTCATATAACTTTTTTGCACCAACATTAGATTTTGCAACTCTAAGTCTTATATTTTTAATAGAGTTGTTTTCTATCATATTTTCAATGCATTTTTTTAATATATAACTTCCATAACCTTTATTTTGAAATAAAGGCTCTACAACTATATCTTTAATATAATCATCTTCAAAAATATATGCACCAACTAATTCATTATTTAACCAAAATGAACTTACTGCATTTAACTTGCTTAATTCAATAAGTTTTCTCTCAAAGTATTCTTTATTTTTAAGATGATTATTTAACTCCCAATTATTTTCTAAATTAAGCTTATAATATGCACTATCAAATAGCTTAATAAATGAATCTACCATATTCTCTTCAAATTTTTTCTCAATTAATTCACATTCTTCTAAATTTAATATTTTTTTGTTTTGATATTCAAGATGATATCCTTCCATATCTAATTTGAACCCTAAATTTCTTACTAATTTAATAATTTCAATATTTTCACCATAAACATTAAAACATACTTCTTTTGATAGCCCCTTAGATATATATTCATTAATTGTACATTCTATTATTTGTAAACTTTTTTTTACACCACTTTCATTAATAAATATTGTATAAAAAATACAACAATCATCATTATCAACACATATAAATACCCCATTATTATTAGGACTAGCATATATAACTTGTACACTTTCTTTTTCAAACTCATTTTTCACATATAACTTAGCATGTGGTGAAATCTTTTCTATTAAATTTAATACTTCTACTTTCTTCATTTTCCCCTCTCTTATATATGTTATAATCTGTAAATTTACTTTTTAATTGTATCACAATTCGTAAAATTTTCAAAATTTTCTTATTATTTAATTTGCAAACACAAACTTTATTATATAAAATTAAATTATTTCTTAAGTTTACCATCAATTGTTCAAGAATAAATTCTATCCTATATGTATACTAGATTTATTCTTAATATTTAAAAATTAATTTCTATTTAGTCTTAGACTAATTTCCATTTTTTAAAATTCAAATTCTTATACAAAAATAAAACACCTATAGATTTCAACTTATACTATAGATGCTTTTTCTTGTTCATAAAATTATTTTAACTTAAGACTTTTCTATATATCCATACTATTAAGTATTTCTTTAAGTTTTTTTAATTCTTCAAGAGACAAGGTAATACCCTTACCCATTTTTTCATGTTCTGGTGCCCAATCTCTTAAATCATATTTAGCTTCTTTACCATTCCAACTTATTAAATTTAATTCCTTTGTCCATCCTTTTGATGATTCAGAAATATTGCCAATTTCTTTTTCAATTTCAAATTTTATATCTGCCATTTTACTCCACCTCTTCTTAGAATCTTACTTATTTATTAGTTTAAATTCTATCCTAATAACATAATTATAATACTTTTTCTTGTAAATTATATAGTGTTCAAATTTAAAGTAATCTTTTTATCAAATGATACTACTAAAATTACATGTTATTCCTATTTTTATATTTGGAACCAATTAAGAACTAATAGTGAAAAGTGAATAATTATGGTAAATATTACTCGCTTCGTTCTTAATATTTAAAATAGAAATACCTAAAAACTACGTTTTTATATTGTTTTCAAATAATTTGCTTTAAAAATTATTGTAAAATTTGATTTCAAAAACTGAGACTTCAGTTTTATCTTTCATTGTTAATTTTTATATAACACTTTAATTTGTTCTTTCTCAATTAGAATAAGAATAATTTCATCTTTCAACTTGGAAAGCTATATATATAGGGAAACAAGCTCGAATTCAAAACTATTCTTTTAGCTGTAAATATATTGCTTTCAAAAGAAATACTTACTATAAAATGATTCCGAGCTAGTCTCAATCTTAAGGGTATCCAAGTTTTGGAACTAATAATTATAATGATGAACTTGGAACCCTATATTTAAATCTATTTATTTGAATAAAGTGACAAATCATTTAAAATAATATAAAATTATACCAATTATTCTATAGAAATGTGGTGATAACATGATTTATGTAGTTAGCGATATTCATGGAAGGCTTGATAGATTAAAGAAATTAGTGGAAGTTATTAATCTTAAAATTTCTGATACATTATATATTTTAGGTGATATGATAGATAGAGGAAATGATTCTATTGGAGTTATTAAATATGTAATGAATCATAATAATATAATATCTTTAATGGGTAATCATGAACGCATGATGCTTGATGCTTTAAATTTAAATGATAAATATGAAATGAATCATTGGGATATTAACGGTAATGATAAAACTAAAGATGATTTTTATAAATTAAATATATTAGAACAAAATGAAATTCTAGATTACTTGAACTCACTTGAATACTTTAAAATTATTAATAATAAATTTTTATTAGTTCATGCAGGTATTGATATTTCTCTTTTTAAATTAGATATTGAATTTATGGATTTTGAAAATGCTCTATATGCTCAAGCTCATGAATTATTGTGGGTACGTGATGAATTTTTAAAGTCAGAAGGTCTTAAAAATTATAATAACTATACTATAATTTTTGGACATACCCCAAGACCATCTTTAAATCGTAGACTCAATCTAACCTCTGAACTTCCATATAAGATTTGGTATGATGAAGTTTATAAAAATAAAATTTGTATAGACACTGGTAACTGTTGTGACCATGGACGAATGGCATGTTTAAGATTAGATGATTTAAAAGAATTTTATGTTTAATAATTGAAATTTAATTCTTAAAATAATAGAAAGAGTCTATTTTTATATACCCTTTCTATTATTTTAATATATCGTACTATTTCTTGTTAATTTCTATTTTTATCTTTTCTACTGTTTTTAATATATTTTCAATTTGTTCTTGATTTTTTAGATTTTTTCTTGCATAATCCATTATATCTCTAATTGAGCTTAATGAATCATCAAATTTTTCATTCATCCACTGGCATCTAGGAAATAACCATATATGTAAATGACCTGATTGTTCCTCCTGAATTATAGTTATATCCTCATTCTTTCCTATTTTCTTGATAGCATTTCTGGTTTCATATATAAGCTTTGATAATTCTAACATTTAACATCCCATTCATTATTTAAAAAATCTTTAATCATTTTATCACCCCATCTTTTTAATCATATGCTATATATTAATATCAAAACTTTTTTATTTTTATCGAATTCTGTATAAAATTTTGTAACATTTGTGTTAATAAATTAATTTTTTTAATAAATATGTAAATAAAACTAATATATTAACTATAAATAACTATATAAGTTATTTTTTTCTATTATAATTTATGTACTTTTATGATAAATTAATATTATTTGAAATTATTTTTAGGAGGTTTATAATGTACTTTTTATTAGTATTAACAATATTTACATTCATAGTTTTCTTTGCTTCATATATGATAGACTCTCGAAAACTTATAAATGGATTTTTGTTTAATGTTTTTTTATTTACTGCTATGTTATCAACTGTATACATTGCATTTACCACTGGAAATCCATTTCTTATTGGTATAACTCTTATTTTTATACTATTAGCTTTATTTATTTTTGCATTTGGAATTTACGCTCTTATTGTTGGATTGTTTATAAATGCTAAAATTCTTATAAGTCGTGAAGGTAAAAGACTTTCTAATTTATTAACCTTCTTTATAGCTATGGGACTAGTTTTATATCTAATTTTAACTTTTGTATTATCAAAGAATGTATTTTCACCTGAAGTAAATATTTTCTTTAGTAGTTTTACTTTTATAGCAATTTACTATTTCCTAGATGTATTTAATTTCTTAATGATATCTTTTATTTATCAATTTAATAAACCGAAGTTAAATCAAGATTTTATAATTGTTTTAGGTAGTGGACTAATAGGTGATAGAGTCCCACCACTTCTTGCCAGTCGTATTGACAAAGCTATAGCCTTTTATAACAAGCAAAGTAAAATTACAACTCCACCTAAGATTGTATTCTCTGGTGGACAAGGAAGTGACGAGAAAATTTCAGAAGCTTTAGCTATGCAAAAATATGCTATTGATAAAGGAATTCCTTTCGAAAATACATTGATAGAAGATAAATCAACTACCACTTTTGAAAATATGAAGTTTTCAAAGCAAATAATGGATAATAGTACAGGTAAAAAATATAATAGTATTTTTGTTACAAATAATTTTCATTTATTTAGAGCTGCTTTATATGCAAAAATGGCTGGGTTAAAAAGTAATGGAATTGGATCTAAAACAGCACTTTATTTTTTGCCTAATGCTTTAATTAGAGAATATATAGCTATTATGGTAATGCATAAGAAAAGACATATTATTGTAGTCTCTTCAATTTTTATTTTAAGTTTAATTTCAGCCTTAGTTCAACATTTCTTTGTTGCACCTTATTTATAAAATGAATTTAATAAGTTTTATAAAACTTATATTGTTGGAGGTTTTTTATGATTAAAAATATCGCTCATGTTGGCTTAACTGTATCTGATATAAATCGTTCAATCGACTTTTATCAAAATACTTTAGGTTTAAAATTTAAGGGTCAAATGGTTATGGAGGGTAAATCTACTGATGCTCTGTTTGGATTAAAAAATTGCTCAGTTAAAGTTGCTTATCTTAATGGTAGCAATCATATTATGACTCCACCCGTTGAGTTAATTCAATTTGCTTCTACAGATACAACTACTTTTAAAAATTCATTAACACAAACATCAATATCTGAATTATGTTTTTATGTAAAAAATATTGATAAAGTCTATGAGGACTTAATATCTAGAGGTGTTGAATTTTTATCAACTCCTCAATACTTTGATTTTACAAATCAAGGTTTTGGAAAAAGTAAAGCAGTTTATTTTAAAGATCCAGATGGCATAATTCTTGAACTTATGGAGTGTGTAGATTAAAAAACATAGGGATTAATTTCATTATTTAAATGAATTATCCCTATATTTTTTTAAATAAGTTTAAGTTTTATAACTGTATCTATTTCATCTGGTAACTTTGAAGTTTTAAGATTTAAAAAAGCATCTTTAACAAACTCTTCTGCCATCCAAGGAAAATCAATCTCTATTTCGCTTCCATCTTTTAACAATGTTGCAAATTCAACTTTATTTCTCAAGTTATTTAAATTTACATAACCAATTCCTCTATCATATATATGACAATAAAGATTTTTCTCATTTTGAGTATAACGTCCCCATTCAGGTTTTGCATACATACTAGCCTTGCACTTATATATGCTTTCACCATTATACTTCATCCAATTACCTACTTCTTCTAATATATCTGAAGATTCTTTAGGAATTTCTCCATTTGCATCTGGTCCAACATTTAAAATTAAATTTCCATTTTTACTCACACATTCTACTAATGCCCTAACTATTTGTTTAGTACTTTTAAAATCTTTATCAAATGCTGAATAACCCCAATTGTTATTTAAAGTTATACAAGCCTCCCAAGGAACTTTATTTCCATTTTCATCAACAACTCCTTTTGGGGGAATTATTTGTTCTGGTGAATCAAAGTCTCCAGTATACGGTGATAAATTTGCTTTTTTTATATTTTTCTTATCATCTAATCTATTGTCTACTATAATATGTGGTTGGAGATCTCTAACCATTTTCATAAGCTTTGTAGCTTGCCATCTTTCACCAGTCATATCATCATATGAAAAATCAAACCACATAATATCTATCTTCCCATAGTTTGTAAGCAATTCTCTGACTTGGTTATGAAAATACTTTACATAATTCTCAATTTTATGTGTCTTATTTTTAAATTCTTCATTATTTCTCATTGGATGATGTCTGTCACCATAAGCTGGATAATCTTCATGATGCCAATCTAATAATGAATAGTAAAGTCCAACTTTAATACCTTCCTCTCTAAAAGCCTCTACATATTCTTTAATTAAATCTCTTTTACATTTAGTATTGGTAGACTTATATGTTGTATACTTTGAATCAAATAGACAAAATCCATCATGATGTTTTGCTGTCATAACTGCATACTTCATTCCAGCTCTTTTAGCTAGCTTTGCATATTCCTTTGGATTATAATTTTTAGGATTGAATTCATTAAAGTACTTTTGATACTCTTCATTTGTTATATTCTTTTGTGACCTTATCCATTCTCCTAAAGCTGGTATTGCATACAATCCCCAATGTATAAACATACCAAACCTTGCTTCTTGAAACCACAATGTTCTCTCTTCTCTCTCTAGATAAATATTATTTTCCATCCTACTTCCCCCATTCCCCATAATTACAGACTCTCTTATTAAATTTTATCAATAAATACTATTCATTACATCAGAAATATATTAAATTAAATAATTGTTAATTTATATAAAAATTTATTATAATTTCAAATAAAAAAACAACAATATAAATAAAGTAGGGCATAATATTACACCCTACTAGATTTCTATCTATATTTTATTATCATTATTTTCACTTTTATTACTGTTTTCATTTCCACATTCACTACAAACCATTTTACCGTTAACTAACACATGCTTAGTAAGTTTATTGCAATGATCACATTGTATCATATCATCACCATATCCTTTAGTATTAGTATCAGGATTTGATAATATACCTAATAAAACTAAAATAGTACATATTGCAGTTACAACTCCTGTAACTGCTTGTTTGTCCACATTTACATTTAAAAGTACTAATATAGTAATAATTTGTGATACTATACTCATTATAACGGATGGATTTTTTAACCTTTGTAATATAATCTTTATTTGTTCCATTATTATCACTCCTGTAATTAACTATAACTAAAATCTAATTGCTATAGCATATTATTAATATATTCTTCATCAATTCAATTCGATACTGTTAATTACAAAAGTTATTTTTTAATGTGTTTATGCTTTTAAAATCCAATTACTCCTGAATAATCCATAATTATATAAATCATATCTTTTTCCATCTCTATATATAAATTCTCTATTTACTCCTTCTCTTTCAAATCCTATTTTTTCATACAACTTAATTGCTGAAAAATTATATTCTAACACAGTTAACCATATTTTATAAAAATTAAATTCTCTAAATCCAAATTCAATGGCTAACTGCATAGCCTCTTCGCCAATGCCCATTCCTCTATACTTTTCATTTCCTATACCTATGTATATAAGTGCTGTACCATTATTCCAAAGAATATTTTCAAATCCTGTAACTCCTATAAATTCACCACTTTCAATATCCCTTATAGCAAAAATATACTGTTCATTGGAATTTGTAACTTCATAAACTATTTTTTCTACTTCTTCTGTTGTTTTAGGAACTGCACTTATAACATCATAATGTCTCATAAAATTAGTATCATTATACCATTCTGTAAATTTAGGTATATCTTTCTTTTCTATAGCCGTAAGTTTTATTCTTTTTCCTTGTAATAAATTTTTCATAAAATCAACCTTTCATATTAAAATTACCAATTTAAAATAAACTTCTTTTCAAGTTTTACTGGATAATATGCCATTTTAGCTTTTCTCATCCCTTCGATACCTAAGTCTTGTTCTCTATTAATTATCTTAACATCACTAAAATAATCCATAATGAAAGTTCTATTTATAAAACTATAGATCCCTCTATAGTCTATATCACCTTTTTCTATATGTATAATAGCTAAATTATTATTTAATTTTTCACCCACAGTAAATCCAACCACTTTATTATCTACATAAGTAGCAATTCCCTTTAAATTTAGAAATTCAATATTTCTTAAAATATTTTTTATCCCTAAATTTTCATAATAGAGTATTTCATCTTTATGTTCATTTTTATTAAACCACTCATTAGCTACTTCAATTACATCTTCAATTATTTCTTTACTATTTATTTCTTTAACTTCATACTCATATTTCTTTACAAAAGCATTATAATGATTTTTCTTTTTATGAAGTTTCTTTCCTGAAAGACTTATAAGTTTCTCTGATTCATATAAATAATCAAAGTTATCTCTATCCTCTTCAATTTGAACTTTTTCATGATTTGTAAGGATTACTTTTGTTTTTTCTACAAACTCTTCATCTAAATCCTTAAATATATATTTCATATTGTTATTTTCTTTATAATTCTTTAATTCCTCTAATATAACTTCTAAGTCTTCATCTTTATAACCTAATGGCTGCATAAAATGATAGTTACCTTCAAAGTCTTTTTTCTTAATTATCAATGCATCCATATAAATTGTATATTGAACATCACATGCATCTTTCCATATATATAATGTAGTAAATGAATACTCACAACTTAAAAAATTGTACGGATATATATAATTTTCAAATAAACTCTTGTCTTCTAATTCAAGTTTTTTAAAATTCATCTCATCAACCTTTCCCATATTAAGCAAAAACATTTGTAAATAATTTTCATATCTTGGTTAATAATTCAAATTAATTAATATTTAACCTTTATTAATAATCTTTATTAATTATTTTAACACATATTTTATATTTTTGTTTATAAGATTGAAAATTATTTATTTTTACTTTTTTTCTACTACTTATTACATAGAAATCAAATTTCTAAAACCAATACTGTGCAATATAATAAAACTAGATTTATTTAACCTTATACAGTTAAATAAATCTAGTAATATACATGTTTCTTTATGCCAATATTTTATTTTTTAATTTGATATATTATTTTTTTTCTAAGAATTTTTCTAAATGCCTATATTCTTTAGGCACATTAAATAAATCATATAATTGATTGAAAAATCTTATACTTTTTTCTGAGTCAATACTTTCTTTTACCGGTGCCTCTAAATAAGGAATATTTATTCCTTTTTCCTTTAACATTTCATCTAAAACACTAGTCATAACACCATAAACACCATCACCTTCTTTAGCATCTGGATCAGGATTCATAGATTCTGTTTTATATTTATTTGTTTTATGTTTTCCCCAATATATACTGCAAGTTGGACTTGATTGTACACCTATGTAACATAATGGTGTATTATCATTATTTTTTAATTCACATATCATATCCACATAAGACTCTAATTCTTTTCTGCAATGCTTTCTAAAAAATATATTATCATATTGCTGTCTCCCTTGAGGGTTTCTTAAATATCCCATAGCCGTAAACTCAGGGCATGGCAATTGAATAATACTAATATTTTTATCCAAGAAATAATCAACTATTTTTTTGCATAATCCAAAGCTTTTTCCTAATAAATGTACTCTAGTTCCAGGGTTCAATAAACAATGTGATATTATAACAAAATAGCGCGGTTTTTTAGACATATAATAAATCCTTCCTTAAATATTTTATTATATAATTATTTTTTTCTAATATTATTAAAATATCCTAGAAGTATTTTCTATATAAAATATAAATGCTGTTAATAACCTTTTATTAACAGCATTTATAAATAATATTATTATTTAACTTTGAGACTTCTCTAGAATCAAACTAACAGTTATTCCACATATAATTAATATTGACATAACTAACTCCATATAATTTTCTAAAAATAAATTAGCAATTGCTCCAAGTATAATTATTGTTCCCATTACTAAATTTGTTGTATTCTTTATCTTAACAGTTGAACTAATTTTTTCTAGTCCTTTATAAATTACTAGGCCACCAATAATGGCCATACCTAAACAATTTATAAAGCTACCATATTGGAATTTTGTAATAAATATAGCACTAATAAGTACCATAAAAAACATTTATATTTTACCTATAATATACTGATTTAATTTAGTATATCCCTTCTTTTTATTTTATCCTATCTATAACTTTTACTTAAATACTATTTTTAAATTTTCATGAATTCAACTCTCCTATTTATTATAATATATTTGCATAAATTTATCCAATAAATTCCTTTATTTTGATATATCATTTAAAAATCTTGTGCTAACACATATTGTTCTTTAAATTTATATAAAATAAAAAACTATCTAAAATAAAATTTTTCTTTAGATAGTTTTAATTTATTATATTTATTCTTCAAATGAGCCACATTTAGAAAACTCTAGATATATTTCTTCATTTACTTCATAAAATTCATTTTGAACATTTGTTTCTTTTACATTTATAATTCCCTGTTCTGTTTGAACTATATAAGTTAAATATGACCCCATAAATATTCTAGAAATTATTTTACCTTTTAAATTTCCTGAACTTTTATTAATCTTTATATGTTCTGGTCTTACAAATATACTTTTACCATTTCCATCTTTTATAATGTTAGAATTTCCTATAAAATCAAGTACAAAACTATTGACTGGTCTATTATATATCTCTTCTGGTGTTCCTATTTGCTCAAGCTTTCCACCATTCATAACAGCTATCTTATCCGAAATACTTAATGCTTCCTCTTGATCATGAGTTACAAAAATCATAGTTATATTAAATTGTTTTTGCAATGCTTTAATTTCTTCTCTCATTTTCACTCTTAGCTTTGCATCAAGATTGCTTAATGGCTCATCAAGTAATAATACCTTAGGTTTTACTATAAGTGATCTTATTAGTGCAACTCTTTGCTGTTGTCCACCACTTAGTTGTCCTATTTTTTTATTTTTATGTTCTAATAAGTCAACAATATCTAAATATTTCTCTCCTTCTTTTATAGCTTCTCTTTTTTTATATCCTTTAAATTTCAATCCGTATATAACATTTTCTAAAACTGTCATATGAGGAAAAAGTGCATAAGATTGAAAAACAGTAGATACTGGTCTATGCTCTGGCTCTAAAGATGTCATTTCTTCACTATCTATTTGTATGCTTCCACAATCCTCTTTTAAAAATCCACCAATAAGTTTAAGTGCAGTTGTTTTTCCACAACCTGATGGACCAAGTAAACATAATAATTCTCCCTTTTTTATGTCTAGCGTTAAATTATCTAAAACCTTTTTATCCCCAAAGCTTTTACTCAATTTACTCAATTTAAGATACATCTTTGCACCTCTTTTCTCCTAAAATCACTTTAGATACTACTAAATTAACAAATAACGTTATAATAATTATTATAGTTGCAATAGCAGCACCAACTCCATAATTTCCTGTTTGAATTGCATCGAACATTTCTAGTGTTGCTACCTTTTGACCTGGATAAACTAAGAAAATTATAGCTCCAACTGTTGTCATTGTTGCAGTAAAATTATTTACAAATCCAACTACAAATGCAGTTTTCAAGTTTGGAATTATAATATCTTTTATAACATGTATATTACTTGCACCTAAGTCCTTCGCTGCCTCTTCTATTTCTCCATTTATTTGTACTATAGCAGCACTACTTGCTTTTGTTGTCATTGGCATTTGTTTAAAAATGCAATTTAAAATCACTATTGTAGCAGTACCAGTTAAAGAAATTATTGGTCCATTAAAGGCCAATATATATCCTATTCCAAAGAATGTTCCTGGAATTATATATGGTAATGTTGAAATAAAATCTAATGTTTTCATTCCTCTTATTTTTCTTCGTTCTGTAAAATATGCAATTATCATTCCAAGTATACTACCTACCACACCTGTAATTAGTGAGTACACTATACTTCTTATAAAACAACTCATATTATAATTTTTCAGATTTTGATAATTTTCTAAAGTGAATATAAAATTACCTTTCCTAAATTTTGAAATGGATGATATAAAAATGCTACCATATTGAAGTAACATTACAGTGATATAAAATAAAGTTATACTCACTAAAAATATTTTCATTGCACCCTTTAGGTTAAATTCATTATCATTAGAAATAATCTTATTATTTCCTTCCACTAATAAATTAGATTTTTTCATATAATATCTATAAACAAAAAAAGCAATTAATGAAGGTATTAATATTAGAACACTCATAGCAGATGCCATTGCAATATTGGAATTTGCTATTATATTTAAATAAACTTCTGTGGCTAAAACATCAAATGCTCCACCAATAACCATTGGTGTACCAAAGTCTGATAATGATCTAATAAATGTTAAAAGTGCACAAACAATAATTCCTGGAATCATTGATGGTAAAAGCACTTTTCTTATAGCATACGATGGTGATGAACCCAAATCTTGTGATGCCATTAAAAGATTTTTATCAATACCACTTATTATTCCCATAAGTAATAAACTATTTATTGATACATTTGATATAGTTTGCATCATAACTATACCTTTCCATCCATATGGATTTATTGCTAAATTTAAAATTCCATGTGTTATAAGCCCACGTCTTCCAAATAAATTTATATATGCCAATGAAGATACAAATGGTGGAGATATCATAGTAATCATTAATATTACCGTAATTATTTTTCTAATTTTATTATCACTAAATGATGCATAAATAGCTATGCATATAGATATTATTGTAGAACATATCATTGTTAATACCCCTACAAAAACACTATTATATATAAGCCTACTTTTATTTTGTATTAACTCTTTATATAAATTTAAAGTGAACTTGCCATCTAATAAAAAACTTTCCTTTATAACATTTAAAATAGGCCATAATATAAAAATTAATATAAGGACTACAACTATTATAAATAATCCTTTTTCAAAAATTTTATTAAAAAAGGTACCTAAACTAGATACCTTTTTATTAACACTATTTTGTTTCACTTTTATCTCCAGCCATCTTGTTCCATTTTTCTAATATGGCATCCCTTTTTTCTCCAAATAGTGATAAATCTTGTTTTAATAGCTTGTCCTTTGATATTGAAAGTTCAACACCTTCAAGACTTGGCTTTACTAATTTAACTGTATCTTTACCATCTATTCTTGCAAGTTCTTTTAAGTTCTCATCTTCAAATAACCATGATATAAATTTCTTTGCTGCCGGAGTATTACTTGCATTTTTAAATACAGCTACTCCATCTGGCATCCATGGCATACCATCTTCTGGATATATTATACTTACATTTTGCTCATCTTTTAATTTTTCAACAGTATTATCTAAATATGTAATTCCTATTGCAACTTCTCCTGCTGCAGTTTTTTGATTAGGATCTTTTCCTCTTTTAGAATAGAATGGTATATTTTTATTTAATTCTTCAAAGTATTTCCATCCTTCTTCTTCACCTTTATTTTGAAGTAATGAATTAACTACTGCATAGTTTGTTCCTGAAACAGCTGGGTTAGACATTAATATTTCATCTTTATATTTAGGATCAGCTAAATCAGACCATTTTTTAGGTGCATCTAAATTCTTTTCTTTTAATATATCATCATTAGTAATGAATCCAACTATAGTTAACCCTTTACTAAACCAATAATTTTCTTTATCTTTAAATTGTTCTGCAATTTTATCTGAGCCTTCAAAATCACATTGTTCTAATAAACCTTTTTCTTTAGCTTCCATGAAAGCATCAATTCCGCCTCCAAACCAAACATCTCCCATAGGTTTATTTCCTTCAGCTAAAGTTCTTGATAAAACTTCACCTGATGACATTGACAAGAATTCTACTTTAACTCCTGTTTCGTTTGTAAATTTATCAAATAGTTCTTTATAACTTTCTGAAGTTGTAACTATTTTTAAAGTACCTTCAACTTTTTCCCCAGCATTTGTTTTTTCTTTTGATGCATTCTTATTTTCTGAATTAGAACCACAAGCTACTAATGAAAATGAAAGCATTCCTGCCATAATCATACTTAAAAGTCGTTTCGTCTTACTCATTGTGACATTCTCCCTTGCAAATTTATTTAATTTTCCTATTATTTTTTAATTATATCATATCATCACCTGTAAACCTATTCATTTTTCCAATAGTTATTTTTTATTTATTGGATATTCCTATGAAGTTTTCCTACACCTCAATGTTATAATGAAAATATTAACATAAAAATATTTTTATTATATTTTGTTCTAACTTAGGGGGTAAAACTTATGATAATAGATACTCATTTACATGAAAATAGATATTCCAGTGATAGTTTGATGTCTTTAGAAGAAGCTATCTGTGCAGCAAAGAAAATAGGTTTAGATGGTATCTGTGTAACCGACCATGAAAGCAATGGTTTAAGAAGAGATTTAGGTTCTTCTTTTACAATGGATGGAATTCTAGTTATAGTTGGCGCAGAAATACTAACTTATGAAGGAGATATATTGGTTTTTGGATTAGAAGAACTTCCAAAAGAAAAACTTCATGCCAAAGAACTTTTAGAAATAGTAAAAAGAGAAAATGGTGTTGCAATTTGCGCTCATCCATATAGAAATAATAATAGAGGTCTCGGTGATAATATTAAAACACTTCATAATCTTTTAGATGGAGTTGAAACTTTTAATGGAAGTACAATGCCACATGCTAATCTTTATGCTTATTCAATTGCTACTGAATTTAATTTAGGTTGCTTTGGTGCTGGAGACTCACATATAACTGAAAAAGTTGGATGTTTTGCCACTGAATTTAAAGAAAACATAAAAAATGAAGCTGACTTTATAAAAGCAGTTAAAGAAAAAAATTATTGTCCTGTTATAAGAAAAGGCTGTTCTTTTGAAAGAATTAACATATTTGATACATTAAAATAAATCTACATAAATAGGGCTACATAATATTTGTAGCTTTATTTTTTTTATTCCAAAATTCTTTACATCCTTTACCTATATGTTATAATTAATTTTGTCTTTAAGAGTGTTTCCTTGGTACCCACTATTAAAAAACAAGGGGTTGATATATATGTCAATAGAACGTTATAGTATTATTGATCGTAAAAACCCCCGTGAAATCGTCCTATTAAAATCTAGGCGATGTCAATGGGGGCATTGTTCTTTTTGTGATTATATTGATGATAATTCAGAAGATATGAATGATATAATTGCTACAAATCAATTAGTATTAAAACATGTAATTGGAAACTTTAAAAGTCTTGAAGTTATAAATTCAGGAAGTTGCTTTGAGTTACCAATGGAAACTCTTAAAGACATAAAAAAAGTTGTTGTTGAAAAAGGAATTCAACATCTTTACTTTGAGAGTCATTACATGTATCGTGAACGGTTAAATGAAATGAGAGATTTTTTTCAAATTCCTATTACTTTTAAGTGTGGAATTGAAACCTTTGATGATCATTTCAGAAACAAAGTCTTAAAAAAAGGTGTCATATTTAGTAATCCAGAAGAAGTTGCAAGTTACTTTCCTTCCATTTGCCTTATGGTTGGTATAAAGGGTCAAACAAAAGAAATGATTAAAAATGATATGGAAATACTTCAAAAATATTTTCAGCGTGGATGTATTAATGTTTATATTAATAATTCTACAGATATTAAAGCTGATCCTACTTTAATTAAATGGTTTAAAAATGAATATGGACATCTTGAAAATAATCCTTCAATAGAAATTTTATGGAACAACACTGATTTTGGTGTAGGTGGAGAAAAACATGAAGAATAAAACAAACTTTCTTGTAAGAACATCTATGGTAGCTGCATTATATGTTGTTGTTACATTTGCTTTTTACTTTTTAAGTTATCAAGCAATTCAATTTAGGATTTCTGAGGTTATGGTATTGCTTGCATTTATAGATCCACTTTATATTCCTGGACTAATAATTGGATGCTTTATGTCAAATATGCTTGGACCTTTTGGAATTATAGATGCACTTTTTGGCTCAACTGCATCATTATTAGGATTATTAATGATTGTAAAAACTAAAAAGCTTCTAGGAGACAACTTAAAAAGTTTATTTATCGCCAGTCTTTGGCCATCTTTTTTTAGTTTTATAGTTGCTTTTGAAATTACAGTAGTTTTTGGTGCACAAGAATCTTTTTGGTTTTGGACCTTTATGGTTGCCATTGGAGAATTTGTTGTTATAACACTTGTTGGTGTACCTTTATTAAATTTAATTAATAAAAATAGAAATTTAATAGAAATATTAAAATTTAGAAAATAAAATTACACGTACCTTCATTCATTTGGAATAAAGGTACGTTATTTCTAATTTAAAAATTTTCTTATTACAACATTTTTGCATTTATTATCTTGTGAAGTCCAAAAATTTATACTTAATTCTTTCTCTTCAATTATTTTCTTAAATTGTTCTTTTGATATTTTTGAATATGTTATTTTTATTTTTTGTATGTTTCCATTAGGCGAATATTTGAATTCTTTTTCCTCTAGAAAAAATTGAGCATCTTTTTCTAATTCATATATTCCATCAATATTTCTATTTATATAATCATCCCTAAAAAATCTTTTTTCTATATCAACTTTGAAAGAATTATCATAAACCTCTAAGCATAAACCCTCTACATCACTGTTACTTATATCTAATCCATTTAATATTTCCTTATTAACAAACTTAATTTGTGATGGTAGCATATTAGGTTGATACAAATACAAAGCTACAACTCCACATATACCAAAAATACTTAAAAAACACACTGTGCTTATCCTCATATTTAATTTCTTATCAACTTTTTTAAGAAATTTAAAATAAATTAATGTCCCTATAAATCCACCTAATGTATTTAATATTAAATCATCAATATCACTTAATCCAATTCCAAAAATATATTGAATTATTTCAAAGCTTAAACTTACAAAAAAACATATAATCACAGATTTCTTCATATCAACTTTTTTAAATAATGAAGGAATTAATATTCCCATTGGAATAAATAATGCGAAATTACCAAGTATATTTTTAAAAATTACATCTAAATTTTCATTTTCTAAATATACATCTTTAATAAGTCCAAATGGTTTAAGATTTAAACTTCTAAGACCTGTTATAAAACCACTTTTAAAAACTATAATCTTTAATACTGCTAATATATATACAATAGTTATTAGACCTAAAATAATATTAATCATTTTACTCATTAAATTCGTTTTTCTTGCTTTGTTTTTCATAATTCTCCCCCTCTTAATAATTGCGTTTCTTGGAATAATATTATTCTCAAATATCAATACACACCTCAACTTTTCTATTCATAAAAATTCAAATTCCTATACAATAAAAAAGCACTTTGAACTTTGATACTATTATAATATCAAGATTCAAAATGCCTTTTATTCTTTATTTAAAACTATTTACTTATCATTTTATTACTAAAATCATACGATTTTCTTACGATCCTGGAATTAATATCTCAAATTTTATTTTATTATCTGCACTATTTGCTTTTATTGTTCCATTATGAAGTTCAATTATTTTTTTTGCTATTGCAAGCCCTAATCCAGAGCCACCCTTTTTAGATTCTCTAGAGCTATCTAACCTATAAAACTGTTCAAAAATACGTTCTAATTTTTCTACTGGTATAGTATTACCTTCATTTGTAAAACACATGTATATTTTGTTTTTATATCTTTTGGCTTCGATTTCAACTATAGCATTATCAAAACTGTAATTAATAGCATTCCTTATTAAATTGTCAAAAACTCTCTCCATTTTATTTACGTCACATTGGATTTTAAGATCTGATTCAATATTTAATTTGCATTCAATATTCTTTTCTTTAAATAATGGTTTAAACTCATATGAAATTTGTTCAATCATTCTCGTTAAGTTAACTTCTTGCCTCTCTAAAATTAACCTACTTAAATTAAATCTTGTAATTTCAAAAAATTCATTAATTAATTCTTCTAACCTTTCCGCCTTATCTAAAGAAATGGCTAAATACTTTTCTCTTAATTCTTTTGATATTTCTTTTTCATCATTTAAAAGTGTTAAATATCCTATAACAGAAGTAAGAGGCGTCTTTAAATCATGTGCTAAATAGAATATTAAATCATTTTTTCTTTGTTCTTCCTCTTTTGCTAATTGCATGTTTTTAATTGCTATTTGCTTTACACTATTCATTTGTTCTTCTACATCTTTTAGTTCCAACGGTAATTCTACTTTTTCATCATCATTTTTTATAAGTTTCTTACTTTCTTCTATAATAATATCTGTATACCTTAAAGCTTTTTTCCAATATGAAATAATAATTATTAAAATTTCAACAAACCAAATAACTATTAATATAAATGGAAATACATACTTGATTATACCACCCAAAATATATATAGGCTCGTCCCCTTTAAAAGTAAACATATGACATATAATATAAGCAATTGCTAAGAAAATAAAAAATATCACTGTAGTGATTGATATTGTAATAAATATTTTAGATAATACTGTATTTCTTAAACTCTTATCTATAGGTTTCCTCTCATTACTCAATAGTATAACCAACTCCCCATACTGTTTTTATAAATTTAGGCTTTCTTGATGGCTCATTCATTTTTTCACGCAATCTAGCAATATGAGCCATAACAGTATTATTGTTATCTAAATATTTTTCTTTCCAAACAGACTCAAAAAGTTCTTCTGATGAAACTACTTTACTTCTGTTTTCACATAAATACCACAAAATCGAAAACTCTATTGGTGTTAATAATATTTCTTTTCCATATAAAATGCATTTATGTGTTTCATTATTAATTAATAATCCATTAAAATCATATTCATTTAAATTATTTTCTTCTTCTACCTTATTATATCTTGTATATCTTCTTAATTGACTTTTTACCCTAGCTGAAAGTTCTAATGGATTAAATGGTTTAGTTATGTAATCATCAGCACCTAATGTTAATCCTTTTATCTTATCAATATCTTCAATTTTAGCTGTTAACATAATTATTGGGAAAAAATATTTTTCTCTAATTTTTTGACATATCTTAAATCCATCAATATCTGGAAGCATAACATCTAATATAGCAAGATCAAAATCAACTTTTTCTATACATTCAATTGCTTCTTTTCCAGTATAAAATTTATATACATTAAAATTTTCATTTTTTAAATAAACCTCTACTAAATCTGCAATCTCCTTTTCATCATCAACTAATAAAATATTCAAATTTATAAAATCCCCTTTCCATATATAAATTTCATAATAATAATTTAATTATACAAAAATAATACTTTTTTATCTATATATGGTAGTATTATCATTAATACTTAAATAATTTATTTTCTATATTTACAATCAAACTTATTTTAATAAACTTATTAATTTTAATACTTTACTAAGAAATTTTTATATTATTCATTGATTTGATGATTTTTAATCAAATTATTATTCTTTTTAACCTTTGCATATCCAACAAAACTTAATATGATCATTGGAACAACAAATAATATATACATTACAAATACTACACCACCTACAGAATAAAGTATTCCTCCAACTAGTGCGAACCCTGATTTGTTTAAAAATGCTCCAAGAGTATTAAATATGGTTGCCAAAACAACACATATCATATGTGGTGTTACTAATGCTGTCGCAATTGCCCCACCTAATGCTTCTGTTCCACTCGAACTTCCAGTTAATGCACCACCAAAATAACTTATTAGATAAATTGAATATATAATTCCTAGTATTGATGATATTATTAATGCTTTACTCTTTTTCATTTATATCTTCCTCCCTAATATTATTTTAATTAAATAAAAAAAAATATATCTGTTACTTATTTTTCGTAACAAATACATTATAAAATTTATATTTTTACTTTTGGTATGCTAAGAGCATACAAAATATAAAAATTTTATTTAATTCATAAAAAGATTTAAAACACTTCCACCAATAGCCATAATTATGATTGTGTATAATATATATCCCAAAATTCTTGCTTTTATATTTTCACTTTTTATTATAGGCAAAAATCTTCTTATATTTAAAAAATTAGTATCTATAATTGTTACAACTACAAATGTAATGAACAATATAAAATCTGATAGAATAGTTTTAGATGTTGGGAAAATAGTTATTACAATTAAAAATAGAAATAAATACCATAAACATGCTATAACACTTTTCCACCAATATCCTGTTCTAAATCCTGGAATATATTTATATATTTCTTTGTCCAATTTATGATCCTTGTTTTTAATAGCTTCTTCTTCAATAATCTCATTATCCTGTATGCAGATTCTGTCATTATCCTTTTCCATAATAGATATTAAATCTTTTTTTAATTCATTAACACATTGATATCTATCATCAGATAAAAATTTTGTACATTTTTCTATTATATCTTTTAAAACACCATCACTCTTTCTATTTTTAGGATAATCTCCAGTTGTCATAAAGTTCATTAATATTCCTATAGAATATATATCACTTCTGCAATCAGTTTGTGAAAATCCATATTGTTCTGGAGGTGCATATTCATGAGTTCCCATGATAACCGTATCTTTATTTTCCTCTTCTTTATAAATTCTAGATACATCATAATCTATTAATTTTAGAACATTATCATTACTTATAATTATATTTGATGGTTTTATATCTCTATGTATTATGGGATTTTCTAATCCATGCAATTCTTCTAATATTTCACAAAGACAAATTACATATTTAGTAGTTTCTTTCTCGCTTAAAATACCATTATTTTCATTCAATAATGTTTCTAAAGTCATACCATTTATAAACTCTTCAATTAATATTAAATTATTATCATACTCTAATATTTCATAAATCTTAGGTGTAAATTTATTATTAATAGATTTTATTCTTTCATATATTTTTTTATCATAATTAACTAATATTTTCTTTATATAAATAGCATTACTTTCAATATCTTGTACTAAAAACACTTTGCTCTTTTTATTTTCACTAAATGTAGTCAAAACCCTATATCTTGACATTTTATCTTCAAAATACTTTTTTAGCAATTCATTCATTAAAATGCTCCTTTAATTATTGATTTTATACAATGAGAATTATATCATATTGATATAAAATATAATATTTTTTAAGGAGTGTTTTGATTTGAAAGAAAAAAGAACTTCTGAACTTTTAGACATCTTAAACTCAATAGATAATAAAAATAATTTAACTAAATATATAACTAAAGCTAAGTTAAACTATGATTCTTTAGGTTTTAATAATTACTTTGAAGAATTATTAAATATGAAAAATTTAAAAAAGAGTACTATAATTGAATTTTCTAATCTTGATAGAACATATGCATATCAAATATTAAATGGTAAAAAGAAACCTAGTCGTGATAAAATATTACAACTATGTATTGCTGCTAATTTAACTTTTGATGAAGTCCAAAAATGTTTAACTCTTGGAAATGTTGGACAATTATATGCAAAATCCCCACGAGATTCAGCCATAATCTTTGGTATTAAAAATAATATTTCTTTAATTGATATCAATAACTTACTAAATGATTTAAATCTTGATTTACTAGGCGAATGACATAATAAATTACCCCTTATCATAAAATATTTTGAGGGGGGATATTTGTTATGAGTTTAAAATATTACCATATTCTTGGTGCTATTTTCACAATAGTTTTAGGTACACTTTTGCATTTTACTTATCAGTGGTCTGGTAAAAACAATTTAGTTGCAATATTTAGTGCTGTTAATGAAAGTACTTTTGAACACTTAAAGTTGCTTTTTACGCCTATGCTTATTTTCAGCATTTTTGAATATTTTTTATATGGAAAAAACATTGTGAATTTTGTTCCAGTAAAGTTGCTTTCTATTTTGTTAGGTATATTTGTAATAATCACTTCATTTTATACCTATGTAGGCATTATCGGAAATCATTTTCTTATAGCTGATATTGGTACTTTCATATTAGGTGTACTTGTTGCTTATTATTTTAGCTTTCATTTTCTACAAACAAACTGCTTCTACTCATTAATTTCTATACGCCTTGGTTGGATAGGTATTATCATATTAACTTATTGTTTTTTTATATTTACTTTTTATCCACCTCATATTGGATTATTTCTTGATCCTGTATCTAAAACCTATGGAAAATAATATAAAAATAAATAGCCATATTTAAGTTAATGGCTATTATTTTTATATATTAATTTTCTTTATTTTTCAAAAGTATAACATCAAAAAATGAGACACCAACAGCTAATCCAAAAGCTATTGAAAAATTTTTCACTAAATTTATGTCAGAAGGTCTAAATATTTTATCTAAAATATAATTAAAAATACCCACTAATATAAATATGATAATAAATCTTGTTAATCTTTTTACTATCTTTTTATCTTTGCTTTTTTTAAAATTTACAACAATTATTATAATGGTATATAAAATTATAAAGAAAGTAAAAAAAACATATATCATTCCTAATGTTAAACCCATCTTGCCACTAAAATCTTTATAAACCATAAATAGCATAATTATAGTTAAAATTAAAAATGTAGAATATAAAAATCTTGTACATTTCACTAATTTATTTTTCTCCACTATTCACACCCATTTCTTACATCACTCAAAATTAAAATATTATCTTTATAAATTAATAATCCTAACTTTGGATTTTATTTTTCCATAGCCAAATTAATTCTTTATTGTTTAAATAATTTTTCAACCTCATGTTCTGTTAAAGCTCTATATTTACCTTTTTCCAATGTTTCATCTAAAATTAAATTTCCAATAGCAACTCTTTTTAAATATATAACATAGCAACCTACAGCTTTTAGCATACGTTTTACTTGATGTTTTCTTCCTTCAGAAATTGTAAGATGCCCTGATATAACAGGTTGCTTGTATCTATCAGTTTTAGCTTTATAAAAATCTCTAATATTTATTTCTTCAAATTCTTCAAATTCACCATGTTTTATAATTTCTAACTTTGCAGGCTTAGTAATTTTTTCACCTTGTCCAATATAAAGTCCATTTTCTATTTTATTTACATCTTCTTCACTTAAAGATCCTAATGCTATAAAAAAATATTTTTTTTCAACATGTTTTTCAGGACACATCAAGTGATGCTCAAACTCACCATCATTAGTAAATAAAAGTAATCCCTCTGTATCCTTATCTAATCTTCCAACATGAAATATCCCATCCATATCAGTATCTTCAAAAAAGTCTAAAACTGTCTTTGTATTTATATCTTTTCTTGCTGTTATACATCCTTGTGGTTTATGAAACATATAATATACTTTTCCTTTATATTCAATGACATTATTATTATATTTTATACTATCTACCTTTTCATTAATATTTAATGAAGGTTCTCTAGTAACTTTGCCATTAACTTTCACTAATCCCTTTTTAATGTACTCTCTAACATTTTTACGTGTTCCAACTGATGCTTCTGCTAAAAATTTATCTAATCTCATGTTTCCTCACTCTTATCTTTTGTAAAATAAATTTGTAATTCATCTACAGTTTTTTATATCTTAGTATGACTTTATCTTTACTTTCTTCTAAAAATATTTCTAAATAAGCTAACTCTTCAAAGCAAAATTTTTCTATTTGTTCTTCACTAAACTCTCTTTGATAATAATCGTGTGTGTACCTATTTCTAAGTTTAACTGCAACTATTAAATATGCTTTAAGATTTTCGTCAAAAAAACCCATAAGTGAAGCTTGTTCAATAAGTTTTATTGATGTAGTTGAACTTGTCAATTTTCCTTCATTTATAACTATATAGCTTTCACACATATCTATTACATATTCGGTAAAGTCTTGAAAAAATGCAAACATTGCCCTTCTTATTATTCTGCTATTATTTTTTTTATATTCTTTTATAGTATCTTTTAAATCTCCTAAGTTATCATAAGCACATTTATATTTTTCCAAAAATTTTTCTTTTTTATATTTATAATAAGGACTCATCTATAATACCTCCAAAATAGAAATATTGTTCATCTATCTTTAAAGTCTTTTCAAACTCTCTATTATTCCTAGCAAATTTTAATACATAATGTTGGAAATCATACCATTTTTCTTCGTTCACTATATATTTTATATCACTATCAACTGCCATTCTTGCATATTTATTTGCAAAATCATTAAATATAATAAACGTTAAATGAATATTATCATATTTATAATATTCTTTGCTCAATTCTTCTATTTTATCTTCTATATTTAAAGTATCATCAAAACTAACATTAGGATACAATACAATGGCTAAATCTATGTCACTCCTGTTTTCAACCCAATACTTAGTTCTATAACTTCCAAATTCACAAACACTTATTATGGTATTAAGTTTTTTTAATTCATATATATATTGTGTTTTATTCAAAACTTATCCTCCTTTTCATATTTAAAATTTCCATTCAATAATATTATATCCTATTAACTTAATCATTTAAACAATATGGCTTTTTTGAATTTATTGTTCTTTTTTAATGGTTTATTTCATCTATCAAAATTAAAATATAATTTATAAAAAAATAGATATACTTCTCATTTAATAAAAGTACATCTATTTCTCATATTATTTAATATTGCATCCTGCATTTTCAATACAGTTTTTAATTTCTTCTGGTGTTGCTGGATTATTATAAATAACTTCAACACTTCCTCTTGCCATATCGACACATACATTATTTACACCATCGATTTTTTCTAACGCATTTTTTATTTGTGTTTTCACTTCTTGATTTCCAATTCCTTCAACCATATAATGTTCTCTATCCATTATCACATTCTCCTTACTTATAAAGTTTTCAAACGTAGTATGTGCAAAATATAACATGGGTATTCTTAATTAGTTTTTTTAAGATATTCTTCTAAGGTTATTCTATTTTTGGTTATATACTCTGCAGCCTCTTTTCCAACATACCTAAAATGCCATGGTTCATAATCAATTCCTGTTATTTTTTCTTTTTCCTTTGGATATCTAAGAATGAATCCATATTTATAACAGTTTTCTCTAAGCCATTTATTTTCTTCCGTATTTTCTTGTTTTTCATCTAAATTTAAATAACTACTAGATGTTATATCAAGTGCTAATCCTGTTTCATGTTCACTATAGCCTGCTGGCATAACCAATTTTGTTGCTTCTTTACATGCCTGTTCATAAGTCATGCCTTTATTAATATTTTCATTTATAGTTTCATCTAATATGTTTTGTTGTGATTCACTACTTCTATATCCAGATGCCACCCAAAAACTTAATCCTTTATTACTACCCTCTGTTAACATATCACTTAAATCATCGTATATAAAATCTGCAACAGAATTTCTTTTATTATTTAATGATTTTAAATTGACAATATATCCTTCAGGAATTTTTTTATTTTTATTAACCAAAACTAATTTTTTAAATTCATTTGTAGAAGTTGTTGCAACTGTTGGATCGTCTTGAATTACTTTTATATTCTCAACATTTTTTTGATTTATAGAGCACTTTTTATCTTTGTAATACTCTTTCTCATAACCATAACTCATTATAAATATTAAACATAAAACTAAAACCATTATATAAGACATATTATTTTTTATTTCTTTTCTCATAATATCCCTCCCTGTTTTAAGTTGATAAATTATATGTTATTTATTATAATTACTATCTTTATTATTGACTTCCATTATTTTTTTATAACTATTTTAAATTAATAATTTTCTTCTTTAAAAAAACAAAAACAAGAATACCTATTATTCTTTTTGGCACTCTTGTTTTGTTATATAATTTAATTCTATACAATTATTGTAAAATCCTTCTAATTTTTTTAAAATATTTTATATTTTACTGAAATTTAAACAATATGCTGATTATTAAATTTATCTTTTAAATTATATTTAATAATTTTTTTTACTATTTTTATCTTGATACATTTTATAATCAGCTTCATCTATTGTTAACTTAATATCTTTATTAAAATCTTTATATATCGAATATCCTTTAGATATACTTATCTTTATTATTTCTTCATAATTGTACTTTTCTATTTTTTCATCTAACACTTTAAATTTTTCTTTTATATAGACTTCACTTGCATTGTTTACTATTACTGCAAATTCATCTCCACCAATTCTTGATATTGTACTTTGTTCATAAAATACTTCTTTTAAAATATTTGCAGCTGCTATTATAAGTTCATCTCCAATTAAATGTCCATATTCATCATTAGTATTTTTAAGTCCATCTAAATCAAGTATTATTATAGTAACCATATTGGTACCATTTTTGTTTAATCGTCTCATTTCCTTTGTAAAGTAAGTTTTATTTGTAACTCCTGTTATAATATCATTGTAACTTAAATATTGAAGTTTGCTCTCTAACTCTTTTCTATCTTGAATACATCTACTTATACCTTGAAATGAAATAAGCCTACCATCTTTGTCATATTCGGGTATAGAAAAATCTTCTAAAAACATATACTTTCCTTTTTTATTTATATACCTTAATTCCAATGCTCTTCTGTATTTGCTAACATTATTTATTTTGTCTTGTAATTTTTTTGCATCGTCTGGATGTATAAGTTTAAAAAGAATATTTGCATCTTCATAATGTTGTTCTTTAGTTACACCTAATAATTTTTCAACAGCATCATTTATATATGTAAACTTTAATTTGGGATATACTTCTACTCTGTATATTATGTCATATGATTTGTCTGCTAAATATTTTAACACAGTATATTCATGTTCAATGTTCTTATACTCTGTAATATCAAATAAAATTAAATATGCACCTATTAAAATGTTTGAATCATCATATATCTTAGTTACTTTAACACTAAAATATTTCTTTTCTGAATTTTTATCTTTCAAAACTAATTCTTTTAAGTCATATTCTTCTTGTATATTTATGCTTTTTTCAATAATAAAGTCATTTATACTTTTTCCTATAACATCTTCCTTTTTAAACTTTAGATTTTCATAAAAATTATCACTAACCTCACATATAACATTATCTAAGTCTAAATACATAAAAATCTCTCTACTATATCTCCTATATGTTTTTTCTGAAAGCATTAATATTTTCCCCCTCATATTTTATACCATTTTACATAAAAGTATTTTATTAAAAATTTATATATTTTTTGTTTTTTATAATTTGATTATAACATAATGAATAAAACTCAAAATACAATTTTTTGAATTTTATTAAAAAAGATCATTAAAAAAGATGACTTTTGGTTTTTCCAAAAGCCATCTCTATATTTAAAACATTTTCTATTTAATTTGATCTATTATTTTAGCTCTAAAACCAATAGGACCCTCACCTTCATATTTCATTTGTCCATTAAGATTCTGTCCATTATTATTGGAATTAAATTTTAGTTCAATAACTCTTTGAGTTTCTCTTCCACCAATTATCATATCTCCACTACGATGCCATGGTGCTGAAGATCCTCCCCATTGGTTATATACTTCATAATTATTAGCTACAATATTAACAGCTCTAAAACCTATTGGACCTTCTCCTTTATAAGTCATAGTTCCTTCAAGTGTACATCCACCATCTGTTGATTTTATATCCATAGCTACAACATTTTGATTAGTTCTTCCACTTAACACCCAAGTTCCACCATAATGCCATGGTGCTGAAGATCCACCCCATTGATTTTCAACTTCATAAGAAGGAATAAAAATTCCTACAAATCCTATAGTTTTTTCACAACTATAATTCATAACTCCCACTAAAACTCTTCCATCATCACTAGCAGTAACTTTTAATCTAGTACATCTTTGCTTACATCTTCCTCCAATTACCCATATACCTTCATCATGCCAAGTTCCTGAAGATCCACCCCAACGAACTTTTACATTATACATATTTCCATATTCTTGCTCTGCAAATAATTCTATTGGACCTTCACCATTGTAAGTTACAGTTCCTCTAAGAGTTCTACCACAATCTCTTGATCTAATATCAATTTCAACTAAATATTGATCTTCTCTACTACCTAATAACCATGTTGATCCTGGAATCCATGATGGACATGGTCCACCTTGATAATTTTGAACTTGATAAGCAGCCATACTTATCCCTCCTATTTATAATCAACTTTGGTTTATTAGAAATTTAGCCAATATAATTTTCTATATACTTTAATATATGAAGGTATAATTTGATTTGTGTCAAAACTTAAAAGGATAAAAGATTCAGCTAAAACATCACTAAGTGTTAAATCTAATTGATATTTTTTTAATCTATTTTAGATACAATACTACTTGCTATTTATGAAAATAAAAGTGTAATTTTTAAATTCATCTGTAATCTTAAAATATTAATAATAATAATTTAAAATATTCTTCTAGTTTTAATTTTCATATTCAGTATTTACTTTTTATACTAAAGTATAAACTAACCCATATTAATGTTCCTATAGTAGCACCTACACCTTCCATATCAAATATTGCTCCAACTGCAACGCCTAGGGGTATTGAAAAAATTATATAGTCTTTTTTCGGATATTTTTTCTTTATCACAAATGACCTCCTAATATATTTTATTTTTAAATTATATATACAAAAAAGTTTCCAACATATTGAATCAAATATTGGAAACTTTTTTGTAGTATTAAATTTTAAATATTACTCATTCATCTTCAAGTAGTGAACACCTAATTTTTAATATTTTACTTAATATATTTTTTATATCAGTAATTAATTATATTATATAGTTTTTCAAATTATTTTCTTGTCAGATATTAATTTAATATTGTAAAATTTATATTAACTTAAATGTATATTTTTTAAAGTTATTCTGTATGTTTAATGCTTTTTAGTTAAATTTATAATTTAATTTAAAAGTATATTTTATTTAGTATATATTCCTTTATTTTTCAAATCCATGAAGCCAATCAGATTTTAAGTAGTAAATTAAGAAAATTAAAGAACTTAAAAACCATGTTAATGGATATGCCCAAAATACTACTTTTATGCTAGGTATATAATGTGTAGCTACTGTTACATATATTACCCTTATAACGCACCAACAACATAACATTACAATCATTGGAACAATTGATTTTCCTGCCCCTCTTAAAATTCCTGCTAAACAATGAGAAAATGCTAAAAGAAAATAGAATAATGCAATTGTTCTTGCTTGAGATGTTCCATATTTAATAACTTCTGCTTCTCCATTAAAAAGTGCAATAAGTTTTGGTGCTGTAAAAAAGAAAACTATTCCTACTATTTCTGCAAGCATAAGTGAAATAAAAATGCCAAAGTATGTTCCCTTTTTAGCACGTTCATATTGCTTAGCACCAAGATTTTGACTAATAAATGTTGTCATAGAGAAAGCAAAACTTGTTATTGGAATAAATGCAAATCCCTCAATTTTAGAGTAAGCTCCACAACCAGCTACTGCTATAGCTCCAAATGCATTTATATTAGATTGAACAACAATGTTAGCAAGTGCAATAACTGAATTTTGTATACCTGCTGGTATTCCCATATGAAGAATTTGTTTAAGCATTGTTATATTTAATCGTATTTTATTTAAACTTACTTTGTATATATCTTTTGTTTTAGTAAGATGATAAAATGCTAATACAACACTTACACCTTGTGCTATAACAGTTGCTATTGCAGCTCCTGCAATTCCCATTTTAAACCCTGCTACAAAAAGTAAATCTAGCACAACATTCACAACAGATGAAACCATAAGATAATATAAAGGATGCTTACTATCACCTACAGCTTGAAAAATACCACTTGCAGTATTATACATTACAACGGTTAAAATACCACCAAAATAAATTCTCACATACAATACTGCTTTTGGAAATACACTATCTGGAGTGCCCATAAGCCTTAATATCTGTGGTGAAAGTAATGTTCCTAAAAAAGTTAATATAATTCCTGCTATAATTCCAAACGCAATAGATGTATGAATTGCTGTTTGAACATTCTCTTTTTCACCTGCCCCAAAATATTTTGAAATAACCACTCCAGCTCCCATAAAAATTCCACCAAATAGTCCTACTAATAAAAATATAAGAGAACCAGTAGAACTTATTGCAGCCAATGCATCTCTACCTACAAAATTACCAATTACCAATGAATCAACAACATTGTATAGTTGTTGAAATAAATTACCCCAAAAAATCGGCAATGCAAATCTAAAAATCTTTTTGCATATTGATCCGTTGGTCATTAACACTGTATTCGATTCCATATAATCTGTCACCCACTCTCAAATCGTTATTATTAACTAGATAATATTCTAAATTTCATAATAAATAAAATTATACCACATATACCATTTTCTTTCTTTAAATTTATGCCAGTTATATTGTTAATATTAAAATTATTATTTTAAATTAAACAAAAGATTTCTATTTTAATTAGAAAAGCTATTAAATTATAATATAATAAAATATTTTTTAGGATAATTTAATTCTTAATACTATCTAAATTATAATTTTAAAATATATTTTTACATAATTTTGTTTTTATTTACATAATAATTGTTTTTTGTAACATTGTTAAATTTTATTCATATATTATAGATGTAACTAATTATAAGGAGTTGCCTTTATTATGTTAATTCTATCTGCATTATTATTTAGTATATCTTCAAATCTAGATAATTTAGTTATTGGAATAGCTTATGGAATTAAAAAAATAAATATAGGAATATTGCCAAATTGCATTATAGCTTTTATAACCTCTTTAGGTACACTTATATCTATGCTATTTGGTTCTTATATAGCAAAGTTTTTACCTACATCTATATCTAATAGTTTAGGTGCTTTAATAATAATTGCTTTAGGTATATATTTTATAATTACTAGTCTTTTAAAATTCAAAAACAAGACTAGCTCAAAAGAACTAGCTTTAAAAGATGTTAATGATATGGTTCAATATGCTGAGTCATCTGATTTAGATAAGTCTGGGGATATTAGCATAAAAGAATCTTTTCTTGTAGCCTTAGGTTTAACATTTAATAATTTAGGTACTGGTGTGGCTGCAAGTATAACAGGTGTTAGCATTAAATTTACTGTAATTTCTACATTTGTATTAAGCATTATTATAATACTGTTAGGTGAATCTATAGGTAATCGTGTTTTAGGTAAAATTTTGGGTAAGTATGCTCCACTATTTTCAGGTGTATTATTAATAATACTTGGTATTTTAGAACTACTTAATTAAAATAATAAAAATAGGATGAAGATACTAACTACATCTCCTTCCTATTTTATATGATTTATATGTAAAATATTTCTTAAACTATACATATATTAATTTCAAAGGAGTTCTAAACATAAAATTCAATATTTAGAACTCCTTTTTACTTATAGTTTGAAACTATAAAATTATACTTATTTGTCAGCTTCATATCTTTTTCTATGAGAAATCATTATATCATTTAATATTTCTCCAGTACTTGGTGGAGTATATGTAATAGCATTTGCACCTGCAAGTATTGTTTCTTTTATACTTTCATCAGTTGGTCCACCAGTTGCTATTATAGGGAATTCTGGGTATTTCTCTCTTATTTTTCTTACAATTTTAGCTGTATTTTTAGCTCCTGATACATTTAAAATTGTTGCTCCTGCTTCTATTCTTCCATCTATATCATCAAGTTCAGAAACTACAGTAACTATTATTGGTAAATCTATTGTATCTCTCATTTCTCTAACAACTTCATTTGATATAGATGAATTCATTACAACACCCATTGCACCTTTGAATTCAGCATCCAATGCTAAGTTTACAACCCTTTTCCCTGTAGTTATAGCTCCACCTACACCACAAAATACAGGAATATCAGATGCTAACAACAATGCTTCTGTTATTATTGGTTGTGGAGTAAAAGGATATACTGCTATAACAGCATCTGCATTAGTATTTTTTATTATAGCTACATCAGTAGAAAACACTAATGACTTAATCCTTTTTCCAAAAATAATAATTCCACTAGCATCACGTATTACTCTTGGTAATTCAATCATATGACTTCTTAATAAACCTTTAAACTCTGGTACATATTTTGCCAAAATAATTCCCCCTTTTCCTTTTAAAATTATGTTTATATATATAATATACCTTTGTTTAAAATATTTAAATATAAATTCAAAAAAACTTCAAACATTCAATATAAATTTTTAATGTTTGAAGTGTAATTTAAACTAATCTAAATAGCATTTTTCAAATTCATCTAGACTTTTATAAAGCTTAACATCCATATCAATCTTTTTATAATTTTTTGCATATTCTTTCATAGAATTGTCAAATGCTTTTGCTGATGAAAGTAAATTGCTAGGTGAAATATTTTCCATAAGTTCTATTTTATCAATATTATAATTATCATACATTTCATTGTAAAATCCTCCCCAACTTTCTTCACTATCATTCCACATATCTGCCACAGCTTGTGCATATTCTAAGTTATACTCTAAAAATTCTAAATTTCTCATAAATTCACCTCTCATTTTTAAATATACTAAATCATAAAAAAAGCCTTGATTGCTCAAGACTTCAAATTATCTACTTTCTCATTGCATAAAAAATACTTTAATATTAACATTACAAATAGTTAGAATAGTACTTCTTTAATAAATTCTCTACTTATTTAATATACCCTTTTTTCTATTTTATAAAACCTAATAAACTTTGCCCAAATTCCTACTTAAAGATTTCTACATTATTAATATCTTTTTTCTTTTTATGAAATTTTTTTATGAAATTGGTGTTATAAAATATATATTCTATGCCTTTATAAACACCTTCCACTAAAACTAACCCAGCTAGTAAATCCATAATTACATGTTGTTTGACAAATTGAGTTGAAATTATAATTAACCATCCAATTATATTAAAGCTAATTTTATATTTTCTAGGCATGTTTTTAAGTTTATTTATTCCTTTTAAAACTGAAAAAGTTGCTACTACATGAATACTAGGAAAACAATTATATGGATTATCCTTGCTATAAATAAACCTAACAAAACTGCACAAAAAATCATCATGAATTATTACTGGTCTTGGCACATAAGTTTGAAAACACATGTAAATTATAAGACAAATAAAATTTCCTATATTTAAAGCCAAAAGTGAAATAAAATATCTTTCTTCATCACAATAACAAATTATTATAAGTAAAATTACCAAATTCGGCATATACATCATATATGGAATGATAAATACATTTATAAATGGAACTAAGCTATCTAATTCTGTATATACTGAATGTAATTTTTGATTTGGAGCATTATTTATTAAAAAATATCCTATACTAGTTAAAACTATAGAAAATATCCACAAATATGGTTTTATACTTTTCACATTATATTTTTCTAGTAACCACTTCATAAAAACCACCTTTTATACTAAATTATTCTATAATTCATATTATATTACTTAAAAGCTTTAAATAGATACATATTTTATAATTTACTGCAAAATTATTTTTATTTCTAAACATAGTACTGTGCCTGTGCCATATACATACTTTCATACTGGCTTCCTACAACCCCTACTAGTTCCTTATGAGTTCCATATTGAATAATTTCACCTTTATGAAATACTGCAATTTTATCACAGAATTTACAACTTGATAATCTATGTGAAATATATATAACAGTTTTTCCTCCAATTAATTCATTAAATTTACTGTATATATCTGCTTCTGCAATAGGATCTAATGCTGCTGTAGGTTCATCTAAAATAACTATTGGTGAATTTTTAAATATTGCTCTTGAAATAGCTAGTTTTTGAGATTGTCCTCCTGAAAACTCTATACCATCTTCTTCAAAAGTCTTGTATATATGAGTATTTATTCCACTAGGCAATTTCAATATATCTTTTTCTAACCCTACATTTTTAAGTACTTTTTCAATTTCTTCATCTTTTGAAAATTCACAATTATCAAGAGCCACATTTTCCTTAATACTAAATGCCATCAATTTAAAATCTTGAAATACTACAGATAATAATTTCATGTACTCTTCATAATTATACTCGTTAATATTTACACCATTTAATAAAATTTCCCCCTGTGTAGGTTCATAAAGTCTTGTAAGTAATTTTATAAATGTGGTTTTCCCTGCTCCATTTAGTCCTACTACTGATAATTTTTCTCCATTTTTAATAACTATTGATATATTTCTTAATATATAATCATCACTTCTTGGATACTTAAATGATACATTTTTAAATTCTATATTAAATTCTTTTATATCTTCAATTTTCTTATGACCACTATTATTAATAGATTTAATTTGCTCAAACTCAATATATGTTTCTAATAACTTACACATTTGTCTTAATGATATAAAATTAGTACTAAACTCTAATACAGTATTACTAAAATTCACAGCCGAAGCTACATACATTGTAAATGACCCTATTCCTATAGACTTTACAAATACTTTATAAGTCATATATGCATAAATAATTAACATTTGCACTTGAAGATTTATCTTGCTAAGTCCATTATACTTCCATATAGTTTTAAACACCTTACCAAATTCATATAATGAAGCTTCATTATATTCTTTATATTTTTCCATAATTAAAGGACTTATATCATATAATCTTATATCCTTAGCCATAGAAAAATCTTTAATTATACTATCAAAATACTCTGATGTTCTATTTAAAGGAATTAATACTTTGTACAAACCTAGCTCAACTTTTTGAGATTTTTTATATATAAAAGAATTTAAACCAATTATACAAAGTATGATTAAAATAATATATAAGTCTAAAGTTGAAATTACTACTACAAGACTTATAATTGTTATAATATTTGTTATTACTTTCACTGTTTCACTTATTATTCTCTCTATAGCATATTGAGTATTAATAGGATATAGGGCTTTTTCCTTTAAATTTAAAACTTCTGGATCTTCTATTTTTTCAAAGTCCATATTCATTATTTTTTTTCCTATTAATAAATTAATTTCATCTAATATTTCTTTATTTTTTATATAAATTATGGTATCTAACCACTTATCAAACAAACTCAATAAAAAGTTTCCAATTATAATTGTAATTACTAACGTAATAAATACTTCCATTCTTCTTTGATTTATTAATTCATCTATAATAAATTTAGGAATTATTATGTTAACAAGTGGAGTTAGTGATTTTAATGTTGATGATAAAATCAACATTGGTATATATGACTTTGAAATTCCATGAATTAATCCCAGGAAATATATAACAGTATTAAAATCCTTATTTATTTCTAATTCATTTTTCTTTTTCATGTTATGCACCCTCCTCTTCTAAGTTTTCTTCCTTATAATAGGATGCTTGTACATTAAACATTTCTGCATATTTTCCATTTTTATTTAAAAGTTCATCATGTGTTCCATATTCTTTTATTTCTCCATTCTCGAAAAAAGCTATAACATCACAAAACCTTGTACTCGCTAACCTATGCGATATGAAAAAAGCTGTTTTATTACCTATCATACTATTAAAGTTTATATATATATTATATTCTGCAATAGGATCTAATGCTGCTGTCGGTTCATCTAAAATTACAATATGTCCATCTTTATATAATCCTCTAGCAAGAGCCAATTTCTGATTTTCTCCCCCAGACAATTCTATTCCATTAGAATCAAATATTTTAAGTAATGATGTATCTATTCCCCTTTCTAATGAATTAATCTTTTCTCCTATTCCAGCCATTTCAATACTATTTAAAACTTTTTTTCTATCTATACAGTCTTTATCTTTAAATGCTATATTTTCAGCTATAGAAAAAGCAAACATTTTTATTTCTTGAAACACTACTGAAAATAATTTATAATATTCATTTCTATCAAAATTTGCTATATTCACTCCATTTATTAGTATTTCACCTTCTAGAGGTTCATAAAGTCTAGTTAATAGCTTAACAAATGTAGTTTTACCTGCACCATTAACTCCTACCATAGCTAATTTTTGACCCTTCTCTATTTTTAAAGAAAGGTTTTTAAAGATATATCTATCACTATTAGGATATTTAAATGATACGTTTTTAAACTCTATTTCATAAGTATCATCTTTAGGAATATTTAAATAATCTAATTCTTCCTTTTTTAAATCCTTTTCAATAAAATCTCTAAAATCATTTATATATAAATTCTGTGCATTTATATGTGCTATATCATTTAATATTTTTTGCATCCATCCTGCAAAACTTGCTATTGTTGCAAAATACATAGTAAAATTTCCTATACTCATATTTCCATATAATACCTTGTAAATTAAATATGCATATACTATTCCTTCCCTAATCAATAAAAGAAAAACTTCAACTATCGCTACTTTAAAATATTTATATTTAATATCTTTTTCAATTTTAACTTGATCTTTCTTAAATTTATAAAATTTATTAGCTATCCATTGACTTAAATTGAAAACCCGTATATCCTTTCCATAAGTAAAATTACACATAATATCATAAATATATTTACTTTTTCTATTTAACTCTGAAACATCGTCTTTTCTTTTATATTCATATTTTTTTACTTTAGTAGTTAAATAGTAAACAATCCATACATTAATTATTAAATATAATATAATCCATGGACTTAATGTGGCCACAATAGTTACGTATCCTAAAAATGCAATTCCTAGTCCAAATAATCCAAAAAGCTTACGAATCACACTTTCAATGCCAAAAGCAGCTCCTGCTACAGCTTTTCCTGCTGTTTCTATATCGTTTAAAATTTTAGGATTTTCAGTGTATTTAAAATCCATAGTCATACACTTTTCATTTATAAGGTTGGTGAATTTAAATGTTATGTCCATTAATCTTGGTGAATATGATCCTTCTAAATATGAATTCAAGTAGTTTAATACTGATGATATAATAAAATAGTTTAATATTATTATGATTAATCTTTGTGCTCTATTCTCCCCCATTAATTCATCAATTAAAAATTTTGGAGCAACTATGTTTATAAATGGAATCAACGCTGTTACTATAGTAAATAAACCAAAATAATACAACAACTTCTTGTCCCATTTCAAGGTCTTCCTAATTAGAAATTTAACATTACTGATAAGTCCACGCCTATCATTGTTTTCATTCATAATTCCACCCCTTTTCAGTTTTAGAAACATTCTAAATATTACCACAATATCTTCGAATACTCAACCTTTTTTACCAATTTATTGATATTAAAACTACATTAAAATTTAAAAATATTTCTTAACTTACTATGTGAACCTAAAGACTGTCTAAAAATAACTTTCCTCTTAAATTTATCTATAAATTGTCGTATATCCTTAACTTTCTCAAATATAAAATGTAATATTTGAGAATATTTCTTTATTTCACTTAAAAATCAGCTAGAGTAAAAACCCCAGCTGATTCAATATTTACTTTATTGTGATTTTATTTAATTAAGTTTTACAAGCACAATTCTATAATCACAAATCTTTTGAAATTGATTTTTTTCAGCTACTCTAACTGATGGAGTGTTTTCCTTCCAAGAATCCCAATACGGAACTATATTTAAATCTACACATTTTTTTAAAAATTCATTTGCAATTATAGTTGCTACACCTTTTCCTTCGCATTCTTCAATAGTTTCAACACCTATTCCACAATAATTTTTACTTACATATTCTGACGTACACCAACTAATTATATTTTCATCCATTATTGCACAATAACCAAAACCATTATTAGAAAAGTTGTCTACTGAGCCCCACATTCCCTCTACTTCATCTATAAGACAGTTATGATTTCCTAACGAATCCTTCTTTAATATATCATTGTCTATACTCTTAATTATTAAATCATCATTTTTCTTTATTATTGGAACAGAGTTCAGTTCTTGTTTAAATAAAAATCTATCTACTACTTTATGTTTAAATCCCTTTAACTCTTCTAATAATTCATTTTCCCAGACTTCTGGATAATAATTAATTTTGACTAACCCTACTTCTTTTCTTCTACTATCATTTAAATAGTTCTCCTTAAAGAAAGTTATTGCCTCTTTATATTTATTCTTATCTCCTACCTCTCCACCAAAGTAAACACAATTTCCTTCATATATTAAAAATATTGATATATTCTCAATATCATCAACAATTATTTGTGCTGGTGTATTGCCTTCAATAATAGAATCAAATAAAAAACTATGTATATCTGATTTGTATACCTCAAGCAATTTATCCTTATTCATTTTTAATTCTTTCATATCTACATATTATTAAAAGAAATATATTTAAGCCATAATAGCCTTAATCATCTCTCCACTTGTTATAGCTTTTTATTTGTATACCATTTATTAAACTTTCACCATTTATAATAATCCTATTAACTCTTAATAATTAGAATTCACACAATATAATCCTATGATTGGCTATAAAGCCTGATTTTTCTAAAGTTCTTTTAGATATAATATTTTTTACATCACAACAAACCATTGGAATTAAATTTTTGCTATAACAATGTTCTTTTAATTTAACATTAATATAGGTTCCTATTCCATTTCCACGATATTTTTCAACCACATGCATACCTATATCACCATATTTTTCTCCATGTTCTTTAATTATTCTAAATTCTCCAATTCCAAGTAAGTTATCATTATCATATAATACAAATAACTGCTCATTATCTATTAATTTCTCATAATATCCCTTAAATGCCGGATCACATTTATTTTTTATTTCATCTATATCTTGCCCTTGAGCTAATCTAAAAGATAGCTTTGAAAAACTATTTAATTCATATCTTACTTTTTCATTATCTGTAAAAAGATATGAATCTACAGTTATATTTTTTTGATAGTCAAGACATAAGGACATAAATTCTGGTTCTTTTGTAGAAACCCCCGCCTTTTCTACTATATCACTTGTAATAATATATTTAAAAATTTCTTCTTCATTCATGTAGTATTCTTTAGAAACATAAAACTGTACTAATGTTTTACATGAATTTACACAAAAGTGCCCTGCAACTTTACCATTGTACAAGACTTCATAACATTTTGAACTAGCCACTTCTACATTCTGCCAAAAACCATCTATTGGAGTTTTTAAGCTCTCAATATACTTACTTTTTAGTCTATTTGCTTCTTGCTCGACTTTAACTTCTACAATTTCAATCATTCTATCTATCTCCTATCCAAATAAGTAAATTCAAAATTAATATATTTGAAAAAGCTAATAACTTAGTATACTTGTTTATCTTTCAGTACAATTTCATTCGTCCTCATGGTTCTTTAAATGATTTTACACCAGCAGAGGTAGCTGGTTTTGAAACTACTGAATTAGATAAAGATACTTGATTTACAGCAGTTTAATTTTAATTAATATTTTTGATCAACCTGCAAAAATCAAATTTATTGCAGACTTGTTTGCTATGCAATAAAATCTTCAAACTTATATACTTTTCAAAGAACTAACAACTCTAAGAATTTTAAAGATATTTTTTCATATCTACTTAACAGATTACTAATCTTAAACATATATTTTATGCGATGAATCTAAATATTTTCATCACATGAAGAAATCTTCAAGTAATATATCTCCATAACTTCAACACGCATATATATTAAATTAATTTGATTTCTATCTTTATTTACATTGTACTTCTATTTATTTACTATTTTTGTCATATACTGAACCTTACTTATTAAATTTTTTTAACTTCATTTTATGTTGTTAATTTATTATTCATTTTTTTGCAAATATATTTATTTAAAATCAATTTATCTAATTAATTTATATATTTGGAATATATTCGTAATAACTGTGTTATCTTAGCCAAACTTTATTTTTGTAAATTCAAAATTAATATATTTTTATTTCAAATAGTATATATTCTTCTAATGAACTTAAGTATTACACCTTTAATAAAAAAATAGCCCTGATTTCTCAAGGCATTAATCTATTAAAAGTTTGTACTAATTTTCTTACACTATTTATATAAAAATACTATTTTTGAAATCAAGATATCTACAATAAAATTACACTTTGGTATTAAATTTTAGCAAAAATATTAACCTACATATCAATGAGAGAATAAACTAAAATTCAGTTGTCTTATACCATCTGCCCAATACACTCTTTCATCAATAGTTCTAAACATCCTATATGCAACTGGTTGAAATCCTTCTTTTGGCCAAAAATTAGATGAGCATAAATTGGCAATTCTCCAATCAGCTATAGCATTTTCAACTCCTAGTTCTATGGCCCTATTAAACATTAATTTAGTAAGTGCGTCGCCAATACCAGTTCCCCTACTTTCTTCTATAGTTCCACAAATAGATATTTCTAAAGATTTTTCAGGACTCATCATGCTTGATGAGTCATCCTCTCCTATATTCGCACATTGAAATCCTACCAATTTACTATCTTTATAAGCAAGTAAAACAATTGCATCTTCATCCTCTGTTAATTCTCCATAACCCTCTCTTATTTGTTCTACTTTTTCTGGTAATCCGGCAGCATAAGTTGGTGATCCAGCTTGATAAGAGAATATAAGATTGGAAATTTCTTTTAACTTTTCTGAATCGTTTTTATTCGCTTGTCTGATAGCCAAATTATCTGGAATACTAACCTCTGCTTTTGATAAACTAGTTATTCCATAAACTTGCTGAAATGCAAAACTAAGCTTTAACCACGAATCTACTACTTCTTTATAACCTGCTGGGACTTCTATGAAGTGGGATAGAGCTCCATTTTTTACCCATATTTTTGCTATTTCGGCATAAAGTTTTCTATATAATTCAGAGGATTCTGTATCTGCTATTGCTAAGCCTTCATAACTTACAAATGCGCATCTACCAAACATCCCCTCAGTCTTAATATTTGATAATAGAAATCCTAATAGATTATTATTTTCATATGCACATATTCCTTTAACATAGCTACTTTCCATCAATTTATAAAGTATTTTTTCTGTATAATTACTGTCTTCAAATTCTTTTTTTAATGTAGGGAAAATAACCCTTTCTTTTTTATGTCTATTGGCCAATAATTTCGATGCTTGAATTACATCTTCTTTGCTAAATTCCCTAAATTCCAATAATATCACTCCTTAAACATATTTTGTTTAACTTATAAGATCACTTTACCTACTCCGTAAAAGACTAAGGTCTAAATTATATACTATTTATATAAAAACACTATTTTTAAGATTAACATAAATAAACTAAGAAACAACTTCAATTTCTAGTTTATTTACATACATAATTATATTTGATATTAAATATTTTATATATCCCCAAAACATTTCGGTATTAAATTTGAACATTAATATTTCTAAAATACTATAAAAAATAATTTTAATATATACAAAATACATACGATAAAAATAGTCAGCAACTTTGTTTTAATATTGTTGCCATCAAAAACAAAATTACTAACTATCATTAATAATTATTTTATTACTTTTTCCACTCTTGTCTTAGTAAACCATATATATACTCATCTACAAATTTTCCTTTTTTATAAACCTGTTCTCTTATTACACCTTCTCTTACAAATCCAAGACTTTCAAACAATTTTATAAATCGTTCATTAAATGAATACATCTCTACACCTATTCTATTCATATTCTTATATATATTATTAAAACACTTCTGTATTAAATTTAAGCAATTTTCTGTTTTATCAAATCCAAAATTAATTATATTTAATAAAATCCTTACCAATTCCTTTTGCTCATCTTGTAATTAATAAACATTTATTCTTATAATAATTCATGATGGCTTTATTTCAAAAAATCATTATAATTTTCTATTTCAAATTCTAATTTTTCTTCACAATTTAATTTGTAGATTGCAACATTTGAAGTTTTAAATGGTTTATTTTTGTTGGTCCATTCAATACCTTTTACAATGTGACATATTATATTTATTACACCACCATGAGTTACAATTAAAATATTTTCGCTTGAATATTTGTATTTACATATCACATCATCAAACCATTTCTTTACTCTATTATAAAAATCATCTGGACTTTCACCATTAGGATATTTCTCATTCATTTTTAAAGTATTAAAAAACAATCCAGGATATTTCACTAATGCTTCTTTATTCAACATTCCCCCTAAATCTCCATTATTCATCTCTCTCAATTCTTTATCAATTTCAATTTTTATATCTATATTTTTAGCTACTTCATTTGCTGTAGATAAAGCTCTTTGTAAATCACTTGAAATAATTTTTGTTATTTTAAACTCTTCCTGCTTTAAATAGAGAAACTCAGCAAGTTTTTTAGCTTGTTCTTTACCTTCTTCTATCAAATCTACTTCACTCCATCCACCTCTATATCTATCATCATCTTTAGCATGTCTAACTAAATAAATATTCATTTTAAATTACCCCCTAATTTTAACTATTATCTATATTTGCATTGTCATTCAATGTATTAATAAATCTTATTTTTTACTACTAAATTCTTTAAATTTATAATAGTAAAACTATCTTTTATATTTGTAATTCCCATAACTATATTTTTCATATATATTTTTTACTGATTTGCATATTCAATCTTTTTATTTATTTTGTATGTATCATACATTTTTTAATTTTATTTCGTATTATTAATTTTTAACTTTCATAATGTTCCACAATCCACTTTGATGCTTCAAGAAGATTATCTGCAATATAGTCTGGTTCAACATTTTCCCATGTATTTCTGTATTCATTTAAAGAATTTTCTCCCCAACCTGTTTTAACAAGAATCTTAACACAATTAAATTTATCTGCTAATATCATATCAACACTACCTACATCTCCAATTACTATACAATCTTCTAAATCAAGCTTGTATTTATTGGCGGCTTCAATCAATAATCCTCCATTAGGTTTTCTACAATTGCAATTTTCATTTTCTCCATGAGGACAAATGAATGCATCATCAAATCCATATTCATCAAATTGCTGCATAAATTCTTCTAGTTTAACTTCATCTCTTGATATCCTATGTTGATTTGTTAAAGCAAAAATCTTAAAGCCTTTAGCTTTTAATAAATTTAAAGCTATTGCAGAAAATGGATATAATTGAAATTCTTTAGGATGTATAAAGTTTCCTGTACCGCCTATAGTTCCATCTCTATCTATAAATATAGCCTGTACTTTTTTAAAATCCATTTATATTCACTCCTCAATACTAAACATAATTGACAGCCCATTATCTTTACCATATTTTTGAGCAAATCTTACTCTTTTATTTTATATAAAATTGTGGAAAAATTAAAATATCATTATTTAAAACAGTATAATCTTCCATTGGATTTTCTATAATATCATAATCATGTATAAACTTTTATCTACATTTTTCAATAAAATTAATAATTTAGAAATACTATAGATTATAAAATAACTTTTTAGTAATCCATTCATTCAGCATTTCTCATTTTAATATATAATATAGTTAACCCTACTATGCTTAAAAAATTTTAAAACTTGAATTATACTATATTTGAAATGAATATATTTATAGCTAAAAAATGATTTTAAATTCAAGCTTGTTTTACTATAATTTTTAAAACTAATAAAGGTTATCTATAGCAGATATAATTTATAGTTTTTTCTTTAAAAAATACTGTACTATACCATTAGGATAGTCATCAATCTTTCCAAAAACTTCATAGCCACATGCTTTATAAAACTCTGGAGCCTGATAACTAAGGCTACATGTATGAGAAAAAATACAGCCATTATCTTTTGCTATTTTTTCTGCTTTTGATATAAGCTCTTTTCCTAATCCCTTGCCTCTATAGTCTTTATCTATCCACATTACTTCTATATAAATACAGAAATTAAATGTGTCGCACAATATAGCACCAATAGTTTTATTACCATCTTTTAAATATATATTCACATCAATAGCTGGTTTTTTTAACAACCCATTAGTTCCTTTAATATTATGCTCAAAAATTCCTTTTAAAACCACATTAAGATCTTCTTCAGTGTGAGAGTTAATCATTGATATACCTTCAACCAACTTATCATTAAAGGCATATCCACCCTTTTCATAGCTACGAGAATTTAAACTATCCTTTAACTGCTCTATAAGACTATCAATATTCCAGCTAAATATATCAACAAGTACCTCTTTTTCTTTTACATTTTTTATAACCTGATTGAGTACTTCTCCTCCAAGATATCTATAAAATTTATTTGATTTACTATTATGAAAACTGCTAATTATTAATTTGTCTACTCCATAATCTTGAAATTCACTTATAATTGTTCTTATTAATTTTAAACCCAATGCCATTCCACGATATTCTTTTTTAACATACAAATAATTTAATTCAACACAACTTTCTGCATATTCCTTTTTAGTTATACTACCACCTACATAACCTAAAAATTTATCTCCATCAAATGCACCATATACACGTCTAATATCCTGGCACTTCTTATCATTTATCCAATCTAATAGAAATGTAAACTCTTTTTCTATCTTCATAGAATCATAGGGAATAATACCCTCAAAATCATCATTCCAACATTTGTATTTTAATTCTACCGCCATTAGTAATTCTTTATGTGTCAACTCACGTATTATCATACCTTCACCCCATTACAATCTAATAAGTAAATAATCTCCTTTAAATCAATATATTCACAACTTAAAAATAGTTTTAAATTCCAGCTTGAAACCCTATATTGTTATCTAAGTAAGAATATACTTCTGTATATTTATTATTTTCTTAATCATTTCTGATGTCCAATAAGTGAAATTAACCCGCTAGCAAGTTTCTCACCCCAACTCAGATAGTCATGCCCACTTTTAAAAAATTCAAAATCAACATGATATCCTAGTGATTCTAATGTTTCCTTAACATTCAGCGAATTATTAATCATTGCTTTTTTATTTTCAAGAACACCTATATTCATGTAAAACTTAAGTGGTAGTTTGGGACTTAATTTTATTTGTTCACTCATCCAACAATCAAGTTCATTATCTCTCTTTTTAGATTCTACTTGATATTTATTTTTTTCATTTGTATTTACACGCTTGTACCAAAATGAACCTGATTGACAAAGTACATTTCCAAATACATCAGAATGTTTCAATCCCATATATGTAGCTGTTAATCCACCGAGACTTAATCCACTAATTATTGCCTTTTTAGGATCATCTGATAAATTATATTTTTTTCTTAGCCAAGGAATCATTTCATTTGCTACAGAGTTGCAGAATAAATCATTGCAAGATAACTCCTCAGATCTTTTATCTGTTGAATCAATAAAAATTGCTACAATAGGTGGGATTTTTTTATCGTAAATCAAATTATTCAAAACTTGTTCTGCTTTAAGAACATTTATATAATCATGTCCATCTGTTAATGTAATAAAACCATAAGGTGATGAATTATTGCTATAATTAAAAGGTGTATAAACATTTATAACTCTAGGCTCTATAAAATATGAACTTTCAAATTCATGTTTTATTATAGTTCCTTTTGGAATATTATTTCTTTTTTCAATCCAAAAATTTTTATCTGATTTAGGCATGTTAACATATGGTATTTCAACCTTGCAACTACCTGGTCTATTGAAAATTAATTTATTTTTGTTAAACCTATCTGCTCTCATATTCTTACATCGTTCCTCACAGCATGTAAGTAGTGAGTCATTAGGAAACAAATTATAGGAAAATTTTACGTCACTTCTAATTTTATAAGTTCCATACCATAAATTTGTATCATTAATACGCTCAAGAAGATGTTCTTCAACATTCTCATCAGTTAAAGCTGGTAGTATTGGTGTCATTATTAGCACATTGTCAGTGGGTTCTTCAGCAAAATAAAATATTGTAACTAATGAATTGTCTGGTTCATCATGTATTGATTCAATAATTGGAGTTCCTTTTTCCTTTAAAAACTCAAGGAATTCATTTAATGTTTTTTCTTTGTCATTTTGAATATTCAATTTTAATCTTTTAATTAATTCCGTTTCCAGATTATATTTGCTCATAGCTTGTATACTCACCTTCCTTAAATTAAGTAATTATATATTTATGAATGAGATGTTTTATGTTATTTGAAATACATTTTAATTTATTTTTTATAAACAACTTCACCTTTCAATCCATCAATTTCAACTTCATCTCCATTGGATAAAAGAGTACAAGCATCCTTTACATTGTAAATACATGGAATATTTAATTCTCTTAATATAATTCCTAAATGTTCAAAAGGAGATCCTTGCTCAACTATTATACCTATTGTTTTATCTAATACTGGAATAACATCTCCACAACGTGTATATGGTATTACTAATATGCGCTCTTCATTAATGAAATCTGGAATACCTACATGCACTTTTCCTTTAACTTTCTTTTTAAGACCAGATATTCCAGTTAATCTTATATAATCGTCACTTTTACATCCAGTGCTATTATCATCTTTAAATATTGATTCTGCCTCTTCAGTTGGCTCTATGCCAATATATTCAGGTGGAATTAATTTCTCTTGCTTTTCATATTCTTCTTTTCTTTCTTTAATTACCGGAAAAAGATTTGAATTATTAGTTAATCCCTCTATGATTTCATCGACAGTTAAAAAATATATATCTCCCTTTTTAGGTATATTATTGTTATTTTCTAATATTGTTGATGCATAATTTAATGCTAGACTTAAATATGCATTTGATTTACGTTCAAAGTAGTAATGATGATTATCTCTTGCTACATAAGCTTTTTCTGCTAATTTAAGTTTACTTAAAAATTCCTCTCTCTGATTTTCACCAACTTTTTCTAAAAATAAGTTTTTAATAAAGTATTTATTCTTTTCACTTTTCTTAATAGACTCCAAATACACATTTGAATCTATTCCAATAAATCCTCTTATATATCTTAGAATTGTTGATGGTTTCTCTAATATAGTTGGCTCTATCTTTGTACTTATTAAATTACAATCTAGCTGTGAAATTCCATATTCCTTTACATACTCATCTATCAATGATAAAATTTCCCTTGCCTCTGGAATAAGTTTTAAATGATTAAATATAATCTCATCATATTTAATTTCATCAAACATTTTTTTAATATTCGGATTATCATTAATCATTGAAGCTATTGATACATAATATTCTCTTTCCTTACTCAAAAGGCTTTTATTAAATACTAAATCATATAAATCTTGTTGACTTAAATCATTAATGATTCCTTTGCAATATGTTTCAAACTCTTTTATATATTCACATGCATATGCAGCTTTTAAATGATTTTCACTAGTAAACTCCATATAATCTAAACTTTTCTTTAAAAATTCACTTATTTTAGTAGGTACACTTTTATCTTTTATATATAAGTCTAATTCATTAGTAAGTTTAATTAATTCAGGTAAGAATTTATCTTGGAAAATATCCTTACCAGCTTTAACTAATTCGTTCACTTCATATTTAAAAATATTTCTCTGATTTTCATGATCATTCATTTCTTTATTCCTATAATATGAATAACCATTTTGTACAATAACATCAATATATGCAAATTTATCACCTACGGAGTAAGCCCCTTTATTTAAAGCACATAACTCCCTCTTATCTATATCAGCTATTAGCTTAAAAAGTGGTTTGTCATTTTCACAATACCAAGTATATCTTTTATCATCTGAATTGCTCCAATTTACAAAAAAATCATTCTCCCTAAAAGTGGTAATAGGTCTTGTTTGAAGAATATAAATTTCATCATCTTTCATAGTCCATTCAATATCTACTTTTTCTTTTATAAGTTTCTCTATACTCATTGTAATTTCAAATAAATTCTTAATATGTTTTTGAGAAAATATCTTATGTTCATCTTGAATATTCTCTTCTATTATTGATCCATCTTTTTTCCTTATAGAAAAAAGACTTGATTTGGTTTTTCCACTAACAAGTTCATCACAAAAACCATTTACTACATTGATGTGCATAACATTCTCATCCATATAAATAGTATCTGCTGAAAAGTTCACGCCTGAATAATCGCCAACTATAAATTCTTGAATAATTACTCCCATTTTTAGAGAATTTACATCAAAACCATTATCTGAAATATAAGCTATTACCTTATCACTAAAAGCAGAAGCATAGCATTTTTTTATACATGTTATAACTTCATGGAATGAACTTAAGTTTATAAAAGAACTAAACATTCCTGCCATGCTACTTACCATATTATCCTCACATAAAGCTGAAGATCTCACTATATATCTGTTGCCTAATTGACTTTTATCAAATACTTCTTTTAATTTTTGCTCTAAAAATTCAGGAAATTCACCATTAATAATCTCACTACATATTTTTTCATTTCTAGATAAGCAATCATCAATAGTAAACTCTATATTGTTATATTCCATATATTTAATAAATACTTCATTAGATATAGCAAATCCATTTGGAACTCTAATGCCATTAAACATAAGTTGACCTAAAATACTAGCTTTAGAACCATACTTTTCTGCATCATTAGATGATAATTGATTTATCTCTTTAAACATTTTTTACCTCCATCTATGATAGTTATACTTCATTTTCTATATTTATCTACATTATACTTCTATTTATTTACTATTTTTGTCATATAACAACTCTCACTTGTTAATGTTTTTTTAATTTCATTCCATATTATTAATTTATTGTTCATTTTTTACAAACATATATATTTAAAATCAATATATATAAATAAGCTAGACTTTAGAACTATTTTTAAACTATAAATATATCTATCATAACTTTTCATTGTTACTTCCTAATTAGTTTTAAATAAATAAAACAACCTTGATTTCTCAAGATTGTAAATTCAATTATTTCTTTATTCTTTTTAATTTTAATTGTTTTGCCATTATAGCATTAACATACACAATATCAAAGTCATCTTCATACCCTTGGCTCTCTGCCCATTCTTTTAAATTTTCATATTCTGGATTATTTTTATCATTCATTACATCTAAAAATTCCATGTATCCTAATATTCCACCTACATCTTCTGGTGGGCACCCCCCATCAGCATCTACACATGTTGGATAACCATATTGATAATCGTCTATTACCTTTTCTAATGTTATATCATGCTTCCAATAATCTCCGAAATCATATATGTATTCAATACTTTGCTCTTCTTTTAAGTACTTATCTATTTTAACCTTACTACTTAGCATTGGTTTTACTTTTAAAGTATTAGCTATAAATCCATGTGGATCATTTTTATTTGTTAATTTCATCTTAGAGTAAAATTCATATTCAGCAATTCTTTCTTCATCACCAGTAATTATAATATTTTCTTCCCTTATATTAAAATCATATAAATGATAATTTTTCCATCCCATTGAAAATTGAATTACATCATGTAGTCTTTTAAATGTAATATCTGCTGGAACTATTACTTTTCTCCATATTAATGGAGAACTACCTACAAGTGTTATTTTTATTTGATATGCTTTCATATAAAATCATCCTTTTCTAGTTTAAATTATTATTAATATTTTTTATAGAATATGCAATGTTTCTAATCTATTACATGTATCAGTATTTTTAAAATTCCAATAATCCATAAATTTTATAATTCTTTTATAACCTAATTATAAGGTTTCAAATTCAAATTTTAAATAACACATTTATCAATTGAAAAACTTTTTTCTTTCATCAAGCAACAGGAATTATTTAAATTAGTATTTCTTTAAAATATATTATATTAAATTCTTTAAATTATTAATTATTATGTCTGGTCTATCCAAATAAATTTCATGATCACTACCTTTAGCAATTATCAGCCTCCCTTTATCTGAAAGTTTAGACAATTCAATTTGTAGTTTAAGCCACTCATCTTCATATAAAATCGCTTCTTTCTCTGGAATATCATATTTCACCCATTCTCTTTCACTAACTTTATTATCTCTTGCTATTACTATAAGTGGTATATTTGGAAATTTCGAAATACTTTTTATTTCCTTACTATCTATATCCCAATTTTGAAATTCATCTGCTATAGTCTTGTGAAGTCTGGAACTTGTGAAAAATTCTTCTACCAACTTCATATCTGAATCACTTATACGATTTTCATAAGCCGAAATTATCTCTCTATTCTGCAGCTTTAATTCTTCTTTTGATTTTTTTGAACAATTAGTATTACTCTCCACCATTTTATCTATCGCTATTTGGGAATTCATAACAGGTGTATCAAGCATATACAGTTGTTTAAAATTGAAGGAAGTAGAGTCAATTAACATTATACCTTTCAATTTATGAGGATACATTTTTGCATAATTTTGTACACATAATCCTCCAAAAGAATGTCCCACTAAAATAAATTTATCTTTTATCCCTATATTATCCAAAAGACAATTTAGTTCTTCTGAAATATTCTTTGTTGTTCGAGATGTTTTTGGATCTTGGCTTTTTCCATAGCCACATCTATGATATAAAACAATAGTAAAGTCTTCTTTTAACTTTTCTACAATAGGATACCAGTCATAGAATGAGCTTCCTATCCCCGTTTCTATAACAACTAAGGTTTTATCTTTACCAACTATTTTATACTCCAAATTTAATTCATTCATATCTCTCTTTCCTCCTTATTAAAATACTTTTATATGTTCAAATTTAGAATAATAGATTTATCAATTGAAATATTTTTTCCTTTTTCTTTCAATATCATCATTTCCATTTGATATACTATACTTATTTCATCCATTCCATTACTTCTTCTGCTACAAAAAATGGATTGTCCCAATGGATTAAATGTGTTGCCTCTACTTTTTTTACTAAACAGTTCACATTTTTTTCAAATTCCTCAACCAATATGTTTCTAATTTCAGCCCAGGATTCAGGAAGTGTTGCTTGTATTAGCAATATTGGTGTTTCTAATTTCTTATATATTTCATTAGTAGGAAAGTTATACATAGATTTAATAGCACCTCTTGCAGTATCTCCACAAGCACAAAATATGATAGTTCCATCCTCTTCTTCTCTCATTAAATCCTTTGAAGCTTTTTCTAATAACTCTGACCATCTTAAGTAATTGCTCCTCTCACCTTCTAGAAAGTCATTCCAATTGGAAAATACATAGCCATTAAAATCTTCTTCATATGATTTTATTTCTTCTTCCAAAGAGCAATCAGGTTTAAAATTTAAATTTTCTTCATCAACCTTTTTAAAATAATCATATATTCTTTGCTTTTGATGATATCCTCCATCTAATAATAATATCTTCTTAACTTTTTTAGGATACTTTGCTGCATAATGAAGTGCGATACAGCCGCCCCAAGAATGTGCCAATATATAAAAATTGTCTTTATTTAATAATTTAATTACATCTGACACCCATTTTATTAGATTTGGTATTCCATAGTCTTCATCATTTTCAAATGCTGGTGTTCTTCCATGTCCAGGTAAATCAATTGATATAATATGATATTTATCTTTTAAAAGTTCTCCTATCTCAAGGAAACTTAAATTAGTGCTACCTAATCCATGAAAACAAATAATTGTAGGATTATCATCACTTCCCCACTTACAAACTCGTACATCCATATTTTCATTATTTATAAAAAACTGTTCCAATTATTTTCATCCCCTATTTTAATTTTTATCACTAACTAATTTTACAATATCATTTCTACATTGACTTATATACCAATTAGAAACCTTAGTAGTTTCAATTTCGCATTTTATAAAGCAACGTTTATTCGACACAACTTCTTGGATTATTTCTCCACTCGGATCAATTATCATAGTAGGACAATGTTGCTTTATATCTGCATTATTACAACTTATTAAGAATCTTTGATTTTCTGCTGCTCTACTAATAAGATGGCTTTTCCAAACTGGAAGTCCTTTTCCCTGTACAGCATTTGTTAAATACACAAACACTTCTGCATCATTTAGTGCTAGCCACCTCCATTGCTCCGGAAATCTAATCTCTCTACACATTTGTATACCTAACTTTAAAGTTTCTTGCCCTATTTTAAGTTTACAAATATCTAGTTTATCTCCTTCACTTAAATATCCTCTTTCATGAAATGCTAAATTTAACTTTCTATATATAAAATCTGGATTATTGTATGAATAACATACAGCTGCATTATACCAAGCACCTTCTTCAAGAATACAAGTACCGAATACTAAATGTATTTCTCTCTTTACTACATCTTCTTTTAATAATTTCATTGCATTTTTAAGTTCTTCAACATCAATATCATTTAAAAAGCTAATATCATCACTATAACCTGACAATGCCCCTTCAGGTAAAACTACTAAGTCATCCTTTTTAGCATTTTCCAATAGAGAATTTATTTCCTTCAAGTTTTCACTTATATTAAATGTTATTGGAAACTGCATAGCAATTACTGAAACCCTCACAATAACACCACCTTAACCATTTTAGTTGTCACCTTCTACTTAATTCTACAAACTTATTTTAATACCTCTTTATATATGTATAACCCTAACATTTAGGAGTTTTAATCATATATAAAAGATCACAGTTAAATCTGTGATCTTAAAATTAAACTTTACTATTTATTCTTTAAATTTACTCCACATCTCTTAGTCTCTCTACCAAAGGTTTTTTATTAATTATTTTCCCAATAGTAAAAGATAAGACTATTGGAACAACAAAAACAAAAATACTATATAATCTAAAATAACCAATTGGAAATTGATATTCCATATATTTTAATCCATTCATTCCCATAATCTTAACCATAATATAACCAGCTAAAGTTCCAAACAGAACTGTACTTGCAAAGTTGATAACTGCAAAGTATAAACCTTCCCCTAAAATCATAGTTATAATTTGCTTTTTACTTGCACCTATTGCACCAAGACAAGCAAATTCTCGTTTTCGTGCCATAACATTTGATATAAGTGTATTTAGTAAATTTATCATACTAAAAGCAATTACAAATAAAGCTCCTCCCATAAAGCTAGTATACATCATATTGAATTGCTCCTTATGATGCTCTAATGAATCTTTAAGTGTAGATAAAGTAATAAGCGGATTACTCTCTGTTAATGTAACAATCTCTTTTTCAATCTCATCTCCACTTTTCAAATAATCTGTGGAGGATACTATAATTCTAGTATTGAGATTAAATCCTGGTTCCATCATTTTTGTAAGCAAGTCCTCAGGCATCATAAACCAACCTGCATTATATGAAATCTTAAACATATCAGAGTTCTTATACAATTTGCTGCTGTTTTCCAATATTCCTGTAACAGTAAAAACATCTTCCACATACTTTTCACCGTTATACCATTTTAAAGTTACAGTATCTCCAAGCTCAAATTCCCATCCAAAAATCTCTTTGGCAATTTCGTTATGAGCTATAATAATCTCCTTATTTTTAACCATATCATTGTAGTTGATGCTACTTCCTTTTAAATATTCATTAATAAGTTCAGTATCTTCTTTTTTGAAAGGTGCTGCAATATCTTTTTCTGTTACATCATTATATGTGTAAGTCACTGATAAATTTTGCATAGGAATAACTTCTTTCACATCTTTAATATTATTTAGTTTATCTACAAGCTCGTAACTCAAAGGATTATCTTTCTTTATACCTGTTTCACCATACTCATTCACTTGTACAGCATTTGGTGATAGATTAATTTCATATTCTCCAAATTCAAACCAAGATTGTCTTGCAAACTTTTCTTCATTGACAGAACTTACAAAAGTACTTGCACACATAAATACAACACCTGCTAAGCAAAGGGAAATCATAGTCATTGTTGATTTTTTGCGATTTCCTCTTGCAGCAATCATACTTAGTGATAATGGTGAAAGTTTTCTTTTCAATTTCCTTGTTTGAATCTTTTCATTTTTTTCTTCATATCCACTAACTTTACTTGCTTCAATAGGTGAGATACTTGCTGCAAGTTTTGCAGGCTTTGCAATAGCTATTTGTACTGTAATATAATTTGCAAGTAAAATAGCAAAGCTATAAATTAGAAACCAAATCAAATTAAAACCTTTTGGTTTCATAGTAAATGCAAAAGTTGCACCAATAGTAATTCCGATAATGCTACCAATGAGTGAAAGCGTAGTGCCTTCTTTTCTTACCATTCTTTTTACCTGTTTTTGAGTCATACCAATTGTTCTAAGCTGACCAAACTGCCTTGTTCTTTCGGATATAGATATATAAAATATGCTATAAACAACTAATATACTAACAAGTAAAATAACACTTGAAATTAAAGTAATCATAGTAAGTTCTCTAAAACTATAAGAAAGACTTTTTACAAATGCGTTATTTTCATTAATATTTTTTCGTTCTATACCAGAATCAGCACCAATTTTACGAATTAAAGTTAAAAATTCTTCACTACTCATTTTCTCTGCATCTACTATTTGTGCAGAAATATCAAATGGAATAGCTTTTAATTGACTCCCATTTATTGCATATTCTTTTGACAAATATAAAGGGAATACATCTGTAGTTCCTTCACTTTTTGTTAAGCCTGACACTGTAAATTCTTCTGTATTACCATCTAAAAACGAAATGGAAATAGTTTCACCAACTCTTGGTTCAACCCCCATTTTAACAAGCATTTCTTCATAAACCAAAACTTCATTGATTTCTTTAGGATATTTACCCTGAATTATATTTAGATTTAACATAGATGATTCATTTTGCTCCATATAATATGGAAGCATAATATAGTCATCTACCTCAAAACTTTTTCCTCTTTTAAACTCTTTACTAGATAAAATTTCTTCATTTTGTCTTATGCTTTTTATTTGATTATATGATACTTCATGATAAATAACATGTTGTCTTGATATTAAATCCTTACGATTTGTTTCCTGTATTGCACTTGAAAAAAATGCAAGACCTGAAATAAGAGTAACTGATAATATAATAGCTATTAATGTAAATATATTACGCATTTTATATTCTTTCAAACTATTTTTTGCAAGAAAATTTATTGTTTTTTTATTCTTTACTTTAAACATTGCTACTACCACCTACAATTTGTCCATCCTCAATATGTATAATTCTGTCTGCAAGCTGAGCAATCTCTTCATTATGCGTAATCATAACAATAGTTTGTTTAAATTTTTCACTTGTAACTTTTAACAAACTTAATACATCCTGACTTGTTTTACTATCAAGATTTCCTGTTGGCTCATCTGCAAGAATAATTGCTGGCTTAGATGCTAATGCTCTTGCAATTGCAACACGCTGTTGCTGTCCACCAGATAAATTATTGGGCATATTTTTTAGTTTACTTTCCAGGCCTAATATATTAATAATTCTATCTATATATTTCTTATCAGGAGTATTTCCATCAAGTCCAATTGGCAAAACAATATTTTCATAAACATTAAGTGTTGGTACTAGGTTATAGTTTTGAAACACAAATCCAATTTTGCGTCGACGAAAAATAGTAAGCTCTTCATCTTTTAAACTAAAGATATTTTTACCATCTACAATAACATCGCCACTTGTAGGACGATCAAGTCCACCAAGCATATGCAAAAGTGTAGATTTTCCACTACCTGATGTACCTACAATAGAAATAAATTCACCATTTTCTATACTTAAGTTAACACCATCTAATGCATGAACTGCAGTTTCACCACTACCATATATTTTCTTTAAATTCTTTGTTTCAAGAATAATCATAATTAAAATCCTCCATAAAAAAATCTGTATCATATTACTATAATACAGATTATAAACTATAAATCTTTCTACAATATTTCCTTATTCAATGAATTCTTACAGTTTTGAAAGATTTTAGCCTTCCATTGGTAGAAACATAGAAAATGTAGAGCCTTTTTGGGGTTTTGACTGAACTTTAATATATCCACCTTGACTTGCAACTATTTCTCTTGCCAAATAAAGCCCTATCCCAACACCCTCTTCATCGTTTACTAAATGCCCACGATAAAATCGAGAAAAAACTTTTACTGTTTCATCTTCAGTCATACCAATTCCTGTATCTGTAATATCTATACGACAGAAAAGCTGATAAGCTGTTGTAGATATTGAAACATTCCCTCCACAGGGAGTATACTTAATAGCATTATCTATAATATTATATAGTGCTTCTGCTGTCCATTTAAGATCAAACATTGCATAGATTTCTTTTTTTTCAACCGTCAATTCAATATTTTTAGCTTCAGCCTTTGTATTTGCTTGTTTTATTGCATTATCTAGAAGTTTCTCTATACTATTAAGCTTTGGAGACACAGAAATCACTCCTGTTTCCAATCGAGAAGTTTTTACTAGAGAAGAAATCAAAAAATTCAGCTTTTCAGACTGCTCCATAAGTAAATGTACACATTTTCGTTCTTGCTCAGATAAATCACTTTCTGCTAACAATTGTGTATACAATAAAATGTTTGCAAGAGGTGTTTTAGTCTGATGAGAAATATCTGAAATAAGTTCATTTATTTTTGCTTTTTCTTCTGCAATCTGATCTTTAGTAGTACTGTTCATTGTAAGAAAATGAGCTAATTTTGTTTCTAATGATGACATCTTAGTTTCATCAAAACTACTTTCTATTGGTTTTCCATCTATAGCATTATCTATCATTTCATTTAAACGATCCATAACTTTATTTACTTTAAATATATTCATCTACTTCACCGCCCACAAATAACCAATTCCATAGACAGTTTTGATATATTGTGGTTTTGTAGGAGTATCTTCAAGCTTATCACGAAGCCTTTTGATGGTAACCGAAAGAGCATTTTCATCTACATATTCTGCACCATCTGTCCAGATACGATCTATCAAAATACTACGCTCTAAAGTAACAGTTTTATTCTCTACAAGCATTCTTAAAAGCTTTTGTTCTGTCTTGCTAAGCTCAATTAAAGTATCATTTTTGAAAAACTCCATTTTATCAAAATCAAATATAAATCCATCTTGCTTAAAATAATTTGATTTTACGAAGCTCTGCTTTCTTAGCTGTGTATTTACCCTAGCACGAAGTATAGCAAGACTAAATGGTTTTGTAATATAATCATCTGCACCCATTTCTAGTCCTGTAACTATATCAGTTTCCATATCATTTGCTGTTAACATAATTACAGGCATAGGATATTCCTTTTTAACTTCACAAAGTAAATCAAGCCCATTTCCATCTGGCAAATTTATATCTAAAATCAATAAATCAAAGTCGCCTTTTGATAGATTTTGTTTTGCAGATGCAATATCATAACATTGTAAAATATCAACCTCTGGATTCTTTAAAGCTAGTGTAATTCCGTTAGATAATGCTTTATCGTCTTCAACTATAATAATATTTTTCAACTGTAAGACTCCTTTATTTAAATAATCTTTATATTTTAAATCTATTTTTACATTCTAACACATATATATTCAAATATTAAAAACATCAGTAGTATTCAATATGGTATTATATATACTTTTCACCATTTCATCAACACTAAGTATTTATTAAGTTTTTACATGACAATCACCAAATTATGTAAATATAATTTTACATAATTTAGCCATATATAAAAGCCCACAGTTAAAACCTGTGAGCTTAAAAATTAACCTTTATTATATATTTTAAAGATATTCCATATTGTTAAATACTTTTCTCTATAAATACAGATGTTCCATTAGCAAAAACTCCAATCATATTATTTATTAATGTTACAAAATCAAAATCAACACCAATAATAGCATTCCCACCTTGCTTAATTGATGATTCAATTAATTTATTCATAGCAGCTTTCTTTGCTGTCTGTACCTTATTAGCCATAGCATTTGATTCTGTACCAAATATATCATTAACTGCCGCAGAAAATTCGCTAAAAAAACCAGTACCTAATACAACTTGACCACTAACAATACCTTTGTATTCACTGATTTTATATCCTTCAAAATTAAAACCAGTTGTAAGTAAATGTTGTTTGATTTTTTCTTTTAATTCTTTTTCTTTTCTCGCAATTTCAATTTTTTCCTTTTCTTTTTCTATTTCCTTTAGCCTATTAATTTCATTCTTTGAAAGTTCATTAATATTATCTTCTAATTTGCTCCCACATTGAAAACACATTTTTATACAAATCATCTCTTCTGTCAATTCTTTCCCACACGTAGGACATTTATCCATCTAACCTGCCTCCTATTTTAGAAATCATAATGATATTATATATTTCTAAACTTTATCTTATTTTAATTATATACATTTTAACCAATATATTCTATATTCTAATGTATATTTTATTCATTACACTCTATCTATATAAGTTTAAATATATTTTCTATATATTCTTATTCTTAATTTTACCTACATTTAGTAATTGATAATTTTGAGTATGAACTTTTAACCACATATAATTTATAAAAACTTTAGAGTTAATAGGATATTGTTAGATATTAAGTTGCATTTTTACTAATTATTATTCAATAGCTATTAAAGTTATTTTTATAACTTTAATTAATGATTTAATTTCAGCTATCAGCTCTTCGATACTGCTTTCAAGATTTAATATATCCAAAGTTATTGTTATGTTAGCTGCATTATTTATAGGAATATCTTGATTTATTGTTATTATATTACCCTTAAACTTTGCTATTACCTCAAGTATCTCAGATAAGGTTCCATATTCATGACTTGCTAATATTGAAATTGTAGCTTTTTGTCCCTTAACATCTTCTGTCATCAAAAAAACCTTGTCTCTATATTTATAATATGCACTTCTACTAATACCTACCACCTTAACTCCTTCTGTTATATCCTTAACATATCCCTTATACAATAATTGTTTAACCTTAACAACTTTATTAAATATATCTGGCAATACCTCACCATCTACAATAAAATAATTATTTTCCATAATGTTTTCCCCCTTACTATTTAATTATAATTTTTAAAATGCCTAATTTTTTAATATAAATTCAATTAAATTTTTCAACAATACAATAAACTATAAATTTTGTTAATCCATCAAATTTTGAACTTACGTCTTATTTGTACTCTTCATAAATACAATCTCCCATTTTTGTGTTTTAGCTTAATTTTTATTAAAGCTATATCCATGATTATTAGTCTTATTTTTTTAATTAACAAAAATAAAGATGTAATTCTAAGAATTTTAGTTATTTCTTTATTATAACTAAACATTTCAAAAAACTTAATAAAAAAACATTTTTTTCTTATTTTACTTTGCTATAATACTAACTACATTAACAAGAATACTCTTAATTTATTAAATTATTATAATTAAACTATAAAAGGAGGATAATTAATTTATGAAAAAATTAGGACTTATACCAAAACTTATAATTGCAATAGTACTTGGAATTATTTTTGGATCATTCTTTCCAAGAATAGTAGTGGAGATTCTTGCTACCTTTAACTCCATATTTGGAAATTTCTTAAATTTCGTTATACCACTTATAATCATTGGATTTATAGTTGCTGGAATAGCTGAGTTAGGTGCAAGTGCTGGAAAAATGCTTGGCATAACTACTTTGTTTGCATACCTATCTACACTTATAGCTGGATTTTTTGCTTTTTTTGTATCATCAAAAATATTTCCTTTATTTATAGCTACTACAAAAACTATATCAAATGCAGTCAATCCAGAAGAACATTTACTTCAACCACTTTTTAAAATTGAAATGACACCTTTAATGCCTGTTACAACAGCTTTAATATTAGCATTTCTCCTTGGCTTAGGTATTGCTGCAATTAAAGGAAAAACTTTATTAAATGCATCTATAGAATTTCAACATATAGTCAAGAAAACAATAGAAAAAGCTCTAATTCCATTGTTACCAATTCATATAATGGGTATTTTTGCAAATATGACTTATGCAGGAGAAGTACGTAAAATATTATCTGTTTTTTGGAAAGTATTCTTAATTGTACTTGCAATGCATATCTTGATGATAACATTCCAATTTGCAGTAGCTTGCTTTGTTGGAAAGAAAAATCTTATATCTTGCTTAAAAAATCAAATTCCTGGCTATTTAACTGCAATAGGTACTCAATCATCAGCTGCTACCATTCCAGTAAACTTAGAATGTGCTGAAAAAAACAAGGTATCTAGAGGGGTTAGGGAATTTGTAGTTCCTCTTTGTGCAACTATCCACTTATCAGGAAGTACAATTACTTTAACATCATGTGCCATAGCTATTATGCTATTAAATGGTATGCCATTATCATTTGGACAATTTGCTGGCTTTATAGCTATGTTAGGAGTTACAATGGTTGCTGCTCCAGGCGTTCCAGGTGGTGCTGTAATGGCAGCACTAGGAGTACTACAAACAAATCTTGGCTTTAGCGAAGCTCAACTTTCTTTAATGATTGCTTTATATATTGCACAAGATAGTTTTGGAACTGCTTGTAATATATCTGGCGATAATGCCATTGCAATATTAGTTGATGCTTTTAAAGATAAATTTAAACATAAAAATGCTAGTTACTAAAGATACATCTGCAAATGTATCTTAATTAGATAAATTTTAAATTCAGTAGCAATACTGTTTGTGACATTACTTTAAACCCATAATGAAAAATGATTAGGTTTTGCGCACCTAATCATTTTTTGTTTCCTATGTATTCAATTATTTAAAATCTAATGGAATATTTGTTTATTATTAATATCTATATGATAATCTACATAAATAAAAAGTGAGTATTATCAAAAATACTTTAATAATACTCACTTTTATTTGCATAAATATAAACTAGAAAAGTAATTCTCCTGGTTTATATCCTTCTGGTAATTCTTCTTCAGTTAAGAATTTAAAATTGTCATCACGTAATATTGGTAAAAATGCTTCATATGGTGTTTTAGCAAACTCACATCCATAGCTGCTTGCTCCAAACCACTTTCCTTCTTTGCTACTTAAATTTAAATCTCTAGCAAATTTTGTGTTATTAGAACAATCATGAACTGCTAAATCCCAATTTTCTTCATCTGCTATTTTCATGAATTTTAAAGTTAATTCTCTACTCCAAATTGGAGATATATAGCCATGTCTAGATACATACATGTTTTCTCCATAGTAATTATCTATGTTGTTTTCATTTAAATGTAATTCTGCACAGTTTATAAAATCTAATTTTGTATCTAATATTGCTTGTTTTTTCTTAAAGAATCCTTCAAAAAACTCAGGAGTCATTGGAGTTTCAATACCTACATTTTTAATGTATTTTTTTGCTATTCCTATATTTTCAATAACTTTATCTGAACAATTAGATGCTCCTAAATTGAAACGTATTTCATCAAGTCCAGCTTCTGCTAATGCTTTTAATGTTTCTTCTGTAGCTAAAAGCCCATTTGTATATAAATGTTGATGAATTTTCGCATCACTAAATTTCTTTATAACAGAATAGTATTTTTCAATTTCCATAAATGGCTCTAAGTAAACATATGAAATACCTGTAGGTTTATTATGTATAGAAAGAAGTAAATCAATATCCTTTTCATAGAATTTTGTTCCGCCAATTTCCCACATACCTTCACCAATTGGTGGAATATCTCCTAGTTCTCCGTAATTGTAACAGAACTTACATTGTATGTTACATTTATTTGTTTTTCTAATTGCACTTAAACCAGTTCCTAATAAACAAGAACGACATCCTTTTGGATACTTGCTTTCATTTCCCACAAATAAACTTCTATTCTCTATATTTTTTAATCCTTTAATTTCTGACATTAACATATCGTTTCTATGATCAATTGCTTCTTCAATTTGCGCAAAAGTAGCATAAATAATTTCTTGTTGTTTTGTCATAACTTCCTCTTCTTCTGGCAACATTGCAAAAAACTCAAACCATGACAAAGCATCCTTCTTTGAAATCTTCATAATATATCCTCCTCTAATTAATCTTCATAAAGATTAAATTCAAATCTTCTTTTTGTATTTTTAACATATTCTTCTAAAGGTAAACACACAACTTGTACCTAATACCTTTCGGCATAGTAAAACCCTAGAATGTTTCTAAATACACCCAAGGGTCTCAAATCATTTTAAGTTTAAACTTTTATATTAATTTTTATTTTTCTTAAGTAATAATTATATAAAATATAATTTAAAATCCGAGTTTGTTTCTCTATAGATGATACATTATTTTAGTTATTGTTTCAAGTTTTTTCTGCTGTAACATACATCAATCCCCTACATTACACTTGTCTATCTCTTATAGTTTATATATGTAACTTTTATCTTTTCCTCTACTACCTTTAATAAAAAGGCAGGTTAATTACCTGCCTCGGTTTTTTTTCTTATTTTTTTAACTTCATTTATATCTAATCCCACTTTTAAAGATATAGTTTCATCATCTAAAATATCCAATAACTTTCTAGCTAACTCTAATTTTTCTTCTTCTCTTCCTTTTTGTGTGTAATATTTCTTTCTTATTTCATCTATTATCATTTTATATACTTAACCATCGCTAATATATATTTTTATAAATTTTTCTTTAGTTCCTTTAATTGTTCCTCTGTAAGTTTTGAATATTTGACTATTTTCTCTATTGGCTCTCCATCTTTTAGCATTTCTATTGCCATTTCTATTTTCCCTTTTTCTATCCCTTCTTCTCTTCCTTTTTGTGTATAATATTTTTTTCTTATTTCTTCTATTGTCATTTTATATACACCCCCACTTATTCTTTTATATTCATTATATTTTTCATCTAATTCTTCATCATTGATTAGAAACAAATATTCTAGAAAATCTACTAGTGCTTTTATTTGCTCATTATTTTTAACTTTATCATAATCCTTTAATTCTTCTGCTAAATTTATTTTTGCATTAAATATATCCTCATCTTCTGCACCTGTTTGAAGTAAGGTTTTCGCCATTTTAAAAACTAATTTTAATGGATTTTCTTCACTTATTTTATTTAATTCTAATGTTTCTATATCTATAGTTTTAAAGTTATATGTTAATATTTCTTTTTGTATTTCTAGTAATTCCTTATCTAAAGATTCTGTGCCTAATTCCCATGCTATCTTATCAAAGAGTTCTGGAAACAATAATTCTGTGATTTCTACCTCGAATGTTTCTAGTATATATTTCTATGCGGCATCAAAATCATGTTGTTTATTCAAATTTTTTCACGTCCTTTAAATTATTATATCCTAAAAAATATTTTTATAACAATATATAAATTAAAATTGAAAGTTTACTCTTCAATTCAAATAAATGCTTATATTTTTCACAAAAAAGAACCTTGACTTCTCAAGGTTCCTTCTATTTCATTTGTATAATTTTAAAGTTTCTCTTAATAACTTTTATAATAATTATTGTCATAACTATACTTGTATTAAGTAGATATTAATTTCAACTTAAGCTGTAACAATTTCTCCATTTGCTAAATTATTATACTCTGGAGTTTCACTTATTACACTGAATTCTCCATTTTTAATTACTTGTCCATTTTTCATGAGTATTATTTCCTCAAATCCTTCTAATTCTTCTTTTATATCATGAGTTACCATAATAATAGTTTTATCTTCAAGTTTCAGTAACTCATCCATAAGAATTTTAGAAAGTTTCTTATCAACTCCAGTAAAAGGTTCATCTAATAAAAGAATAGACGATTCTTGTATTAGTTTTCTAAAAATAGCAACAGTCTTCTTTTCTCCACCACTTAATTCATTACAGTTTTTACTTTTAGAAATCGTGTTGTATACATACTTATCTATACCGTTTTTTATTTTATCTATTCCTATCATTGAATATGAATCATACACAGTAATATTATTTTCAAATCCATCAGAAAAAATATATTCATTCTGATCTAAATATGCTAAAACATCACTTGTATCAATGTTACTTATATCCAATCCATCTATATAAATATTTCCTGATTCTATTTTATTAATACCTGCTAACCCTTTTAGTATAGTAGATTTTCCAGAACCGCTACTTCCAATAAGTGCATATTTTTTTCCCTTTTCAAACTTAAACGAGAAATCTTTTACTTCAAATTCATCAAATTTAATATTCATGTTTTTTATTTCTATATTTGATTTTAATTCTTTTATTTTCTCATACTGAGTTGTTCCTTCATAACTATCTAAAAGATTTATGAGCTTTTTCCTTACATCTTTTGATGCATTCAATCCATTTATAGCTTTCATTAACATTTGCATAGGTGGTATATATGAATATATATATCCTAGTGATGCTACTGCAGCTCCTATTGTAATTTTTCCTTCAATACAAAGATATGCTGCTAATAATATAGAAATAAAATTTATTAAATATGTTGAACCACCATTTACAACTATAGCAATTGATCTCATTCGTCCATATTTATATTCAATATCAGCCATTTCTCCTAGCTTCTTTTCATGTTCTAATTCTAGATGCTTTCTAGTTTTGTTATTAAACAATCTAATTCCCTGAAGTAAATCAGTAAATTTTAATGTATACAATTCTGTTTTCTTAAGTTCTTCATACTTTTGATCTGCTAATTTTTTTGAAGTGAACCTTGGAAAGATTGTTATACTTATTACTGATATCACGGAAAGTAATATTGCAATTCTCCAATCAAAGAATAGTATTATAGTAACGCTATAAATAATAATCATATTAACAGCCTTAATAATACTTACCATTCCTAAAAGATAATCTTCATCAATAGATGCTAAATCATTATTGAATATTGATATATACTCTGGAACTGATTTTTCTATAAATTTTTTATTATTATAAAATGTAATTGATCTAAATAAGTCTTTTTTTAATACTCTCCTAAACTCAATACTTCCTTTGCTTGTTATTAAATAATTAAAATAAGCTAATACTGCTATAATAATTAAACTGAACACATATAGAAATATATAATTTCCTATATGTAATTCACCCTTTCCTTCAATTGTATCAAATAAATTTTTCTGAATAACTGGCAAAAATGAAAGTATTATTACTAATAAAGCATCTATTATAATTTGAGATATAAGGTATTTTTTTACCTTCATTATATATTTCTTCATAGTACTCTTCCCCTTAAATTAAGCTTACATAAAAATATATTTGAGCTTTGAACCCTATATATAATTTGTTTTTTGAATTTTCTGTATTTATTTATTCTATTTTCTCCCACATTAAAGAATATTTTTTAGCTCAAAATTTTTCCTTTATCTAAAATTAGGACATCATCAAACTCATCTAAATTATCAACAAGTTTATGTGTTATCATTATAATTGTTTTATTGGTTTTTAATATATATTCTTTAAGAACATTCATATTCTGATTATCTACACCTGCAAACACCTCATCAAATATGCATATTTCTTTATCCTCAAGATAACTTCTAATAAACTTAATACATCCTTTTTGTCCACCGCTCAGTGTTGATGAATTAGGATTATTTTTAATTGGTTCAAGAAATTCTTCTTTTAGATAGCTGTTAACATCCTCTAATTTTTCATCAGAATATGAAGAAAAACATGTGACATTATTATAAAAATCATCTTCAAATATATGTTCTTCCTGACTAATATAACTAATAATTGGACTTATATCTATATCCTTTATATTAATTCCATCAATTAATATTTCACCTTCATCAATAAAATTCTCTTTAATCAATGCCTTCATCAAACTACTCTTTCCAGAACCACTACTACCTACTATTGCATATTTTTTTCCTTTACTAAAGTTATAAGATATATTTTCCATACAAAAATCATCATATTTTATACTTACATTTTTAAACTCAATTCCTTTATCAAATGAATTTTTCTCAACCAAACTTACTGGTTCAAAATTCATCATATCTCCTACTTTTCCTTTTATTCCTTTGCTTGATTTATATACATTTATAGCATAAATAAAAACTTCAACTGGCTCAGTAAATAAAGTTGTAAACCCAATAGATGCAACAGCTGTTCCAATTGTTATTTCTCCTCTATACATCATAATTGAAGCAATAATAATTACAATTCCATTAATTAGATATGTGGCAGTAGAATTCATTGCGTTTGCAATTGACTCCACATGTTTATATAAAAACTCTACTTTAGCATTATTTTTTATATTTTCATTAAAAACTTTATTAAAATTTTCTCTAGTATTGCTATTTATAAGTTTAAATCCATACATCAAATCTAGTATTTTTGAATTACATTTTCCAGTATCATCTAAATAATCTTTATTTCTCTTTGACAATTTTTCTTCAGTTATTTTAGGAAGAATAAAAGCTGAAAAAATTGCTAAAATTAAAACTACTATTGCCATTTTCCAGTTAACAAATACAAACATTATAACTCCATAAATAATAAACATATTAATTGACTTTATTATATCGACTACAGCGTTTAAATATGAATTAGCTAATACCTTTATGTCATTTCCTTGTATGGATATATACTCCCCTAACTGTTTTGAATGAAATCTTTCGCTACTATAACTCGTAATAATCGAAAAGAAATCTCTTCTCATTTCTTTTCCAACCATTACTCTACTTTTAATACTAAATATCATTGTTACATATGAAAAAAATATAATTGCGCCTATACATATAATTAAAGCTAATATGTAACTCCAAATTCCAACGCTTTCTCCTGCCCCTATTGAATCAAATAGTACTTTTTGAATATACATGAGCATAGAACTAGATGCAGTTACTAATCCATCAGCTACTATACTTATGATTAAACATATTCTTACACTTTTAAAGTATTTTCTCATAATCCCCTTCTCCTAGTTCATTATGTTTTATAACTATTTTTTAATATATTCTTGTTTTTAATCTGTGTTCTTCATAGTTAAAGCTTAAAATGTTCCCCTATTTCTAATTTTAACCTTATCTAGATAATTTCCACGGTAATATACATTTAAATTCCTCTTTCTTTTAAAATATTATCAAATTTTTTCTCTGATAATATTTCATGAGTAATAAAATCACCATTATATAACAAAGTAAAAGTTGTAAATGGTGTTGATGCATTCTGTGCTTGTTCTTTTGTGGTAATATGAATAGATTTGAACCTAACATTTCTCTCTTTTGCCATATTCTCAAGAATTGGAACGTACTTTGCAGTAAATGGACATTGACTTGTGTAATATAATGTAAATCCATCCCTACATACCTCTTTGGATATATCTTTTACTTGAGACTTAAAACATGGTTTTGGTGAGTCCTCATAAAATGGAAGATACATAAGTTCAAAATATGGATTTGCTGTGTCAGCTATCTTAAAACCTTTATATATTAAATATTTAGGATCTGAAAGAAATCCCTTTTTCTTTGTTGAAGATAAAACAACAAGCCCTTTCTTTCCCTTTTCTTTGCTATCTCTAATACATTCCTCCATAAGTAAATTAGAATATCCTTGACCCTTAAATTTTCCTGACACCCAAAGACAATTAATGTACATATATTCATTAGCATCTATTGGGGACCATGCATTTTCTACTGGAATATACTCTATAAAACATTTTCCACGAACACTACATTTCAAAAAAACAAGTCCTTCATCCAATCGCTCTTTCAACCACAACTTTTTTGACACAACCTGTACATCCTTGTTATTGGCAATAGCACAACAAATATGTTCCGTCTCAAGATTATCTTGTGTAAGCTTTATGAATTCCATATGTTCTTACCTCCTTTTTAAATTTAATTTCGCCTTATCCATATTGTAACTATATTTATAATAATTTACAATTAGAATTTTTAAATGAATATTAAAATTGAATTTCTAAGTATTGTTATTCTTAAATACCATTCTTGCCAAAATTTATTATGACACATTATTTTTAAGTATTTATATATTTGTTGTTTCTTTAAATTTCTGCATAAACTAAAAAAGAAGCACCTCTATTTGAGTTGCTTCAAGTATAAACTTTATATTATTAATTTTTAAACTTATCTCCAAACATCTATTATCTTTTTTGAATTTCCAATCACTTTCTTTACTCTATCAATTGATAAAATAACACTTTTACAATTTTCATCAAATAAAGATTTGAGTCTATTAACTTCATAATTAATTGTATCAGTTAAAGCTTGATTTCTTCCCATATTTTTAACACCTGCTGATTCCAATACGGGTTTTATAAGATCTCTATATACTTGTGTAGCTTTTTCAAAACTTTCTTTACTTGAATAGTCTACATTTTCAAAAACATTCATAATATTTTTGGCATACTCTATATTAGTAGCAGTCTGTACATATTTAATACCATAGAATTTATTATCTACATCCACAACTATAGATTTCTTATAATTTTCATCTATTCTTTCTGGAACTGAATTTATAATCTTTTGTATTCTTGCAGACATAGTTGAATTAAGTAGTCCTTGTTGATCTGTATTTAAGTTTTTTTCTGCATAAGTATTTACCTTACCTTTAGCTATTCCCATTTCTGCATAATTATCATAATCTAAACCACTTTTTATATTAGGTATAGTAAATTTTGCATACTCCATAACTTTTGAAGAATCCATTAATTCTTTTAAAGTAAAATTTACCCCATTTACACTAAACTTGGTTTTTAAGTTTTCTATGTTATTAGAAACACCCTCTAAAGTGTTCTTTTTCAGTTCTTTAACAAGATCATTTATTCCATTTTCTAATGATTGTACATCGTCATTTAAACTACTACTATCACTTAAATTTTTAGTTATTTCAGCTATAAAATTTTTTACATAATAATCATAACATTTTACATCTTCACCTTGAGCTTTTGAAGAAAACACATCAAGATAATCTTTATTTAAAACTTCCTCTTTAATCTTGTAATAACTAACTACCTCAAATTCATTTCCATCTTTCCCTATGCATTTTTCATAATCTATATCTTCCCATGGTATAATTGTTATTTCATCTGGCACACATTTTTCTTTAATCTTATCATTTTTATTTACTAAAGCCTGACTTGTATCAAATTTAATCTTTGTTAAATTTGTTGTACTATTAATATTCATATTTTATCTTTAGTGAAAGAGTTTATGTACCAAACCCTCACTAAAACTCACTTCCTTTAATTTTATACTTTTTTCTCTTTATAACATATTAATAATTTGTCATATATGAAAACAATACTTATATCAATTAGAACAATATAACTAATCAAATACAACTTCCCATTTTTCATTCTTATATGCATCAAAACACATTTTAATTTGATCATAAACATTTTTATTTTCATCTATGATAGGCAAATTATCAAGAGAAAAGAAACCACTTTCAGTTGTTTCATCATTTTCTTTAAAACTACCACTTATTACATAACAAAGAACAAACACTTTAAAAATTCCATAAGCAAATTTCGGAAAATTATGTTTATTTCTATCCTGAATTGCAATAACCCTTAAAGGAATAACATCTAAACCCGATTCCTCTTTTACTTCTTTAATTGTGTTAGACGCAATTGATTCATTGTAATCAACCCAACCGCCTGGAAGTGACCATTTGTCTTGCTCTTTTACAAGTAAAATTTTGTTTTCTTTGAATATTGCTGCTCGTGTTTCTATTTTAGGTGTCTGATAGCCAGTTTCATTACAAAACAAATCTTTAACCTTTTCAAGTGGAAGTTCTGTTTTCATACTTATCATTTGTGCTGATATTTCCCTTACTCTCTCAAAACGCTGTTTATCAAACGGATCCTTTGTATATGTTAGGCCATTTTGAGCTATTGATTGCAATTCCATTGCAATCTTTATTAATTCATCTAAATCATTCATAATTTTATCCCCTATTTTATTTCCCCCTTCTTAGAATTTATCTTTTATATTAAATAAGATACATCTACAATATTATCGTTAGTTTTTTTTAAATCATTACCACTTATAACCTTTTTATAATTATTTTTACAAACAGATGACAATCTCTTTAATTTGCCTATGATGCATTTTCTTTTCTCTATAAAAATAACCCTGATTTCTCAAGGTTATTTATGTGTTACTTATATAAATTTTTTAGAAAATAATAATTCCAAATTACTCATCAATATTTAATACTGTTTATATTATTAAACCAAAGTCATAAACGGCTTAGCGTTCATACCACTGTGCTTGGGATTGCAGCAATTCATAATACCTGCCTTTCATGTTTAACAATTCTAAATGCGTTCCTTCTTCTATTATTTCACCTTTATCCATTACTATAATTCTATCTGCAATTTTAGTCGAACCTAATCTGTGAGTTACAAAGACACATGTTTTTCCAATACTTATCCTTTTAAAGGAGTCAAATACATTAGCTTCCTCAATTGGGTCAATGGCTGCAGTAGGTTCATCTAAGACAATTATGTTATGTGGGCGATAAAGTCCACGGGCAATTGCAATTCTTTGCCATTCCCCACCAGAAAGGTCTTGACCTCCATACTCCCTAGATAGAATTGTGCTCCCTTTTATATTTAATTTAGGTAAACCTATCTCTGTCTTATCAAGAACATGTTCGGTTCCTAATTCAGATGTAATATTGCTTATTTTTATATTGTCCTCTACTGATAACTTATATTTAATAAAATTTTGAAAAACTGCACTAATCCCTTTAAACTTTGAATTACTTGAATAAGAGTTAAGTGATCTATCTCCATAAACAACCTGACCCTTTGTAGGATCATATAAACCCATAATTATCTTTGTCATTGTACTTTTCCCCGAACCATTTTCTCCTACAATTGCCAGTGATGTTCCCGCCTTAATGGTAAGATTTATGTTTTTAAGTGAACTTACATTAGAATTTGGATAAGTAAAACTTACATCTCTTAATTGAATATCTTGATTTTTAGGAATGTACTCATCTTTACCTAAATCAAAATCTTCATCAAGAAGCCTTACTAAAAATGAAGTATTTGAAATACCTACAAGGGCACTTCCCAGATCTTCAATTGCATCTCTCATCATTGTTGTTATTTTAGAAATAGAATAATAAATAGCTGCAAACAAACCAATTGATATAACTCCTGAGTAAACAAAATACACTAAAAGCATAAGTACACTTAAAAAACCTATAGAATTTAGTAATTTCATAAACACTGATACCTTAAGGATATGTCTTTTATTAGAAACAAACTCTTTACTAAATTCATTGTTTGATTCATTAAATAGTTTATAAAAATACTTAAATGAACCATTAAGTAATGTATCTTTAAAGTATTCTCTTGATATAATACATTTTTCAAAGTACTCAGTTTGTCTTCTCCTATTGCCCATTTTGTCTTCAAAATCAAAACTTTGCTTTACTCTGATTTTCTCTAACAAGAGTGTGGGGATAAAAATTAAAATAATTACAAGTACCAATATAGGATTAATATTCATCAAATATATTAATAAACTTAAAATATATGGTATATATAAAAACAATATCTGTATAATAACACGAAGTCCACTTGGAGCCTCCTCACTGCCAAAGCTTGCCTTTTTCAGCCTATCCATATTAGCTGAATCCTCAAACTCTATAGGTTTCATACAACTTGTACGATTATGATGTAAAAATTTCATATATCCACTACCACGTCTCCAAAAATACCCTTTTGCCATATACTCAATCCATTCCCCCAATGGATATAATGCCAAAATCACTAGTAAACTTAAAATAGGTTTATAAATCGAATTTATTGCCTCTCCATTTGCAACATTTACAATACTATCAAACAATGTCTTTATTAAAACAATTTCAAGAAATCCAAGAATACTCATAAACAAGGAGGATATAACAAGTAAAACAAATGTAGTGGGGCTTGCATGCCAAGTATATTTTATTAATCTACTAAGAACCTTTGTCCCAGACATTTTTTTATTAGTCATACATCTCACCTTGCTTTCTAAATAATTGTGCATATACATTATCATTCTCCATCAATGCTTCATGAGTTCCTTTTTCAATAATTTTTCCTTCATCAAGCACAATAATCTCATCAGTTATTTTTGTTGAACCTAACCTATGAGTTATCATAAATAGAGTCTTTTCATTGGCTATATTTAAAAATTGATTATAAATCATACTTTCAGCCGTTGGACTTAAACTTGCAGTAGGTTCATCCATTATCATAAAAGGTGAATTTAAATACAAAGCACGTGCAATTGCAAGTCTTTGCCATTCTCCCCCAGACAAATCACTACCATCATCATAGATTTTTCCAAGATGACTATGCTCTTTTTTAGGTAAATCATTAACTACTTCATCTAACTCCATAAGCCTAATCACTTCACTAATATCTGCTTCTGAATCTTCAAATGCTATATTCTCTTTTAGTGATACATAATATTTTGCAAAATCCTGAGAAACTACAGAAAATATACTTGTTAACTCTCCAAATTTATATGACTTTAAATCCTTCCCATTTAAAAGTATTTCACCTTCATAATCACGATACAACCCTACCATAATTTTTACCAAGGTAGATTTACCAGCTCCATTAAGTCCAACCATTGAATATGATTTTCCCTTATTCAGTGATAAATTAACTCCTTTCAAAATGTATTCTCCAGACTCTTCATACCTAAACCAAAGATTCTTTATCACAAGACTTTCAAAGGGTATTTTCTTTTCACATTCAGAGCTTTCTAATCTGTTCCTCTTAAGATTTGTAAACTCATCTAAATCCTTTGCATACTCATAGTGTTTTGAAAATTCTAAAATCAATTCAGATGACTGAAACGCAACTATCTTACTTAAACTAATCATGCTTCCTGCTATAGAAGTGAACATACCTACTGATAACGCACCACTAGATACTTTCAATGACAACATAAAAATAATAAACACAGCTGCAATACTAGCCACAACATTCACCATCATACTGCTTGATGTTTCTTTAGCTAAAACCTTAGTATTATAATTTGACCTAAAAAGGTGAGCTTTCATAAATCTTTTGTTAAGAGAAGGTGCAAATCCAAATAAAACTCTTTCATTTGCTGTTTCCCTATTAACCAATATCTCTGACAAATAATTCATCTGTCTTGTAACAAATCCAACCTTTTTTTCTTCTTCATAGACCACTCTACCATTCCTAAATGTAAGAAATATTGTAGGAATAATAATAAATAGATATACAAAAACAATCCACAAATTCACTGTTGCAACCGCATAAAGAACACCAAATAATTGTATTAATACTGAAATTGCAGTGTTTACTGAACGAATTACATCCACAATCTTAACTTCAATATCTTGTGTAACTCTTAACAAAAGGTCTTGAGTTTTAGATGCTTCAAATAGCAAATAATCAATAGAAAATTGCTCTTTAATAATTTGTGCTTTAAATTCCTTTCTCAAATCATCCTCTAATAAATTGTAACTATACTGTCGAAAATCTTGACCTAACTGTGTATACAAATAGCCAAGAACTGTGAGCCCTAAATATATAAGCATTGTTTTAATTTCGGGATTCAACGATGTTACTGTCATAGCTGCATCAATAAACCTTGCTACAGTAAACAGCATAAAAGGCACCATTAAACCTTCTATAATAGTTAATATTAAACATACTGCAAAATGAAATGGAGAATAAAATGTAACAATTTTTATTAAAGATAATATCTTACTTTTTCTTTTCACCTCATATCTTTTCATAATAAATCCTTTCTTCTTTTAAAACCTCATTATTCTATTGTAATCCTAGCCAAACTCTCACATTATGAAATACTAATCTAAGAAATACTCCTATAAATTCTTTTACTATTGTCATAAATTATGTGTACTAAAATAATCCTAACCTTAAAATATTGAAATCATAATATTCTGTTAATTTCACATCTTCTTTTTTCGAGTAAATCATAAAAAATCTTCCCAATGTATGAACTTCATCACCATAAAAAAAATATAATTCTACAAAATAATTGTACACCTTTTTACATAATTTTTACATTAATTCATTTCATTAAAATCATACACATTTCAACATGTAATCTTTAAATTTAAATGGAAATATATCTACAGCTTCTTTAAAACTTTTATAGATTAGCGTTTTAAAATTCTTCATTTATAAGTTTTAATTGTATCTAAGAATATTTTTTGAATTACTCATATAATTCAAGCCTTTGATAAGTAGCTATATTGCTGTATCTAACTTACAAACATTTATTTACCACATAGTTGCCAATTGGTTTTTGATAAAAATTTATTCTGAAAACAATAAAAAACCACCAATTCTAATGTAAAATCAATTTTGATAAATAAAAAATTAATACAATGAAAAGGTGATTTCAGTGATTAATAAATATTAAATTTACTCATTAATTCATTGACTTATCTATTTTTTCCCTATTAGTGCAATAAGTCCTGTAGCAAGCTTTTCTCCCCAGCTTAAAAAGTCATGTCCTGAAGGAGAATGTTCATAGAATACATCATATCCCTTAGTTATTAGAACATCTCTCATTCTATCTATAGAGTCCTTCATTATAGGTTCATCATCATAAGGCCTGTCCTCTAAAAATCCTACATTTAAATAAAACCTTGTTTCCATTTTATCGCTATTTTTATATTTATCTATCAACCATTCCTCATCCCAGAAAAAAGAACCTGATTGAGCAAGCACATTCCCAAATACATTAGGAAATGTAAGCGCTATATATGAGGCTGCTAGTGCCACCAAGGCTTACTCCTCCTATAATTGTTTTTTCTGATTCAGTAGTTACATTATAATTATTATGAACCCATGAAAGGATTTCATGGGTAATGAACTCACCATAATTCTTATTGAAGGCTAGTTCTCCAACCCTGTTATTATTACTATCTACAAAAACACATACACTTTTGGGGATTAACTCCTTATACATTAGATTATCTAGTACATTTATTGCATTTAGTATATTGATATGCATAAAACCATCCGTAAGTATAATAAGATTATTTTTCTCATTATTTTCTTCATATTTATATGGCTTGTAAACCCAAACCCTTCTAGAATTATTTAAAATATCGCTCTTAAATCTATGCAAATCTAGAGTACCATTATTGCTATGCTTCATAGTTTTTGTCCATATATCAGGTTTTACGTTACACAATTCAACTAATGATCTTTTCTCTTCTCTATCTTCTTCATCTTCTTCATCCTTAGGAAAAACTATTGTATTTGAATTAAATTCATCTAAAATAAAGTTTCTAGATCTTTTCTTATAATCATCATCTAAAGCATCATTTACAGAATAATTATAAGCAAACTTTATATCGTTTCTAACTTTGTATGTTTTATACCATAAATTTGAATCTAATAATTGTTCCATAATATTTTCATTATATCTGTAACTTGGGAAAGCCCCATAAACCACTACATTCTTAATTTTCTCTTTAGCTTTATAAATAAATGTTACCATAACATCTTTATTATCACCCTCTATTTCCTCTATTAATGGTGAACCACTTTGCTCCAATTCACTCCAAAAAACATCTAATGCTTTATAATTACCTTCAGTTAAGTTATTATACAAATTTCTCATCTTAGAACTTTCTATTTTTTTTATATCTATCATTATTTCTGCTACCTCTTTTCTTCATTTACATAAAAATATAAAATTATTTATTGTTATTAATTTCATCTCTTTAAAAGATTGCTTTTATGTGCCTTAAATCACCTCCCCACAATATATAATATTTATTAGCTGCTTATAAAATCCTAAGCTCATTATAGCTCAAGGATTTTTTAAGCTATCTCAAAACGATTTCTCCATCTCGATAATGATAAAAATAATATTTTTTCTATTACATAATTTTTTACCTAATTTTACCTTATATTTTATTCTCTTGTTTTCATAAATCTTTTGTTAAGAGAAGGTGCAAATCCAACTAAAGCTCTTTCATTTGCTGTTTCTCTATTAACCAATATCTCTGATAAATAATTCATCTTTCTTGTAACAAATCCAACCTTTTTTTCTTCTTCATAGACCACTCTACCATTCCTAAATGTAAGAAGTATTGTAGGAATAATAATAAATATGTATACAAAAACAATCCACAAGTTCACTGTTGCAACCGCATAAAGAACACCAAATAATTTATTAATACTGAAATTGCAGTGTTTACTGAACGAATTACATCCACAATCTTAACTTCAATATCTTGTGTAACTCTTAACAAAAGATCTTGAGTTTTAGGTGCTCAAATAGCAAATAATCAATAGAAAATTGCTCTTTAATAATTTTTGCTTTAAATTCTTTTCTCAAATCATCCTCTAACAAATTGTAGCTCTAGTCAAACTCTCAAATTATTGAATACTAATCTAAAAAATCCTCCTATAAATTCTTTTACTATTGTCATAAATTATGTGTACTAAAATAATCCTAACCTTAAAATATTGAAATCATAATATTCTGTTAATTTTACATCTTCTTTTTTCGAGTAAATCATAAAAAATATTCCCAATGTATGAACTTCATCACCATAAAAAAATATAATTCTACAATTTAATTGTATACTTTTTTACATAATCTTTACATTAATTCATTTCATCAAAATCATCCACATTTCAACAAAAGAAAAAACTACTGCAGTAAGCTCTTTATACTTAACACAGTAGTAATTTTTAATTCTATTTTTCAAATTATGATATCTTCTTTTTCATCTAATACTTTTTTTGTTTCTTGTTGAACTTTTAAAATGTTTCTTTTAATATAATTGACGGTTAACTTTTTTAAACATAATATTTTTGTACTTATGATTTTCATAAATTATTTTTCTTCTATACTTTATTACAAAAACTATGTGATATTTGCAATTCCATTTACTATGTGCTAATCTACTATTGTCAACTTGGACATCTCCAATATAATTTAGTTTTGGTCGGCAAACCTAATTCTATTTTATATTGGAGTTTTTCTTTTTTCTACTCATAGCTATAAGCTTTTTAGAACCACTAGCTGAACTAGTGGTATTCAATATACAAGAATAGCACAAGTAATCTCTTTTTAGTTGCTGGATAAGACCTTTCCTTTTCATTCTGAACAGCCTTAAAATTTCCTTGATGCTTTAGAAAACACTCTATAAAGTCCATTTCATCAATAGATAAATAATCAAATTTACTTAGAGGGAAATCACCACTGAGTTCCATCTCACAGTTATCGCAGCTTAATCGAGTTGCTACTAATTTTTCTTTACATCTTGGACATTCAGAAACAAGATCTCGTTTCATTTTTCACCCCTAATTTTTTTACCAAACTTATACAGTAGTATTTATTTCTAGTCAATATAGTTATAAATATTATTAAACACTACTTCCAATATAAACAAAAATAGCCAACTGAAATGTATATTAACACTTTAGTAGGCTATTTTTATAATTTTATTCAATTACAATTTCAAATTGAGTTCCATACGCTTAATCATCTCAATCTTCTGCATCAAAATCTCGACCATTTGGAAACATGACAGAATCATCCCCATATTCTTCAAGAAGTTCTTCCCTATCTTCTCTATAATTATCCACAAGAATCTCTATAATTTCTGCTTTTGTCATAATTGCCTTTATAATAGCTATGCTAACTCAAAATTAACCTATACAATAAAATAACATTTTACATATTTCTCATTTTAATTCATAAACACTTACTATCGTTCAATGATTGGTTGAATTTTCATATTGACAAAAAAACATTTAAAAAATTATCAAGTTCCACCATTAAAATTATAATTAAAATCCCGATTTTTTTTAAATTCGGGATTTTAATTAAATTATCTAATTGTAGATGTCATTAAACAATTCCATATTCTTTTAATAACTTTTCAATGTCTGTTCCTGCTACTTGTTTTAAAATTTTACGTCTAGTTATTGGCGGTAAATCAAGTTTTGGTTTTTCCCCATCTAATAAACATACGCCTGCATTTAATAAATAGCGGATATCATATCTTGAAGAAAATACCTCAGGAACTCCTTTTTCAACTCCAGTTAAAACATATACTGCTTCCATAGCTGTACGACCTGAGTATTCTATAGTAAATACAGTATCACGACCTGGATCATCCAATGTCTCAGCAAATTGTCCAAGGAAAGCAAAATTTACTGCATTCTTTGGTACAACATATGGACGATCTCCAGCTGCACGAGGCATAAATTGAGATGTTATAAATGGCATCATAACAGGAATTGAGCTGCATGATTCTGCTAATTCTTCAATTTTATCTGTAGGAACTCCTATATGATATAACCATTCCTTTGTGATTTCCTTACCAGTACAATCTCTCATAGGTTTTTTAATATAATCTCCAGGAACATCAGAGAATAAACCATATACCCAAACTAGAACATCTTTTTCTGGCTGCCCATAATATTGTTCTTGACGGTTTATTGTCCAACTCATCAACCATGAAGAGTCAAGTGCTGTAACTATTCCGCCTGTTACAGTACGTCCACCATATGGTGAACGTTTTGTAATTTTTTCAATGTACTCAGGAACACGTTCATCATGACAAGTTACTGTACAAGATTCCCAATTAGATTTTTCTGTATCTTTACAGAATTTATCTGGATTTCCAAATTCATCTGATTGTGATGATATATTTCTCCATAATTTCCAACATCCTTCTGGCTCTCTATTAAATGGTGCAGGAGTATTGTCATCACCATATCCTGAGCCTTCAGTCATAGAACCATTAGTAATAAATACTAAATCATTTTCTGTTAAATCAATAGAGATGTCTTTTCCAGCTTTATCTGTTGCAACTATTCTCTTTGCAACCTTTTTATCTTCTGAAATTGAGAATTCAACATTGTTAACAGTAACTCCATATTCAAATTTAGCACCATTGTCTTCTAAATATTTAACCATAGGTTTTATAAATGAAGTGAATTGATCATGTCTTGAAAATTGTAAAGCTGAAAGATTTGGCAATCCCCCAACATGATGAATGAAACGAGTCATATATAATTTCATCTCTAAAGCACTATGCCAATTTTCAAAAGCAAACATTGTTCTCCAATATGTCCAAAAATCAGTGTTTAAAAGTTCTTCTGAGAAAATATCTTCAATAGATTTATCTTCAAGTTCTTCATCTGGTATATTTACAAAAGCCGCTAATTCTTTTGCTAAATCTTGACCCAAATTGAATTTCCCATTATCATAACGTTTACCTTGATTTTTAGTAATACGACAATTGCTAGAGTTTGGATCATCGTAGTTTGTATAATAAAAATGATCTAAAACGGTCATATTAGGATCTTCTGTAGATGGTAATGAACTAAACAAGCTCCATAAAACTTCAAAATGGTGACCCATTTCACGTCCACCACGTGCTACATAACCCATATTTTGACGAACCTCTCCGTCCATAGATCCCCCAGGAATGTCTAATTGCTCTAAGAAGGTAATCTTGCTGCCATCCATGTGAGCATCACGAATTAAAAAACAACCAGCAGCTAAAGCCCCAATTCCAGTACCAATTAAATAAGCTTTTTTATCCTCAATTCCCTTAGGCTTTCTTGCATTTACTAGAGCATGATAACTTCCATTTGTAAGGGTAAGTCTATCATCATGTGTCTTTAATTTCATTATTATCCCCCTCTTTCTTAATTCTTTAATATTTTTACAAATACTACCGTTATATTTAGAGTGAATATATAAGTATTCCTTTAAATTTGTGGATACTTATAGGGTTCCAAGTTGACTTTTAAAATTATCCATTTCAAAACTTGGATACCTAAAATAGTGAGACATGCTCCGAATCACTTAAAATTCAACACTGTATCTTGTGTGAAAATATTTTAAAGTTATTGAATAAATTTAAATTGGAGCTTGTTTCCCTATATCTATAAATTGTCTATAAATCTATAATATAGTTTTTTTGTGTTTTTTTCATTAGATAAATAAACTGCGGTGTTCGAAATTTAAACACCGCAGTTTATTTATCTAATTATTAGGCATCTACGTCAAAGTGTCTAATAAAAAGGATTTTCCTTATTGATTTCAACTATACATTATTTAAATCAGCACTTCTCTTAAGAGATAACTCAATGTTCCCATCGAAAAGCTGCCCGATTCTTCTAATAATAGTATCAGGATCATCTTTCATCCCCACAGCAATCCATTGTATTACCATTTCAGTAAGAGCACACTGATAAAATGAAGCAATCAATTTTATATCCTCCAAAGAGGCTGAGATACCATCGCTTACTCTTTCAATATACCGAATCATCACATTTCCTGATACATTGTATATATAGTTCACTAGTTCTTCTCGCTGCATAGAATTATATACATGATAAATGGCTATTTTGTTTTCTAAAGCAAATTTGGTAGCTACAATAAAACTCTCCTCCCAGGAAAGTGTATCATTATATTCATCAATTATTGTCTGAAGTTCTGTTTGGAATATCTCTGACAAAAGTTTATATATGTCTGTGTAGTAATAATAAAAAGTATTTCTATTTATTTCACATGCTGTAGCAATATCCTTAACTGTAATCTTGTTAAGTGGATGTTCATTCAGCATCTTTATAAATACCTCACGAATCATTTTTCTAGTATATTGCTTAGCCAAATTTCCACCCCCCAACGCTTTATCTATATTGAAAATTATAACACAGGGTAGGTTATTTTTAAATAATCCAGCATCATACGTTTGAGTCAAGTAAAAGTTGGCAATTTATGTTTTTATCAACATAATTATTTTCACTTAGTATAAAATCTTCAATCATAATTATTATAATAATTTATAACTGAATTATAGTTTCATATTTATTTTATTATTAATACCTTTCCGACTTATATCCAATTTTAAAAATCATTAATAGGATCTTTTAACTGTTTTCTCGCTTTAAAGTCTGATTCTTCATCATTATCAAATACAAATCTTCCTAATAGTAAATTCTCATTAATAATTTCCATACAGCACGTACCATATACTGGTTCAAGTTCATCTGTACCTATCCATTGGAATGTAAATTTCTCACAATTGTCTTTATTTATTATTTTTCCTATAAACCCACCGGTAACTAATCCAAATTGAAATGTTCCTTCTCCATTATTATCAATCTTAATAAATGCCTGCACCTCCATATTAAAATACTCTTCACTCCACATCTCCATTTCAAAAATGTTCCAAAGGCCTTCAAATTGCATAATTTATCACTCCATTTTTCTAAAATTTTTTCTTTTTATATCCTTCTCTAATTTTCATATCCATATTTGTAATGATTGACTCATATTCACACTCCTACTAAAATTAATTATTTATTATTCTCTGCATCAAGTAATATTTGTTCTATAGTTAATGAATAATTCAAAAAGTCTTTTAGAAATTCATGTAATATATGTTCATCATTTTCTTCTTCTAAATCTTGTTTACTAATTTTTGATACTACAAACCACTCTTCTCTATCAAATTTTATTATATCCGCATCTAATAGATTTAATAATTCATATCTCCTATCTATTTTTTCTTCTCTATATTTTAAACCTCTATTTAAACGTGCAATACTTACATCTCCTGCTAATTTAAATAAGTTTTTAACCAAATAGATATAATTACTATCTTGTAAAGCTTTGGATAATTCGAGTTGACAGAAGAATAATCCTAACCTTGAGCAATTACTCCCCAATGTAACATGTGCATTTCTAATTCTATATGTATCTCTCTACCATACAACTTTAACTGATAAGTCATAATACTTATATTTAATTCTTAAAGGTTTGTCATCATTATTATTTAATAAATAAAACTCATCATTTCCCCATTCATTTTCTGTAGTATTCTCACTTACATCTGTTACTATTAAATGAATTAAAGTTCTGCTGCAACTATTTTCTCCTTAAATTTGACTTTAAATGTCTATTTTCATATTAGCTTCATCACCATAAACAAATATAATTCTATAATTTAATTGTATACCTTTTCACATAATTTTTGTACTAATTCACTTTCTCAAAATTATCAACATTTCAACAAAACAAAAAACTACTGCAGTAAGCTCTTTATACTTAACACAGTAGTAATTTTAAATTCTATTTTTCAAATTATGATATCTTCTTTTTCATCTAATACTTTTTATGTTTCTTTTAATATAATTTAGTTTTGGTCGGCAAACCTAAATTATATTGGAGTTTTTCTTTTTTCTACTCATAGCTATAAGCTTTTTAGAACCACTAGTTGAACTAGTGGTATTCAATATGTAAAAACAACTAAATTAACACAATGTATACTTAGTTGTTAAATTTGTTAATATTAAAAACTTTATTTTAAATATTATCTAACAAATTTCGTTGAACTATTTCCACTTGCTGTATCCTTAATTATTTCATGCGGATAACCATTAATTTTCACCATAGCATTACATACTGAAGGAACCCTATTCTTAAGCTTCATACCTTTATGAATTTGACCTGATAAAATTTCAAAAACTGATAATCCATCTTCTGCTGCCTTTTCTAATAAACTTATAATATAATTCGTAATCTCTTCCTTTAATCCTGTAGATTTTTCTTTTCTCTTCTGCTGTATTGCTTTCTTATTTTTCAAATAATAATCTACATACTTCAAATTCACTTTGAAAATCATAATAAAAATCCACTAATTCTTTTAAAGAATCTTCACATAAATTAGCATTTTTAAAACCATACATCTTTATTGCATTTACAAAATAACTATCATAAGCTGGTACTATTCCGTAAACTCCTAATAATATTTTAGAAATTAAAGTATCCGTTACTGAAACTGTAGTTTTTTCACCATTAATATCTTTAATGTTATCAACATATACTTTTGCAGTATATTTAATAAGTTCATCTATACCATCAATGTCATCTATACTTATGCTAGCCTCCTTTAATACGGAGTAATATTTTTTATACTTATCATTCATTGCAACATTTTTAATAAAATACTCATGTATTCTATAGTCCTTTTGTAATAAGAAAGTACCACCTCTCATCATTCCCCAGCTTGCTAAATAAAAAGCCAATTGTAAACATGAATAGTCAAACAAATTTTCATCTTCTAAATTACCCTTATGTTTACTGAAAAAATTATTACAATGCTCCCAAGATAAAACGATGATGTTTATCCCTTATAGATAATAAATGATATTTCGATACAATCTTATATATCAAAGCATTCCCCCCTTTAACACCAACCTATATTAAAATTATATCACCTAATATATACCATCATTACATATTATGATTTTCTTTAAATAATATTTAAGATCTTTGTCAGCAACACTTCCAATAAAAATACAGTGACTTTCAAAACCTTTAAAGTTATGTTTCCTAATTAATGTTAAGCTACTAATTAGATCACTAGCAACTTCAAATACTCATACTGTATCATTAATTCCAGACCTACAAAACGAATAAGCTTTATCTAAATTCTTTACATCACATCTAAATGATTTTGTCTGTATTGTTGGTGCATCTTACACTATCATATTTAGTCTATTCATTATTATCATATCCTACTAAAACACAACTTCTATTTTTATTTTCATAAAACTTATATTTTTTCACAAATTCATAAACTATTTTTTTATCAATATTTCTAGTGTTTATTATGTAAGTGAATATATACTTAAAAGTTCTATTTTTATCTGGTAAAATAAATCAATTGATAAGATATAATTTATTTGTGGTAAAGAAAATGATGCTTCTATTATATTTTTAGAAAATTATAATTCAGACATAATTACACACTTTGTTAAGATGTTAAATGATTTTAATAATTTTTTATAAATTGGGTGGAATTTTTATAGCTCCAGTAATGACAGCTGCAATGACCGATAGATTAACGCATAAATCTTTTTTAATAAATATGGATGAATTTTCTTATAGAATGAAAGAAACTAAAACTTGGCTAGAAAGTCTTCATGTTGCTCCTGCTGTCCTGCATATGGTAGTTTTTTAATATACTATTATTACCTTCATAACAATCTTTGTATATTTTCTTTAATAAAGAATTTTTATTAAGTTCATTTAAGCACTGTAATATTAGATTTTCGTTTATTTCTAAATTTATCAACTCCATTTTATTTAAAATATAAAAAGTCTATACTATCTTGAAGTTTTAGTATAGACTAATATCTTTTATTCTATTTCTGTGGTTTCTCCTTATATTGTTCTATCCAATATTCGTAATATGGATTGTCCCAAGTTGTTCCATCATAAAAGGTTACAGTTTTAACACAGGCTAATACTTTTGATATTCCATGTGATTCATCAAGATTCCAACCTACGTTATCACCAAATCTACCTCCTGGAATAATATTAACATTTGGAGCATTACCAATGAATTCATAATTTCCACCTGAAAAATTAAATTGTGTCTTTATCTGAAGCGGATATCCATTTTTATCGTATGCTAAACAACCAATATTCATATTCTTTATAGTTTTTTCTGATTTATTATTCACAATTACTTGAATCATATCAGGATAAAGTGCTTTATATCTTGAATCTTGAATAGCAATATTTGAACTTTCTACAATAACTAACTGTTCACTCTTACTCTTATCAATTTTTTGTTTTCTTTCTGCTTCTAACTTTTCCTGCTGTAATTTTTTATAAGTTTCACTTTTAGAAGTTAATTCAGCATCATTAGAAAAAACTACTATTGCCTCTGATACGGTTGTTACTGCTTTATCGTAATCTTTCTTATTTGCAAATTCTTCTGCACTTTTTAATACTTGTTCTTTATACTTTTTTTCATTATTATTAATTTGCTCTTTAGCTTTTTCATAGTTCTTATCATCAGAAATTACATTTTTATACTCCTTTATAGCATTTATTAAATTGTTGTTTTTCAAAAACTCATCTGCTTTTTTAAATGCAATTCTTGAATTGTTAAGATTATTAACTTTATCAATTGCATTATTAACATCGCTGGATATTAATCCTGTCTTCTTAATTATATCGAGCTTATCTTTCGCCTTATTAAAATCAATTTTTTCATTTTTAAATGAATTAATAATGTCCAATGATTCACTCTTTAAAAATGTGCTTATTTTGTTTTCATTATCTGAATTTCCTTTAATTTTATTATTATAAAGTTTAGCTGCTTCTGTTTGCTTATTATTTTTAATATCACTCTTGTATTTTGATATGGGATTATTAAAATACATAATTCCAACAACTGCACAAATCATTATTACTAAAACTAAACATGATAAAATAATATTTCTTTTATTTATAGGAAACTTTATCTTGTCTTTAAATAATTTCTTATGATTCTTTTCATTATAAGCAATATCATTTCTCATTTTATTATTATCAACATTTGTAATTTCTAATTTTACACCACATTTATTACAAAATAAGCTTTCATCAGAGTTTTCACTCCCACATTTTGGACATATCATTTCCAATCTCCCCCTTATCATCCCATATAATTCAATTATAATCTATGTGTGTATAAATTCAATTATTTTAATAAATTATTTTAAATAATAAACTCCTATCATAAAACCATAAACTCTTAATCCCTTTAATAAGTTGTAATGCCTCATAAAGACTATCAGAATCATCATCATTTTTACAATTTTTATTGTAATCCTTAACTTGATTATTATATTAGATATTCTTCTCACAAAATTCATTCACTTTTAAACTCCCAAATATTATTCTTTTACGTTCAATCCAGACTTCTAACTTAATTAATTTTTTAGAATCATAAATTTTTGAATTACTCCACTTTTCATTCCAATTGTTTATATGTATTTGTATATCTTGTACAACCTCTACATTGTTCTTTATAATATATAACTCCTTCAATGTTAAAAAATATTTTAAAATATCTTTCTTCATTTATATAAGCAATTAACTACATATCATTACTATTTCTAAATTTTACATTATATTTATTAAATTCATGTACTAATTATTACTGTTGAATTTAGTTTTAAATTATTAAGTTCAGTATCTTTGAGGAATAAATTGTATATATCATTAATCGTAAATTTTTGTTTGAGTCAAGTAAAAGTTGACAATTTATCTTTTTATCAATACTCCTATATTTTCACTTCATCAAAATCATCCACATTTCAACATGTAGTCTTTAAATTTAAAGCAAAAGATATTTATAACTTCTTTGAAACCTTCATAAATTAGCACTTTTAAATTCTTCATTTATAATTTTTAAAATTTATCTAAGGAAACTTTTTCAATTAGTCATATAATTCAAGTGAATGATTATATTTAGGCATAGAAAAAGAACCTTGATTTTTCAAGGTTCTGTGTTTGTTATTTATATAATCTATATGCTATCTCCATATAGCTAATAGGGCTTGAATTGATGTCCAAACCCATTTTGAGTGTATGAAAGCTGTATTTTTTGTATATTTTTTATTTCTCCGTTCGTGGGAATATATCAACTATTTTTTATCCATGTTTGAATTTTACTCTCTATTAACGTTGCATCCAAACTTCCGTCTAATCCATCCTCGGTAATTATCAAATTTCCAAGCGTTTCTGTAATTCCCACACTTTCATAATTTGCTCTTTTCTCCTCCCAACGCTTTTTATATGCTTTATCTCTTAGCATTCCAAGATGTTCTAAATAACCAGTTTTGCCTTGGTAGCGTAGAGTAAAAACAGGAATATAGGTTTTACCACTAACATTTAATGGTTCTTCATAGAAATACTCAATTTTCATCTTATCAAGAATATTAGCCACAATTACTTCGGACTTTGATCTAACCATTTCACCACGAATCGTTTTATGGATCAATTTTTCTTCAAAGTACCGTTTTTGTTTACTAGACTCTATCTCAATGATGTTTGGAACTTCGAATAAGTCTGTATATCTTTGCTTGGTATCCGAATACCAGTCATTCGCATACTGAACCAATTCTTGAATTGACAAATCACTTAATACAATTAGTTTTTCTCTTTGGCGAGAAAACGTAGTATACAAAAGTTCTTTTGTAACAAATGAACTTTTACCATTTATGACCACTATAGTTTTACCAAAGCTAGAACCCTGTGATTTATGAACTGTAAGAGCATAGGCAAGTTCTAACTTAGAATCGCTATTATCACCACCAAAATCAGCATTAATATATGAAAATACTTTTCCTTCAAATGAGCCAAAACGGAAACTATATGAAGCAGGATAATCTCCATTTTTTTGAGCTCTGCTTAATATTCCAAGTTCACCGTTTGCTATATATTCTTCTGTCTTATCCCAGGCTTCTCTACTTTCATTTCTATTTGAAATAACTTTGTCACCTAAAACAATATTTTGAACAGATTGAGGTTCATATTTATTTTTCCATTTCCATTTTTGCCAATCTTCAACTGTTTTTTGTCTATATTTTTGATGGATTTGGTTATTCAAATAGTAACTTCCAGTTCCAATAAATTTTGTAGGAGATAGAACTTGCCAGTCTTCAATATGACTTCCAGTATTATAATTTGTATATTTACCGTTTTTCTCAGCACCTAAACTTTTATTGAAAGCATCAATATCATCTTCATTTGTCATATTTGTAATTTCCACCAATTCTTCAAAGAACACTTTTTCTAACTCGTCTAAATCGATGTATTGAATATATTTAAGACGCTCATCTGTTTGATTGTTTTGAATACGGTAAATTACATCTTTATCGACTGAATCCGAATTAGAGAATATTTGAGCAAATGATAAATCATCACCACCTGAACCTTGTCTCATCTCAGTTTTCAATGTTGCTACCTTTTCAGGATAATCACTCTCTAAATAATTAATCAAATCAACAAATGGGCGTCCTGCTCCTATTGGAGGTAATTGATTGGGATCTCCTATAAAGATAATTCTTTCAGCATGAGAATCAACTAGCTTTAGTATACCAGCAAACATATCTTCAGTCAGCATTGAACTTTCATCGATAATAACTGTTTTTGCAATACTCGAACTAGGTTGGCTTGGCATCTTATAAGCCATTGTACTCCAACTGAAACCTTTTGAACGAATTAAAAATTGTGCAACGGTCATAAACTCAGCTTCAACACTATTCTTCTTAAATGAATTCTCAAGTTGAACTCTTGCTTTCCCAGTAGGGGTCAATGCTAATACTCCACCAGCTTTAATTTCTTTTGAAGAAGCAAAAATCCCCAATGCTGATGTTTTACCCGTCCCAGCTCTCCCCAATAGGACAGATATTCTAGATGATTCAAGGATCTTTAACGCTGTAGCCTTTTCATCACGAGCCATTTGATCGTTTTCTTCATTATTTTCTTGGAGCTCTCCAAATTGGTTATCAATAATCTTTTTCCAATTTTGTTCACTAGATAAACTAGTTTCTAAACGGCTCTTTACTATATCTACTACCCATTGTTTATAATCTTGATATTCTTTCAGTTTAATGTAAGAATTTTCTACATCAACGTACAATTCACCTTCCTGCAAGAACTCTAAAACACCTTCAATTTTTTCAGTTTGAAAATCCGTTTTTTGATCTAATGGTAATTTCTTAATTTCTTCAACAATTTGATCATAGCTGAGTAAAGTATGACCTTGACTTACGGCTTGAACTAAAACAAATATCACTATAGCTCTAAATCGGCGCTTATCACCTTCAGTCCTCATTTTAGTTGGTTTATTTAGAGGATACCTATTTTCCACCAACGGATTCACAAACATTGCATTGTCGATTTGAGAAATAGTAACTTGATGTTCGTCCTTTTCTTTTCGTGTAAGTTCGTATAACAGGTATGGGTTTTCAATAATTTTAGCTGCATAAATTTTCAGGTTACCCCAAGCATAAATAGCTTGTTCAACAGAAAGATTGAATCGAGACAGAAGTTCAAAGAATCGAGTTTTGTTTTCATCTCTTAGTAAACCAGAAAATTCATCCTCTTTGTCAGCTAAGCTATTATCCAATTTTTCGTTCCCAGTTTCTTTATCACCTGAAAAATATAACTTCAATTCAGAAATAAGGTCATTGTCAGAAGTATCAACATGTTTAGCAACATCGAAACCGTATTTAACGCCGAAAGCTGATAAAATTGAACCTAATCCTGGAAATATACCACGTTGATTCCAAACACTTTTTAATTGATTATCTACATATTCAAGTTGAACATTAACCCATTCATGATTGGCTTCTTTTAGCTTGAGTTTAGCTATATTTTTCAATGCAATTTTCGCTTGATTTAGCACATCAATAGCAGCATCGTAGCTGACCCATTCAGCTGCATATGAAAATTCCATTCTAAAACCTGCTGGTTCAAACAATGTGACACTCGCTACATCAAAATCAGGATGCTTTTTTGCATACTCTGAAATTTCAAGATATGGCATTAAAAAGCCCTCTTTACCATCAACTCTTATTGAATGAGCTGCATTTGTCTCCCAAATGTAGTTTTTTTCGTCACTGCTTCCATCAGAAGCATACTCATGAATTTCTACATTTGATACTATACTTCCTATTCCTGCAATTACACGCCTATTATCTTCGATAAATGGAACTTGTTTGTAATATGGAAAGATCAATGAATTATGCGGACTAATTCCGGAAAAGAAGTAATCGAAAATCCCCTTCTGAGATTCTCCATGCGATACCCACGCACTTGACCAGCTAAGCATTTGTTCTGTTTTTTCTAAGTCAAAATAAAAATTGTAATACTTATGTTTCTCATTAGCATTATCCTTTAAAGTCCATGAAAAAGGACGCAATAAGAACGAATACGGATTCATCTCAAAAATTGTTTCTTCAAAATGCTTGAACTTAGGATTTCTTTTTTTATATGGATGGTTCATTTTAAGATAAAGCTTGGTATCACTCATGAACGCAGCGTTCTCTGTAATCCAATTTTGCATTTTTAGCGTTCCTACTTGTTTGTAACTTTTACCTTTATTTGTTTCCTCAAACTCCAAGTCCCGTGACGATGCAATGTTGGGAATTACTTGAGCAGCTACATTATACCTAGGATTATTGTCAATTCGCCCAGTATAATCGTTATCCTTCCACGGAATTCTTGTTGAAAAGTGTTGTACATAGCTTGTTTGTGTTTTAACTTTCTTACACATTCATTAGCCCTCTCCCCCTAAACCTTTATTACATAATATCTGCTATTATTATAAAACTGTCTCTAAAAAACTCTTTGGTATACTGACTTGGAAAGAAAAATAAATTTTTTACAGTCCCTTTTAATTTAAAGAATCAGCTTTTCACTTTTATATTTTATGAATTAACTAAGTTTATGTTTTCCTTTTTCAAATGCCTTCTGCATATTAGATTTAAATTTAATTATTTATACTAATCTTTATTTTATCAAAAGCAATACTTTTCCTAAATAAATATATACTTTGAAGAAACCACATATATTTTTACTTCAAATCCCTTGTCATCTATATCATAAATTTATTTTTTTCAAAAATTCAAGGTATCATCTAACTATATTAATTCAATTTTTTCTAAGTCCGAAATATTTTTGGGAAGATTTCTTCGGTATTTCTCTGCATCTTCTTTACTTAAAAAATATTTCACAATTCTAAACATATTTTTATCTGTGTCTTTATCTATTAAAAATCTATATTTAAAGGTTTTCTTATCAATTATCTCTACTGATTTTACTTTAATATTATACCATGATGTAAGTTTATATACTCCGACTTCTGCATCAAATAGATCATAAAATTTACATTGAAGAAACTGCAATTCAATTTCATCTTCTTTCATAAGTTTATTTTTATCAAAATCCTTTCTTCCAACTACCTCTAAATTTTCTAGATTACAAATCTCTCTAAATGCTTTATCTTCTATTAAACATCTGTATAATCTATCTACTAAATATACATCTGTTTCTAAAATATCATTTTGAGGGTTAAACAAAATTTCTAGTTTTCTTGATAATAAATCAACCTTTTTCCAAAATTTTATTAATGAATCTAATCCATCTTCTTCAGTTTTATTATCAAATCCATTTTTAAATTCCACCCCAGCTATTCTTCCCCTACCATTCATAAAACATTTATATATATTGGATATTTCAACTATTTCTGCTGTACTTTCTGCCTTGCCAATATCTATTGAAACATTAATTGTCATTCTTTCTGACTTTTCATCAATTATATATTCTATTATTAAAGCCTCTTTATCTATAGATTTAAATAGACTCTTATATAAATCTGCGTAAGGCTGTCTTTGAAATTCCATTTCTACATTGTTTACACCATATCCTACTAGTAGTTTGAAAGGTTTAGGAAATGCTTTTGGTTTCAAAATTAATTTTCCAGATAAATCAGTAAAATTCTTTTTTCTCAATGGCATTTTTAACAAATCTTCCACTTTAAATTTAATACCATTTAATTCAATATAATCAGATATTATTTCAGCTTCTTGTTGAGTCCTATATAAATATTCACTAGCCTCTTTTGCATTCTTAATATTTTTTATATTATCAAATTTTAAACCAGCTTTAATATTTACATTTTTGCTTTTAGGCATAATAGTACATATATCATTATCAATTTGTACATACTGAAATCCATCTGGTAACTTATTATTTAAATTATCTAAAATTATTTGTGGTATTTTATACACCATTTCATCATCTTTTTTAAATGCATTTTTAAAACTTGTAAACAACTATATCACCAATCCTTATTTATAACATTGTAGACTATTATCTTTGATATAAGTTCGTATTTTTCTGTATCACTACAATTTAAAATATTATTCTTTATTAAAAAATCAATTAATTCTTTTCTATGGTTTTTATTAGAAACCATAATGTATTCAATATCATCATATGTAAACTTCAACCATAAATGTTTTAATTTTTTTATAGCTTCAGAATATGTATTATATACATTAGGATTTCCAGAATATATTGGTGGTATAATTAATTGTATTTTATCCTCTTCTATTATTTTAGGAACATACCTCCATTCTTTTTCATCAGTAAAATTTTTAGAATCATACTTTCCATCTCTTAACATTAATCCTGTTATAGGCTTCATAAACAATAAATTACTTAATAAATAATTATTATACTCATCAATATCACTATCTAGATTTTCTTCATTCAGTGACTTATTAAAAATATGTGTAAAATCTTTTCTTATCTCAGATTTATTATTTACGTAATTTATACATTGAATACCATTCCCTATACCCCAGCTTTTATTTAAACCTATTCCAAATTGTCCATAATATCCTACATGTTCACTTAATTTTGATACATTAATATCACAGAAACATATCATAGGAAATACTATTTTCTTTAATTTATCTATCTCCAAATACTCAATACTTTCCTCATAATATCTTGGAGCTATTGCACTATTACTTAAAATCTCCTTTAAATATTCTATTTTATTCATGAACTTGAATAACACATTAGCACTCTGTTTAGACTCTATAATTTCTTCCTGTTCTTTAGCATCTTTCACTTCTAATGTTACTTTATCTTTCACTTATAATATATTCCTCCTTTTAATAATTTGCGATCTGTTAAGTTATATGAACATTGCTCTTCTCAACCAAAGGAAATACAATAAGTTTGCGAGACCCAGTAATCCCCCCCTAAAAAAGAGAAAAGGAGAGAAGAACAATGAACAAAGCTAATATAAAATGCCCACGATGTAATTCTAATAAACTATACAAGTTTGGTTTGAATAAGCAGGCTAAACAAAAGTATCAATGTCAACAATGTAAGCGTCAATTCGCTTTAGGTGATGGTGATGGACTCTCTAAACTCTATTATCCTAAATGTGGTAAAGGAACTTACTTGCATCACTCATATAAATACTACAATCGTTACAAATGCAATGATAAGAAGTGTAACCACATAATAGTTAAACATCATACAACAAATATCAATAGTGCTTCTAGTGAATTGATTAGTGGCTCCTTTTCAATGAAAGGAATGCGCTTTCCACTTCATATAATACTAACTGCTTTAACATTATATTTTTTAAACAATTCGTCAACAAGAGCTATCTCTCAATTTTTGATGATTAACTCTGGTATTAAAGTATCCCATGTTACAATAGCTAGTTGGACTAATAAATTTGCACCCTTTTTCAAACAGAAAGCCGATAAATTTAAAGAGAGTTTAGATTTACAATCTGACGATTGGCATGCTGATGAAACTGTTGTATTCATTAATGGTGAAAGATATTATCTTTGGCTTGCTATTGACTCAGAAACTAGATTTATTCTAGCATTTCACCTAACTAAATCTAGATCTTCTGATTCAGCTTATGCACTAATAAATCAAGCTAAAATTTATGGTGAACCAACCTATTTTATAACCGATAGGTTGCCTTCATATAATGAAGCTGCTGCCAAAATACTAACAAACACTAAACATTTACCTGTAAAACCAATGTCTAGCGATATAAATAACAATTTAATAGAATCATTCAACAAGACATTCAAAGCTTGGTATAAAGCTAAAAAAGGATTTAACTCTTTTGATAAAGCTAATAACTTAATTTATTTATTCATATTTCACTATAACTTTATTAGACCTCATGAATCATTAAACAACTATACTACAGCAGAAGTTGCAGGCTTCGCCAGTAATAGCTTTGCTAAAAATTCTTGGTTTACAGCAGCCTAAGTATATTTGATACATTTGTTTAACCTGCAAAAATCCACTTTATTGCAGGTTTGTTTGCCATACAATAAAATATTCAAACTTATATAATTTTCAAAGAGCGAGCAATTCTATGAAAATTTAAGCTATTTTTTCATATCAGCTTAACATATTCTAATATTTTACATTAATACATTATCATTGGTATTATACCATTGTTTTGCACCAAATTAAAATCTTTGACACCGCTTTTCTCTCCCTAACCCCATATTTTAGACAATAAAAAAGCCCACATTAGAGCTTAGTTTGGCTCTAATGTGGAGGTGACTTTCAAAACATTATTTATATATTCAAATTATTATTTATTACTTATATTTGCTCTAATATTAACAATTATTTATACATAATTAATAGCATTAATATACCTTATTCAGTAGGTAATGTACTTAATTTATCAATGTTAAATTTTAACTGTGATATTTTTTTATACAATCCCTCTTCTGAGAAGATAATATTTTTTAAGTTTCTAAATTCATCCTCCTTCATAATACCAGTATGACTACACTGATTTCTAAAGTTATGAACAACATCCGTTAGTTGATTAACAAGTCCGTTCATAAAAGAGTGAACATCAATCATAGTAGAGGCTTCTTCATATATAATTTCTAAAACATTATTAAATTCATTTTGTTTATAATACTCTGATACTTTAATTAAATCACCAAACATAAATGAGCATAACTTATCCTCTCTTTTATTATTTATATTAATCTTATATTCTTGTTTTACACTTTTTATCCATTTATAACCAGCAAATACCTCACACTTTCCTGATTTTATAGAAATTCCACTTGATGGTATTGTATCAATAACATTTTTAATCAATCTGATTGTATCAATAAGTATTATATTCAACTCTATTTCCATAGCTTTCCAAAAACCTACAGAGCATAATGAATAATCAAATTCAGATACCCGCTCTTTCATAACAAGCTTTTCTGTAATAAAACATGATCTAATCATATTTAATGAATCTTCTTCAAAACATTCCAAAAAATCAAATTCTGCTAAACTAAAAAATTGATCTGCCCCTAAATCATCCATAATTTGTTTTGAATATTTGATTAGGTCTTTATCTACTTTATTATGTAACTCTTCAATTTCTTTATCTTTTAAATTGCTTTGAGGTAATTTTTCTAATTCTTTAAATTTATCAGCTAAAGCTAATTTAAAAGGTTTAATTTGCTCTTGTATATTTTCAAGCTTTGAAATTATTGTATTAAATCCTTCCCTCATTTCATCTCTCATTTGAGTAATTGTTTCATTTAGCTGTTCAAATTTATCAATTATATTTCTACTATCCTCAAAATAAGATATTTGAGTTGATATTGTTGGAAATCTTCTTCTTAATACCTGAGAACGAATATATAGAAGGTTGTTAGAATATTTTCTACCATACCCATATTCTACATTTCTACCATGCTGAAACAGTGTTTTAAAAATGCTTAGTAATTCGGTATTGTTTTCAATATCTTTTAAGCTAAAAACATTACAGCTTCTACTACTCAAATTAGGAAATGCAACTATTGCTGGAAGCTTGTTAGGGTGTATACTAAAATAGTCGCATACTAAATCGACTTGTTGGTCATTTAGTTCTGGATTGTAATGATTTCCATACATACTTCTGTAATACTCAATATCCTCTCTTTTAAGCCAAGCCTCTGGCGTATCTAAAACAAAAAAAATAACATCTCTTGAATCTTCATGTAACATATTAAAGTTTCTCAAAATAAATTCTCTAAAATTAACATGTGATGATTTATATAAGACAAAACAGAAAAAAGCTGGTTTTAATCTCTCTTCAAACTCCTCTCTCTTATCAATAATATCTCCCCAACTTCTTAAAGGAAACCCCATATTACCCCTCCTTATATTGTTACATTAACTTATAATATTTGCTACACTTTTAATTATTAATTGAAAGCTTTTCTTTACCTAAAAAATAGTCAAAATACAAACTCAATCGTAATAATGGAGGATTTAGAACCCTACATATTATATAGCTATCTGAGTGTTTTTAAGAGTTAGTATATAATAAAATCTCATACTTATCGTCCTAATATACCTAAACTTACTATATTAAGTCAACTTAGTATATTTCTACATTATATCTACATTCTCCTGCTATTTTTACAAAATAGTACATTGTGAAAAGAAATAAAGCATCTACTTACCTAATATTATCATCAATATACATTTTATAGCTTTATAATATTTGAATAAATGATACAGAATTGATATAAATATTAAAATTTTCACAAAATATTTTTTATCTAAGAAACATAATATATATCTATTCGAATTCTATAATCAATCATCTATTAATTTTAGATTACTCCTTTAATATGATGACTATAGAAAAATCTCCCCCTCCGCCTCTCACCCCTGCTTCCTTCCTCCACGCCTCCTCACAACTTCTGTATCATATTAAAGTCCGCCAAACAAAAATCGCCCTTTTTCCGACTTATCCACAGATCAGGATTAAGGTAAAATGTCTGAATCATAATAAAGTTTACCAAAAATAAACACGCTAAAAAGCCACGTACTAAGCCATTTCTGACCTAACATGGTGCTTATGACCTATCTATATTTTCCCGAACTTTTTTATGAGTTTGGGGAAGTTTTTTGTTAGATGGGGAAGTTTATTTTAATAATACAACAAATTGTTCAATTATTTATACCATCTACTATAGCAACTGCTACTGCAACAGAAGCTCTAAGTAAAAATTCGCAAAACATTATAGTTTACTTATTACTTTTCTTAATGAACGCATATATTTTTTCACACAATTCCACTGTTTCTTCACTCATATCTGCTAATGTCTGTATTTCCTCTATAGCATACTCACAAAATGTTTTTTTGTTCTTAATAGTATTTCCCTTAGCAAAATTCTTTTTTCTCTTATAACCATTATATTCTTGACTCTTATTAATATGTTCATCAATTTTGTTGTCTATAAATAATCCTAAGTTTTTATCTATATAATCCTGTTGTAAAAAACCGCATTTTTCAAATATTTCTCCGTCTTTGTCTTTATCAGAATTTTTACTAACTCGTCCATCTTTAAACCTATTTACTACTTTCTTTATAGTATCTGGAATTAACATATTCTCTATTTCTTTACACTTCATACAATAGAAATTTGCTTTAAAATATTGTGTAAGTTTATCTAATCTCTTTGCTTTACTATATTCTTCTTTTTCTTCTTTATCATATCCGTCACTATCAGCAATTAAAAATATTCTATTACAAATCGTTTTTTCATTTATATTCTTTGTAATTTCATTAACTTCTATTTCTTCATCATCCAAAAACGACCAGTGAGTAATGTTTCCACCAGAATATTCTACGAATGAATAATGAATATCTTCATCAAATATTTTATCTATTTTTTCTTCTTTAAACATTTCCTTTTGATATACACTTAAATATTTTCTTATATAGAACCTATCCGTAATACCTTCTACCCAAATTGTGCAGTTCGATAAAAATATAGATGAATTTTTAACTCCTAACTCATTTAAAATAGATATTGAAGGGTTATCTATATTTTGAATAAGAAACTTACTTTCATTTCCTAAATTTTCATTTAATAAAGCTGTAATTTTATTAAATTGATATATAGCTATGTTGCTTACATCCAATGTCATATCTAAAAAGTGGTTGGAGTGTGTAGTGAAAAACACTTGACATCTATTGAAGTTTTTACTATTTATGGTCTCAATATATTTTCGCTGTAATCCTGGATGAATAAATAACTCTGGCTCTTCAATAAATAGTAATAGACTCTTATCTCTGTACTTGAATAATGGAAATGTAAGTATTATAATTGATTGAATACCGTCTCCTAAATTAAAAATACACTGCTCTTCATCACCTATTTTTATCCACAAATTTTTTTCATTATATTTAGGTATTAAAGCAACTTCTTTATTTTCAAAAAATTCTCTACTTAAAAACTCCTCAAATTCTCGTATGTACTTTCTCTCCTTTAAATCTCCTAATAATAACTTTTTCACATCCTCATATAAAGTCAATCCAGTAAATATTTCACACTCTTCTGGAATTCCATCTCTAAAGTAATCATTTTTTGTTCTATCACTATATATATCTTCATTAGGATCATCACTATGTAAAATATTCCTTATTCCTCTTAGAGTTGGAATATATACTTTCTTAAAATCAAAAGTTATTCCTTCATAACTTTTAATTTTACCTTTATATTTATCTGCCAATTCTTCAAGCTCTACATAAATTGTTTTTTGAATATTAGCATCTTCATTCGGTTTACTACCACTATTTAAATCTTCTGATAGAACTTTACCTTTTATAATTTTGCTTAAATTTACATTAAAATTTCTACCGTCCTCTAACGAATTTATTAATTCATTTATTTCCTTTAGATAATCAATATTAGATGTTAGCCTTTCAACACTTCTTAGATTCAATGTATTCTTATTAACTTTTTCTAAATCTATTTTACCAATATGATTTAAATTGGGTCTATAATTTAAATTACTATTGTTATCTTTAAATGTTTCACCATACTTAGTAAATAGTGCTTTTATTTCTTCTTTGAATTCTTTAATTATCTCATTTAATACCTCTATTTTGACTTGATTGCTATAAAAATATAATTGTTTCTTAAAAAGTTCTCTTAAAAACCTGCTTTTTCCAGAATTGTTAACTCCTATAAATATATTTATTTTAGAAACGTTTTTTAATATATTCTCTTCATTATTTAATTTGTAATCTTTAAATACAGGTATATTAGCCAACTTCTCAGTTGACTGTTGATTATCCATATTATCTTTTAGCAAACTAAACTTAGTACTATTTATTTGTTCTTTATCTATTAAAATTATTTCTGATATACCTAATTCCATTTTACCCCTCCTTAAGATAAATCCTACACTAAAATTTTAACATAAATAAACAATTAACTGCACAAAAATCAAATAATAATTTCATTGTTACTTATTTTTTATTCCTTTAAGAAATTCCTTAGAATTTCTTGCTAACTATATTAATGGGTGATGAATATGAAAATTAATACTGAAATAAATATAGTGTCGATAAATGATTTAAAGAAATTAAAACTATGTACTTGAAGCTCTCCATGGTGTTCTCTGGATTTTTTATTGGATTTTTCTTCAATGTCTGTTCCATTATTAATTCTAATTTCCCATAGGCTTCCTTGTTCACATTGTGCATTGTCGGCATCAGTTCCCCCTTTGCCAGAATCAAGCTGTATCTGTTCTGATGATTTTCCTTCAGATAGTTCAGTGCCATCTGTCCATACTCCCCTAATGGCTTCTCGTCTGCTTCCTTGTCCTTGGATATTTGAATCTCTGGATAAAATATCCCCTCTCCTTCCTTGTAATTCATTGCTAATGCTTCTTTCATTATTTCTCTCACTCCTTTTTTCTCTAATAATTAGATTTACTTCACTTTCAATTTCTCTTAGAATTTCTTAGGATATACTACATACTGCATTGCCTAAACGTAAAGTAAGTGGCAATGTATTAAATTGTATTTATAAATCCTTCCTGCAAAGGTTAAAAATTCTTTCCACTCATTTTTACTTCCTGTTACAATATCAGTTATCTTATCATAAATTTCTTTAACTTCATTAAATCTACTCATTCAAAATCTCCTTCCCTTGTGACTTGAAATATAATTCCAAAGCTTTTTCAATAACATCTTCAATTTCAGGTTGCTTAGTTTCAGGTGCAAAGAATTTATTGATAAGCTTAGGTTTCAATTTAATAGGAGATGGCTTATTTGCCTTTTGCTTCTTATTTAATTCTCCTGAAAGAATTGCATAAACTGTTTCTTCATCTAACTTTTTCCCTTCAGAATAAGCTCTTAAACTTTCAGCTTTCTTCATATCTACTTTGAAGTTATGTTCACAAAGAATAAGTTCTACAATATATTGTTCTTCCTCTGTTAGATATGAAAGAGTTACTGAAGCTGTAAAAGGTATTTCTTCTATATCTAATCTATCTTTTAATTCCTTTATAAGATTGCATATTCTTAAATACCTTGATACTGATCTCCCTGAAAGATTATAAGTTTTACCTGTTTCATCTGCACTTGTTAACTTGTCGAGAAATTTCTTCATCCTTGATTTCATCAGCTTTTAGCAAGGTTTCTATCTGTTTTAAAATATCAGTTCTTTTCCCTTGAGAAGCTAATGCTTTATGATGCTGTTCCAATGCAGTTGCTCTTTCTGAATGAAGCATATCACTAAAAGAACGTTGCATGAGATTTGTTTCAGTTACAATAAGCATTGCTTCTTCATCTTCAAGGTTTTCTTTAACTATTACTGGTACTTTTAATAAACCTGCTGTTTTAGCAGCATTTACTCTGTTATGACCAGACAAAATTTCGAACTCTTCACCTTTAGGTCTTACAATAACAGGAACAATAACTCCAAGTTCCCTAATGCTTCTCACCATATTTTCAAAGCGTTCACCCTCATATAATTTAAATGGGTGATTTTCAAAAGATAGAAACTTTGATATATCAATTTCAGTTTGATTAGTAGCTTCTTTTTCCTCTGTATTTTCTCCAAACATATCTGCTAAACTCATTAACTTTTTTTCACTCATAGTGCTACTACCGCCTTTGCAAACTCCCCATATACTATGGACACTTTATTCTTAGGATCATATTCTATGGTGCTTTTACTTCTCATGTTTGCTTCTACAACTTTTACTGATGTAGGTATCTTGCTATTGAATATGTTAATACTACTTCCATAAGCTTCTTTAATAATTGCTAACACTTCCTTTGATAACTTCATTCTTTCTGCATACATTGTAAGCAGTATACCATCAACTTTAATATTAGGATTTATTCTTTTCTTTACTCTAATAATATTTCTTAGAAGTAGATCCAAGCCTTTAGCTGAAAGATATTGAGGAGTAACAGGAATAATAACACTATCACAAGCAGCTAATGCATTTATAGTAAGCATTCCAAGTGCTGGTGAACAATCAATAATAACGTAGTCATAATCAGTTTTTACTTCATCAACTATAGATTTTAAAACCAGTTCCCTACTCATAACATTAACAAGTGCTATTGCTACTGCTGATAATTCTAAGTTGCAAGGAATAATATCAATCTTTCCTGCTGAAAGAATATATTCTTCTTTTTTAGGTAAACTTTTTTCTTCAATAGCCAGTGCCATAAGATTATATATTGTTGTTTTTATACTATCCGCATTATCATATCCAAAGCATACTGTTAAACTACTCTGAGGATCAAAATCTATAAGTAGTATCTTCTTTCCCATTTCTGCTAATGCATATCCTAAATTTAAAGTTGTTACGGTTTTAGCAACTCCTCCTTTCTGATTAACAATAGAAATAACTTTACTTTTACACATAGTTACCATCTACCTTTATAAATTAATTTTTCCCGTTTTTCTAATTCACACTATTTAATTTAATAATGCAGTTATAAATGTATGTAATCAAGAAAAATCTTTTGATTTCATCAATTATTTTTCTTATTATTGAAAATTCACATTAAAAAGTGTATATTTAAATCTAAGGATGGTGAATCACATGCAATTAACTATGGGTGAAAAGATTCGTATTTTAATAAAAAGAAAAAATATTACTATATCGGAGCTTGCAAGATTAATTGGAACTACTAACCAAAATTTATCCAATAAACTTTCTCGTGATAATTTCTCAGAAAAAGAGCTCCAGCAAATTGCTGAAGCTCTTGGATGTAAATTTGAAGGATATTTTGTTTTTGATGATGGGGATAAAATCTAGTAGTTTTTTTATGACTTATAAAACACAAAAAGACCATGAAATTAAACTATACTAGATTTTTCATAGTCTTTTTCTATTTTATATTATACAGTATTGTAAATATAATTTTATAGTTTTGGAATTTCTATTATCTTAAATAAAAGGACATAAAATAACTTATTAGCGTAATATATAATTATATCATCACTCTAATAGTTATCTTTATTAGAAATTGCATCCTCTATTAATTGCTCAATGTTTTCGCTTATATCATCATACACGTATTTGCTTGATTTGTAAGCAGAGTCAAAACAGGTAACATATTTTGATAAACGTTCGTTTTGATCACCAATGTAAATTTGATAAAATGGATTACTACCTTTACTAGTTTGATTGCCATCACTATCTTTTAGGTTGTGTATATATATTCCAACAATGCCTTTATTAAGTTCATAGGCTTTCTCAATTTCATAATTAATCCATTTACGCCCAGATGTGGTTGCTCCAATTAAAACAACTAAACAAGAACGCTTTGCCATCTGGGCATCTATCCATTCTTTGATTTTTGCATCTGTTTTTTCCTTAACCTCCTCCCAATCATTATCCGAAAAAGTCGAACTACTATCAACCTTCCCCATGTTCCTAACCTGACTTGCTCTCCAACAATCTTTGTTGTACTCAAAACTGAAAAACACTTGTCTCTTTGCCATAATAACACTCCTTCTTAATTTACTTAGTTCTTATGAAAACATTGCTTATCTTTCGCAAAGCTTACATACTATTTTACTTGATATTTTTACTAATTTATTTTAATACACCATCCTAAAACCAATTGAAATGACTTCCTACTAGAATCTTTTGCAATTTAAAACTTATGAAGCATGCTATCAACAATTATCTCTCTACTATTAACCACTTTATTGCTCAAAATAAACATATTGACTTAATTTTAGTGCAATAATATACATTTTTTTGCTTCATTAATAAATTCAACAATTCTATTTACTAGTTCATTTTTATTAGCATAGCTAGAATTCAATTTTTCGAATAATTCTTTTAATAAAGGAGTGCTATTTTGATAATATGCATCAAAGTTAGCTTTAATTTTATTCCATATATCCTTTGCAACAAAACCTGTGCATCCAACAGGAACAATCAAATTACCATACTCTTTGGCAATTTCGAACTCAGACATAACACCGTCAGCTTTTATAATATTACTTTCTTTGTCAATTTTGTTGCCAAAAACAAAAATTGAAATTCCAGCTCTTGATAACATATCTTTTCTGTACTTAGTCCATAGCTGTATTCTATTGTTTTCATTGACAATACCTTGTGGAAAAGGTCTTAATAGTAGTCTATCATTATTAATATTACGATTTTTCATATATATTTCCTCTAAAGCCCCCGTTATTACAAAACTGCCAACTCCAACACCAAAACCTGATATAATATTATAATCCTTTTGAATTAATGCTTTACTTAAATTATGAATAAATGATGTAGCGTCATCTTTATTCCAATTTCCGTAACTGTTAGCACTTCCGGAAATAAAGATATTCTTCTGATTAAAACATTTTTCTATTGTACTTAGTATTTTATTAATTTCATTGTAATCCTCTATTAGCAATACCTGAATATTATATCTTTTAAGATCCTCTATAAATAATGCTTGTTTTCTTGTATCATATTCATAATCTGCTTGTAAATCATAATCTTTACAGTTTACCTCTTTCATTATTGCATAGTGTGTTCTTTGATTTTGAGGTCCATATTCTACTTTAATTCTACTTAAAATATAATCAAGGTTTGGATCGGTAAAGCTAAAACCAATAAATAAAAATGTCTTGGAAATTAAATCACCATTTAATGCTGTAATAAATGGTGCATATTTTCGATAATATAATTCATAATCTTCTTTAATAATTACTGTGTCACTTGGATGCTCTTTATCTCCGTGCATTTTATATACAATTGCATCTCTTTTAGGTTTTGTCTGTGATAGCTGTTTTGCATTATACTTTACATCAGGAATTTTTTTTACTTCCTTTATGGCATCCTCTATTAGTGAATCATAATTTGTTGTCCAGTAAGTGAATATTGGAAGTCTGGATAATATTCTATGATTTTCACTTATGTCTATATCTTTGGTGAATTCTTCAAAAATAAGTCTATCAATTTCATATCTACTTCTATTCTTATTACAATAGTATTGAGCTAAAGAAACCAGATTGGATTCTTTTTCTATATCCAAACCTAATTCATCTGCTATACCTTTTAATAAAGACTTCCAATCTACGAAACCGGAACTTTTAGAAAATCCAGCACCTAAAAATACAGCAACATTGTGCTCTTTTATCTCTTTAACATATTTATTAATAAATATAGATATTTCTTCTTTCACTTTTCACTTTCTCCTTTCCATTGTACAAAATCAACTTCCCATTATATATTAACTTATCTTATAAATAACCAGAAATTTACCTAAAACTAATATTTTTTTACCTTTTAATTAATTTCTTTAAAACAACATCTTATTGTAATATTCTACAAAATCTTAACTATACCTTCTAAATATTTATAAATATTACAATACTTTTTATTTTATAAATATTTAAAATAAAACATCAATTTTACAATATACATTTATAAAACACAAAAAGACCACCAAGTCTAAGCCATACTAGCTCTCTTCATAGTCTTTTTCTACTTTGTATAAATTTGTAATAACGTGTCCCCTTACACCATATCAAATACCAACTCTTACTTTAACACCATTAATTTGTTCTTTATTCTTAAAATCATCACCTTTTGTATTAAAGTTAAAAAAACTGGTAAAGTGCATGAATTCAAGGATTATAAGGTATATTTTGTGCACTCACAAAAAACTCTCCTCATTTTCTCCCCCTCAAACCCTCATTCCCCCGTCCACTTACAAAAAAGTCTCGTTACGTTTTCCCCATAAAAATCATGGTTTTCTCTACCACTTATCTAACTAAAGTTTTTTGTAGTTACAAAAAAGTCTAATCAAACTTAGAGCCCCATTTCAACTCCAAAAAACAAAAGAGGACTAAGAGATTTCTCCCTGAGTCCTGCTTGATTCAAGCTTTATTTCAATCTTATTCCTTCATACTAATTCCTTCTGAAGCCTTGATTTCATTAGTGTTAAGGATTAGTCATTTCGTTCTTTTATTCCTTCATACTCTCAATCTTACTCCTTGAAATTCTCAATCAGCTACCATCCTTACTCCTTTGGCTTTCGCCATTGGCGATACTGCCTCTTCGCACAAAGTGCGACCACCTTAGTGCGACTTTTTCGTAACTGGTGAGACTTTTTTGGAATTAGTGTGAGTTTTTTGTTAGGCTACATTTACTTATATAATCTACATACTGTTTTCACGTGCATGAAGGTGTTATATAAGGTGAAAAGGAAACAGTATTTTAAACAATATTACTTTCCCTTTCTAAATTAGTGCTAATATCTTTTACTATGTTGCTAATAAGCTTATCCACTTCAATAATTTCATAATTTTTATCTCTACCGAAGTCATCCAAAGCTTTATTATACTCATTAATTTTATCTTTAATTTGCTTGCAACAAAATAAAAAAATACCTTTTTGTGATTCACCGAAGCTAGAATAGAATAATTTATAAAAATTATAATAGTATTTTGCCTGTCTTAATGGATAATGCAAATGTACTGGTTTATTGTTATTATTGTATATTAAACTATGAGCTTCAATAAAATTCTCATAGGCTCCAACTTTATCATTGTTAGATATTTTTTGTTCTAATAATAATCTCGCTTTATGGCTATCAAGCTGATAAGTATCAAATTTCTTTATCCCTTTTGCATATTGATAGGCATTTTCTAAATAAATTTTTGCCTCCTTATAATCTTTAATCTCCATTCTAGCAATTGCATATTGTAGCCAAAAGAAAGGATTCTCTTTGTTAAACTCAAGATTTTTAACTCTCTCATAGAATGATATCAAACTTGAAGAAAATTTCTTACTGTTTTTATTTAAAACTATTCTAAGATTCGAAAAAGAAATTAATAACCTCATTATTTCATGGTATTTTTCTATAAAACTATTCTTGTCCATATTATACATAATTTTTACTAGCAACTCCACTATCTCTTCAGTGAAATCACTATTCTGCAAGATATAAAAACCTACAACTGTTGATTTTATTTTAAATTCACTGTCTCTTAAATTGATTAATTCATTAATACTAGTATCTTTTGTTATTCTTGCACTTATAGCTTGCTTATTTAGCATAAGTAGAATATTATTTAATTCCAAGTTTAAATTAAGACTACTATTTATAAAAGAAAGCAAAGATATCTCCATTATTTCTCTATTCTTATTTAATTCCATCATTAATTCATCTAATTTATTTTTTATAACCTCAGATTTAAATATCTCAAGTAATATACTTTTCATTTCTGACTTACACTTTTGTGTTAAAATCTTTTCTTTATCTTTCATTTTCAGCCCAGCATTGCTTCCCCATAAATGGTACTCTTCAAACAACTCCAAAACCTCTCGAATTTCTTCTTGAGTTAGTTTATTTAAATCGTATATTCCTACTTTAGATTCATCAAATTTAAAATTATCTAACAACTTCAAGTAGAAATTATCATTTATATAACTCCTAGCTGTCATAATATATTTTACTTTATTATTACTATGTAGCATCAGAGATTTCATTTCCTTTGTTTCTAAAAACATATTGTAATTTTCAATGAATATGTATTTTTCTCCCTCAATCATATTTATTGTTTCGATTTCTTTTCCTAAATATCTATTAGTAGTTTTTAGGGTAAATACTTTTCCTCTTTCTAGCAATAAGCTTTTTAGAAAATTTATAAAAACTGTTTTGCCATTTCCTAAATCAGAATGGATTATAATGATATCATATTTATTCTGTAATTGCTGCATAATGGTATCTGTACATGTTCGTTTAATTATATATTTATTTCTATTATTATTTAATAATTGATTGTAATTAATTTGTCCATTGAACAACAAATCTGTAATATCTTTATCTGTTATCTTTTCAAATTTATAATTATTTTTATTTAACTCAGAAAAGCAAGTGTAATCCATACAATAATCTATAGGTTTATAGTCTTCATACGCTAGTCTTATTTTTGAAGCAAATCCGCTCAGCGCAATATCATGTATTTCACCGAATTTCTTCATATAATGACTGGTTTTTTTAGTGGGCTCATGTGTTATAAAAAAGCATCTTTCTTTTAAGTTTTGACATGTTGCTAATAACTTTTGTATGTCCAAATCATATTCCAATGAGTATCCAACAAAGAAAATACATTTTGAATTAGCTAAATCATCTTCAAGAAGAAATGCCCAGTCACTCTCCCTTAAATTTTCATTTGTATAAGAATCCTTCGTAAGCTTAAATTCAGAATATAGACTATCTCTAGTTAGATTTTCTATGTACCCATTAATGTGAATTACTACATCATTTTTATTTATTATACTTTTTAAGTTTTTACTCAAAACTACTGACGTTCTATATTTTCCACTATCTAGCGAAGCCTTCTCAATAATATTATCATAGTTTGTAGAGTATATCCTCTTCCAATTTATATTACTAATAGTTTTATGATCTTCACTATAGCTTTTACAAAGATATTGCTTTTTAAGAATATCAATTAGCGCATCCTCATCTTTTTCTTCAATAAACCTTTCTGAGATGTATGCCAAGTCATTATCTTTCTCCAAATTACCAATCTCAATCAATTTATTACACAATCCATCTGCCATCAATAATTTACTATTATCCAAATTTTGAGCACCATACGAAAATCCAGCCCCAACAAATAAGACAGCATCACCATTCAAAGCATGTAAAATTGCGTCATTTAGCTCCATAATATTCCTCCATTTTTTTGTAATATTTCTTTTGCCCATTCTTCTACTTCTTTATTGCCACTTATCACAAACTCTTGTCCTCTTCCAACAGTCTGCAATACACAATAATCATCTTTTAATTGCCAAATTGGATTCCCTTTGGAACTAATTAGTTTTTTGTGAAATGTCATTTTTGTATTAAACTGCGGATGAAAAAAACGTGGTAGCTTCCATAGTGATCTATTACTCTGCCCACCACAAGTTAACACTAATGATTCATCGTAATTAAGCCAACCATAGCCTGGCAATGTACTGTTAAAACTTAATTTTTCACTAGCAATATATGCCGTATTTTTTGTCCTATTCCTATCATAATAATGAGGATGACTAAGTTTCCATTCCTCATAGTTTTCTTGTTTTGAAATACTCTCAATTTTACCTACTTGAAGGTATCCCCATATAACTTGTTTATCTGTTTTATTTACAAATGTATATTTGCCATTTATTTTCTTTACATCTTTGAACCATCCAAAAAATAAAAACAAATCTCCTTCTTCAACCTTTTGATTTGCTAAATGCGATTGTGATGTACTACATTGCCCAAATATTCCTCTCCAGTCAGCATCACGATTTTTCTTAGTACTAGCATTTACATCTGGATCTAAATGCACATATCTCTTTTCAAAACCTTTAATGCCTAATGAATCCATGACATCTGCATATGTATTTCCTTCTTTCAAATAAATATCACTGTAAGTTATCCCTGTATCAATAGAGTTTCCATCTATGTCTTCTGGTATAGGTAACGATACATGATATTTTTCATCTATAAACAAAGGGCTTGGATATCCTCCTGCCTCAGAATCAAAGCCTTTTCTACTCAAAATTATTTTCATTATATTTTTCACCACCATAAACAAACATAATTCTACAATTTAATTGTACACCTTTTTACATTATTTTAACATTAATTTAGTTCATCAAATTTATATATTATTCTACAAAACAAAAATCTACTACAGTAAGTATTTTACACCTACCATAGTAGTAACCTTTGCCTCTATTTCTTAAATTACAATATCCCCTTAACCACACCTACAATCTTATAAACAAACTAAATCTCCACCAAACTTATCACCTTCACCTGCTCCACCATCTGTGAAAAAAGCTCATCATCAAACTTTTTAATAATATCTTCTCTCCCATATAATACTTTTTTAATTTCTTTTACTTTCTGAAGCCCCTTCTCCCTTATTAACTCCGTATTATCAAACTTAGCTTTCTTTTCTTTTAGCTGCTGCATCTCTTCTTCAAGCCTTTGGTATTCCTCATCATAAATCTGATTATCTAAGCCACTCCTTACATTCAGCCTTACCAAGTTCATCATCTGATCCTTCAGTTCTTCCAGCCTTTCATTTATTACCTTTAGCTCATTACTATCTTCTTTGCTTTCTAATACCCTATTTATATTTTCTATCATGTTTAAAATAAAAGTTTCTTTATTTTCAATAACCTTATTTATAGACTTAACAAAAGCTACTTTTAATTTTTAACTGCATCTAAGAAAATTTTTTTAATTAATCATATAATTCAAGTAAGTGGTGATATTTTCTATAGAAAAAGAACCCTGATTTCTCAAGGTTCTTTGTTTGTTATTTATATAATCTACATACTGTTTCCACATGTGGTGTGTGTGGGAACATGTCTTTTAGTTTTATTTTTTCTATTTTGTATCCTGATTTTGTTAGGACTTGTAGGTCTGTTACAAGTGATTTTGGGTTGCATGATACGTATATTATTTCTTTTGCATTGAATTTTATTACGTAGTCTAGAGCTACTGGATGTACTCCTGCTCTTGGTGGGTCTAGGATTATTATGTCTGGTTTGTCTTTTACGTTTTGTATTACTTTTGCTACGTCACCAGCTATGAATTGGCAGTTTTCTAAGTTGTTTAATTTTGCATTTTCTTTTGCTGCTTCAACTGCTTCTTCTATTAATTCTATTCCAACTACTTTTTTAGCTTTTGGTGCAACTATTTGTCCTATTGTTCCTGTTCCACAGTATAGGTCAAATACTACTTTGTTGTCTGAGTTACCCATGAAGTCTCTTACCATTGAGTAAAGTTTTTCTGCACCTTTTGTGTTTGTTTGGAAGAATGCAAATGGATTTATTTTGAATTTTAATCCTAATAAATCTTCTATTATGTATTCTCTACCATATAATGTTTTTACTTCGTCAGCTTGAACAACGTCTGATAGTGAATCATTTAGAGTATGTATTATTCCTGCTATTTTTCCATTTAAGTTTAGTGCAGTTATTTCTTCTACAAATTTAGTTAAGTCATAATTAATTTGAGTTGTTGTTACTAAGTTTACAAGTATTTCACCTGTGTTTATAGCTTTTCTTACAACTAGGTTTCTTAGGTATCCTTCATGTTTCATTACTTTGTAGTATGGAAGGTCTGTTTTTCTAAAGTGTTCTAATGTTGCAATTAGAATTTTTCTAAAGTCTTCATCAACTATTTTGCAGTTATCTACAGTTATTATGCTAAAGTTTCTGTTTTTAACGTGCATTCCTAGTGTTAGTTCTCCGCCTTTTTTCATGTCTCCAAAAGTAAATTCCATTTTGTTTCTGTATTCAAAAACTTCTGGGCTTTCTTCTATTCCTAAGAATTCATAGCCTTGTATATTTCCTTCGTCTAAAAGTCTTTTTACTTGGTCTACTTTGAAGTCTAATTGTGTTTTATAGTCTAGGTAAGCATTACTACAACCACCACATTGATGTGAAATGTTACAATGTGGCTCTATTTTGTAGTCTACATCTTCAAGTACTTCTATAAGTTTTGCTTGAACTCCGCTTTGAGAGCTTTTTTTAGTTACTCTTGCTTTTACTTTTTGTCCTGGTAATGTATTTTTTACTGTAACTTTTTCACCTTCGTAAAAAGCTACACCTTTTCCTGGGAATTCTGTTGTTTCTATTAAAAATTCGTATTCTTTTCTTTTTCTCAAATAAATCTCTCCTATTTGTTATTTTTAGTAAGCTTCAAATTTGCTACTTTTTGTCCTAAAGTCATATTGTCTTTCTTTAGTGTCATTATTACATTATATATTATAAGCACTGGTATAAACAATATTACTCCAAATAAAAATTTATCTGAGATTACGAATTGGAAAAGTCTTAGTATGAAGTCTATTAAAACTGTTCCTATAGCTGAAACACCAGCTACAACTATAACATCTATAAGTTGTGCTTTTAATATATCAACAGCAGTTATTTTGTCATTTTCAACTAATATCTCTTTAGTTTCATTTAAAGCTTCTAATTCTTCATTTGATGGTGCATCTTCTACTAATAATTCATCAGCTGTAACTACTCCCTCTGCTACCTCTTCAGTACCTTCAACTTTTATATCTTCAACTATTTCTTCTGTATTTTCTTTTATATTTTCATTTTTTTCTGTACTCATTATAAAATCCTCCTAAAATAAATTGTATATTATTCAATAAAATTTATATATTCTTTTAATTACTCATTTTTTAATTATATCCTAAAATTAGAAATAAATAACTGCATATTGATAAAGTTTATATTATCATTAAGTTCTTTAATTTTGATATGAACCAAAGACCAGGTAGAATGAATTCCACCCTACGTTAAATGGTATATATCCTTACATACAAATAAATTTTACATTAATTTTTATATTTTTATAAAATAAATTTTAATATTGTTTACCTTAGTTTTTCATATTAATCAAAGTCCAGGTGGAATGAATTCCACCCTACGTTTAAAAGTATATATCCTTATATGCAAATAACTTTTACATTATTTTTTTTATTTTTATAAAAAAAATTTTAATATTGCTAACTTAGTTTTTCATATTAATCAAAGTCTAGGTAGAATGAATTCCACCCTACGTTAAATGATATATATCATTATATATAAATGACTTTTACATTAATTTTTATATTTTTATAAAATAAATTTTAATATTGCTACCTTAATTTTTCATATTAATCAAAGGCCAGGCGGAATGAATTCCACCCTACGTTTTAAAAAATATATCCTTATATGCAAATAACTTTTATATTAATTTTTATATTTTTATAAAATAAATTTCAATATTGTTTATCTTAATTTTTCATGTTAATCAAAGTCTAGGCGGAATAAATTCCACCCTACGTTTAAAAAATATATACTTATACACAAGTAACTTTTATATTAATTTTTATATATTTTTATAAAATAAATTTTAATATTGCTACCTTAGTTTTTCATATTAATCAAAGTCCAGGCGGAATGAATTCCACCCTACGTTGAATGATATATATCCTTACATACAAATAACTTTTACATTAATTTTTTTGTTTTCATAAGATAAATTTCAATAATTGTTTATCTTAATTTTTCATGTTAATCAAAGTCCAGGCGGAATGAATTCCACCCTACGTTAAATAATGAATTTTACCCTACATTGAAAAATCATGAATTTTATTTTTAAATTTATTAATTTTATAGAATATAATTATTTATAAATTTTTCACATCATAACGTTTTTATTATATTACCTTAAAGTTACAGTAGTATGACATTGTTATGTTATTTTAACAAGATTTTTGAGTTGACTGCTAAGATTAAACTTTTAATTTAAATAATGATACTTCAGGTATGTTTCCAAATCTAAATGGCAATTTTGTATTTCCTAATCCACTGCTTACATATAACATAGTTCCTCTTTCATTATCTATGTTATAGACTCCCTTAATGTATTTTTCTGCTAATAATGTTGTTTTTAATGGACCATAAAAAGGTATGTATATTTGTCCACCATGACTATGTCCACTTAGAACTAAATCAATAGGGTATTCAATGTACTGATCTATTAAGTCTGGTTCATGCAGTAATAATAGATTTACTCCATTGTTATCAATATTATACATAGTTTCATATGAATTCTGATTTCCCATTAGTCCATCATCAGCTCCAAAAATATTTATGAATTGATTATTAAATTCAATCGTTCTATTTTCATTTGTTAATACTTCAAATCCAGCTTCATTCATTATGTTTTCATAATGTAGTGATGCTCCTCCACCATAATCATGATTTCCATATATAGCGTACTTTCCAATATTGCATTCTATTTTTTTAAGTACTTCTGACACATTGTATAAATCATCATATATTGATGCATTGTCTATTAGATCACCAGTAAAAACTACTATATCTGCATTTAATTTGTTTATTTTCTTTACTGCTTTTTCAAGATTATTTAAATTGTAATATTCTCCTAATTGGGTGTCAGTAAATTGGACCACTCTTAATTCATGTTCACCTTTTTCATTAACAGTTATAGTGTGAGTTTTTGTGATAAGTAAATTTCTTTCTATAAAAGTTACATATGCAATAGCAAAAAATATAACTGCTAAATTCCAAGATATTATCTTTATAAATACTTTCATATTATATTCATCCTTTTCTTTTAGTAAGTTTATTAAATATGTTGTTCTATGAAAATATATCTTTTTCTTGTTACGACAATGTTACAATTCAATTTTCTTTTTATTTCTTTAGTACTATATCCTTACTAAAATTTATTGGTTTTAATCTAAAATATACTAATCAACAATAGGGACAGACCCCTCATGGGCTAATTGACTTATCTAAATTTAATACTATTTTAAATAATATAATTATATAAATATGTAAAGTCAGTCCCTTATAAAATTCTAAATTAGTTTGCTTTTTTACTACATATTCTAAAGTTAATAATAACGTGTAATAGCAAGGTTAAAACCTCGCCTACGGATTTATTGGTACATTTAATTTATAAAATCAATTCTACTTTGTGTTTTAAGTAATACATTTTTAGATTTACTTTTAAATGTTAAAATACTAAATTTATCGCTTGAAAAACCTTTTTCTTTCATCAATGAACAGGAATTATTTAAATAAGTATTTCTTTATACGTTGATTTAGAAAATCTTATTAATTTGTTTTTTTATTACATATTCTAAAATTAATAATAACGTGTAATAGCAAGGTTAAAACCTGGCCTACGAATTTGTTGGTACATTTAATTTATAAAATCAATTCTACTTTGTGTTTTATGTAATACATTTTTAGATTTACTTTTAAATGCTAAAATACTAGATTTCTCAATTGAAAAACTTTTTTCTTTCATAAATGAACATGAATTATTTAAATAAGTATTTCTTTATAAATTGATTTATAAAATATTATTAATTTGTTTTTTTATTACGCATTCTAAAGTTACTAATAACGTGTAATAGCAAGGTTAAAACCTCGCCTACGAATTTGTTGGTAAATTTAATTTTAAATATTATTTTAATTTTAACCCATATAATAGAAAAAGCTGACTTTAAATAGTTTAAAAATTATTTAAAGTCAGCCGTAATGTTTAAGATATAAATCTAAATGTTTTTTATGGTGTATATCTTACTGTTTTATCTTTATCTATTATTATTAATGATTTAGGACTTATTTTCTGTCCTTCTGATTCAACTTCATTATTTGAAAAGTTTGCTATTACTTTTAAGTCATTTCCGTATTCAGTCATTTGAATTAATCCATCATCAGATAATACCTTATAATTTGTCATTTCTTTATTAATTGCTTTTTTACTAAATTCAGACCACATTTTTGTATGATTTATTATGATATCTTTATTTTTTTCGTACTCATACCTATCAATGTGGTATAGTGGTGGAACATTATATAAAATTTCATAAAGCATTCTATTTTCCACTTCACCTTTTATTTTCAATGTTCCCCATCCCCACCAATGACTTGTTATAACTGAATCATTATAAACTAATTTATATAGTGGAATTGTATACTTTGTATCTAAAAATAGTTTTTTATATTTATCCTTTAATGGAATCTCCTTTGAAAACATCTCTGGAACTCCATTATTACTTGAATAATATCTTCCAACATAATATTCACTTTCTTTATTTTTACTCATATCACTATCCATCCATGAAAAAGATGGTGTTTCAATTCCATGTGCAAAAGCTATATGCTTATTTGCAAAATCATTTCCGCCTTCAGTTCCAACTACCATATTCTTTTCATTTTTAAGATAATCCATTCTTTCAATTCTTGCTTTTATATCTTGCTCTTCTGTAGTTATATGTTCACTAGAATAATCATCAAATACTTCCCCAGTTCCATCAGTATCTAAAAACCATGAATTGAACTTTAATCCTGTATCTAAAATTTGTGATACTCTTTCTCGTACACTTGGCATTGCTAATGTAGGATTTAATTTTCTTCCTGTCCCCTGAAATCCACCTATTTTCTTACCATCTTTATTTGTTACAGTTGCATTATCATAAAGTGATGTATCTGAAAATTTAGCTGTTATCCATTTTTCTTCACCAGGTTTATGAATTGAATGATATGAATCATATGTACCAATTAAATATCCTAGTTTATTAGCAGTTTCAACTAGTTTAGGCTTATTGAATCCATTTTGCCAATCATCAAACCCAATCCACATATTATTTATTCCAGAATTTTCCATATCATTTAACACATCTACCGTGTTCATATTAGCCCATTTATCTATATCATCTACATTACTTCCTAATTCACTTTTTAATAATCTTTTGTTTAAATCTATAATTTCAACTTCATTTAAGTTTTTTATCCCTTTAGATATGATTTTTTTACTTTCACTATCTATTGAATTAAATACCTTATCATTATAAAACTCTTTTAATTTTAACACTTCACTAAATGCCTTAATAACTCTATTTTTAGTATACTTATCTACATACCCTAAGTTTTCTAAATCATCAAATGCTAATGCAAGTTCTTCACCATCTTCAACTCTAGTTCTTAATAATTCTTGTATCCAATTTTTTAATGAGGTTGGAATATTATTTTTCAAGGAACTCCACTTTATGTTTTCTTCAGATATAATAGATTTATCCCAAAAATATACATGTGGTGCACCATATAATTTTTCAATATTTTTATTTTCTCTAGATTTTTCTTCTAATGTTTTAAATTCACCTTTTTCAACAATATAATTTCTATATATCTTTGCCACATCTACTGGATTCTTTTTAGTTAAATATATTCTAAATCCATATTCTTTATTTTCATTTATAGATGGGTATTGGTGTTCAAATCCAAATTTTATATTATTTTCTGTATCAAATTTAATAGTATTATTATATGGATTCTTTATTACATATAATAAGGAATATTCTTTCTTATCTACAGCAAAGAATTGCATTGAAAAAGCTTCTATTACTTTTAGTTCTTGCTCTTTAAAATATTCTTTCCAAACATCATCATCATTTGAAATATATTTTCCTTCATTTAATGGCAACATATATTTTTCCCCATTAATACTTGGCCAAAGAAAACTATTTTCATCATCATTTTTATTAGATTTTATAGATACATCTAAATATTCCTCTTTTTTCTTAATATCAACATCAATATTCTTTTCATCATAACTCCAAGATATATTATCTTTACTCTTTTTTAAATTGCTAAACTTCATATTATCTAATGGTTCTGATACAGTCTCCTTAACTCCACTAGATTCAACAGACAGATTAAATGTTTCTGGATCTACATCAAATTCAAAATCTAAATTTAACTTTGTATCCGATATTTTATATTCTGATATTTCTTTTTTTGCACATCCTGAAACTATAGAACCTACCATGGTTATAGATAATACTAATGCAATTATTCTTTTCATTTCAATCACCTCGTAAAGAAAATACCTTAGAAGTGTTACATGAATGTTACACGTTAAAATCTATATAAAACAAAATTTCATTATTATAATTCTCCATTCCAAATTTTAAATTGTTCTTTTCTAAGAGTTTTCTTACTATGGATAGTCCTAGCCCTGTGCCTGATAGTTCTTTATTTCTTGATTTTTCAATAACGTAGAATGGATTCCATATATTTTCTAATAAGTCTTCACTGCTTTTTTCTATTCCATTTTTTATTTTAAATTTTATATTATTTTTATCCCTTAAAATTGATATTTCTATTTTTTTATTGTTGCTGTATTTTATTGCATTAGTAATTAAATTATTTAGTACAGTATCAATAGATTCCTCATCTTCATGAATTAAATATTTTTCATTTTCATTAATGTTTAAGATTAAGTTTATATCTGCATCTTCAATTAGAAGCTTATATTTTTTCAATATATTTATAGTTTTTTCTTTCAAATCAAAAGTTGATTTATTTAACTTTATATTGTCTATCCTTGATAAATATAAAAGTTTTTCTATTAATTCATCCATGTTATGTATTTGTTCTTGTATCTCACTTATATAAGTTCCATCATCTAATCCATCTTCAATTCCTTCTGCATATACTTTGATTAAAGCTAATGGTGTTTTTAACTCATGTGCTATATCAGAGTTTAATTCTTTTAAGCTTTTATTTTGAAACTTTATTTTTTTATGTGCTTCATCTAGACTTTCACTCATTTTATTTATACTAATAGAAAGTTCTTCTATTTCATCATTAGTTTTTATTTCTTCTGTTCTAAAATTTAATGATGCAATATCTCTAGATAACTTTTTTAAATTTTCTAATGGACTTACAATTTTTCTTGAAAGAATTCCAACAAGCAATACTATAAATATTATAGAAAACATCATTAAAATTATATTAAATTTATTTATGATTTTAATAGTTTCACTCATATGTGGTAATGGCATACATATTGCAAATATATATTGGTCTATTTTTATAAATTTAGATAATACTTTATACTTTGTTATTCCTTGATCATAAATTTTGTTTATGCTTTTTTCATTTAAACTTTCTAATGTATCTTCTGTTATCCAAAATTTATTTAACTTAATCTTTTTTTTATCTAAAGATTGTATTATATTTTCATTAATGCTCTCTATGCTCTCATTAAAATTTGAATATACAATAGTTATATTGTTTTTTTCCTCTATGGATTCTAATTTATTATCTATATTATTGAAATTACTACTTTTTAATTCACTTGCAACTTCATTTAATATTTTTCTTTTTTCAAATATGTAATATCTGTCAACTAAAAATATATTAGTTAATATAGAAATAATAAATACCATAACAACTATTGAAGATACACCAATTGTAAATTTGTTGCTAATCTTAATTTTTATCCTCCTCCATACTGTAACCAATGCCTCTATAAGTTTTTATAAGATTTTCACCTATTTTAGTTCTTAGTCTTCTTATGTGAGTATCTACAGTTCTATAATCACCTTCATATTCCATTCCCCAAACTAAGTCTATTAACCTATCTCTTGATAAAATTACACCTCTGTTTTTCACAAAAGTTAATAACAATTCATACTCTATTTTAGTTAATTTTAAAACTTCATTGTTTTTATAAGCTTTTCCTAATTCTAAGTTTATTTTTATATCATTTGAACTTATTTCTTCATTAAAGTTTACAAGTTTTTTAGCTCTTATTAAAAGCACTCTAATATCAAAAGGTTTCTTTATGTATTCATCTGCTCCACAATTTAATGCCTCAATCTCATCATCATTTTCACTTTTTGCAGTTAAAATTAACACTTTTATATTGCTATTAACTTTTATATATTCACACACTTCTATACCACTTATTTCTGGCATCATCCAATCTAAAATTGCTAAATCTATTTTATTTGAATGAAATTTTTTTAATGCTTCATCACCATTATTAGCTGTAATCACATTAAATCCTTCTCTTTCAAAATAAGTTGAAAGTATTTTCAGCATGCTTTTTTCATCATCAGCAATTAGAACATTCATCCTTATCCTCCTTAAATGGTAAAAGCTTCTCAATATATATTAAGAAGCTTTATTTTTATAAAATTATGGTTATTTTTGTACCTTTATTTAGCTTACTTTCAATTTCTATGTCTCCACCGTGATTTTTAACTATTTCCTTGGAAATGGCTGTTCCAAGTCCAGAGCCTTTATGTGCTTCACCAGTGTTAGTTCCTCTATAATATCTATCGAAAATATGTTTTAAATCTTCTTCATTTATACCTCTTCCATTGTCCTCAATAGTTATATAAGTTTTATCATTTTTCTTTTCAAAGTTAACCTTTATTTCTACATCTTCGTTATTATGTGCTATAGCATTAAATATTAAATTAGTTAGGCAGCGTTTCATAAGGATTATATCTACTTCTTTTTCATCGACTTCTACATTAGTACTAAATTCAATATCTCTATCGCTATATTTTTGATCATTTAATATTGCAATTACTACATCTTTAGTTAATGATACTAAGTTAACTTTTTTCTTATTTAAATTTAATGCATTATTTTTAAGTCTTGTGCTTAAATTTAAATCATTAACAAGTTCTGTTATATAGAGTGATTTATCGTAAATTATTTCTCCATATTCTTTTGCTTCATCTACAGTGAAATCATAGTCACCATTCATAAGTTCTGCATAACCCCTTATGGATGCTAATGGTGTTTTTATATCATGCGAAATATTGGCAATCCATTCTTCACGCATTTTTTCTAATTTTTTTCTTTCACGTTCATTATTTTTAAGAGTCCTTGAAAGATTATTTAAGTTTGCATATACATCTTTATATAATCCTCTTTCTCTAAATTCAAGATTATAATCATTTTTTGAAAGTGTAGTAACGCCTCCAATTATATTTTTAACTGGCTTTGTAAGTTTTCTGCTAAATAAATATCCAGCTAATATTGCAATAATACTATCCATAATAAGTACAGCAGATAATATAGCTCTAAGAATTTTTACTAAAACATCTCCATCATACAATATTATGCTTTTATTTAATTTATAATAATCAAAATTAATTATATAACTCAATTGCTGCCCATTTATTTCAGTACTACTTACTAAAATAGAATTCACACCTTCTGCACCGCCTATGTATTTATAAGTATTTATAATTTCTATTGGTGTATATTTATTTTGAACTTCAGACGGCTTTCTATAGTTTAATACTTCATTTCCATTTTCATTTAAAACTTGAATCCAAAGTTCATTTTCATCAAGAACTTTTTTCCCTTGTTCACTTATTTCTAGTTTTCCATTTTCCAAATATATATTTTTCCCAAACTCTCTAGTAAAACTTTCTGGATCAATCTTTTTATTTTCATAAGATATTGGTCTTAAAAAATTAAAACCATATGCTTCATTTTTTATCATTGTTGAAAATCCAACAAGGATATTTATAAAAAATATTAGTATATTTACTACAACTATAGTAATTATAAATCTTGAAGTAATTTTAACATTCATATATTATTCGTCCTTTACAACAAGTTTGTAGCCAAGACCTTTAGCTGTTACAAGAAATTTTGGCTTAGATGGATTTTCTTCTATTTTTTCTCTAAGTCTTCTTATATGTACCATTATAGTATTATCAAATCCTATATAGTCTTCTCCCCAAACTTTATCACATATACCTTCTTTACTAACTATTTGATTTTTATTAATGGCTAAATAATTTAAAAGTTTAAATTCCTTTGCTTTTAGTTCTATTAATTCTCCATTTTTTCTTAATTCAAAGTTATCTTCATTTAATGTGAATGGTCCAAATTTTATTTCATGACTTTCATTTTGTGCATTAGCTACATAATTGCTTCTTCTTAAGTGTGCTTTTATTCTATAGGCTACTTCCTTAGGACTAAATGGTTTTGTTATGTAATCATCTGCACCAATTGCAAATCCTAATATTCTATCAAGTTCTTCGTTTTTAGCTGATAAAAATAATACTGGCACCATTGATGTTTCCCTCATTTTTTTACATACTTCATATCCCTCCATATCAGGAAGCATTATATCAAGAACTACTAGCTCTGGATTTACTTCTTTAAAAACTTCTAGAGCCTTAGCTCCAGTATCTGCTGTATAAACATGATTTAAGCCTTCTTTTCTTAAAACTGTAGATAAAAGTTTTAGTATTTCAACTTCGTCATCTACTATAAGTATTCTTTTATTATTAATTGATAATTCATCCATTTATATAATTCCTTTCTTATATCATAGTTAGTTTTTCCTATTTTATAATTATATCGTCAATTTTAGGTTATTCTTAAAAATAACAAATATTTTTTTATTTAATTTATGTTTCCCATATAGATACATTTTCAATCTTTGCGGTTTTAGATTTTGATGTGAATCAAAGAACAGGTAGAATGAATTCCACTCTACGTAGCAAGCACTATACCTTTTATTATATTTTTACATAAAATGTAGTTTGATTTTATATTACTGCTTTCAAATTTGTTTGTTTTTGCAAGGTTAAAACCTCGCCTACAACAAATAATAATTTTCCCGCCTTCGTAGCTGAGCGTTTTTAGTTTTTAATATGAAAATAACTAGCCTAAGGCTAGTTATTTTTTATCTTTTTTCACTTGCAAATTTTTTATAAGTTATCATAGGTAATACTGTTATTGATATTACAAATAGTACTATTAATACTGGTATTACAAATATTGGACTTTTGTATCTAACTAATTGACAAGAGAACATTCCCCATATTGGAGTTAATCCTCCAAATTTTTGTATTGATTGTGGTAAAAAGTTTATAACTATCCAAGGTAATCCCATAAATAATCCACCTACAATAAATGGCATTACTGCATTATTACTTATTGCTGAAAGTGCTAGTGTAACTTGGGTAAATAATATACATCCAAGTATTAATGTTATTCCAAGTATTATTATCATTTGAAGTACTGTTATGTTTGAACCACTATTTCCAAAGTACCAAAGGTTTTTAAGTGGAATATCTAACCCTTTAAAATCTGAGTGTGATATTGCTGAATACACCATTACTAAGTACATGGATAAAACTACTAAACTTGTTGAAATGCTACCTGCTATTGACTTTGCTATAACAACTTTTTTCTTACCATTTTTTGATGCATTTATAAGACCTGTCATATTTGAATTATATTCTGTAGTGTATACTGAAGATATCATTACCATCATAATCAATCCTATAAATGGTGCTATACCATAAGTTTTATCAAATAATGACGCATAATTTTCTAACATGTAATTTGGATAACTTGAATCAAATCCTACAAGTATTGAAGAAAGTAATAATCCTAGTCCCCACATTATTAAAACTCTTTTTTTACATAATATTTTTCTTAATTCACTATTTATTAAACTAAACATTTTTAACCTCCACTTTAAGTTCTAATATCACATCTGTGAATTAAACTTCCTTTGTATCTTCTAAATCGAAATAGAACATATATACATCCTCAAATCTTGGAATTATTTTTTCTACATTTTTATAGATTGGCTCTTTTTCTGATATAACTCTTAGTTCTATTTCATCTATTCCTCTTTGTATATTTACTACTTTATATTTATTTTGAATATCTCTAGCAATATCTTCATTATCTGTTCTTATTAAAAATACTTTATCATTCATATTTGCTAAAATTTCTTTATGACTACCTTTCATAAGTAGTGTTCCATCTTTTATTATTATAGTTTCTCTTGCAATTGACTCTATATCTGAAATTATATGAGTTGATAAAATTATTATCTTATCTCTAGATATTTCACTTAATAGATTTCTAAATCTTGTTCTTTCTTGTGGATCAAGTCCTGCAGTAGGCTCGTCCAAAACTAATATTTTAGGATCATTTAAAAGTGCCTGTGCTATTCCAACTCTTCTTTTCATACCACCTGAGAATTTTTTTAATGATTTATTTTTAACATCATATAATCCTACTAAATGTAGTAGTTCATCAATTTTACTATCTAATTCTTTTCCTGTAATTCCTTTTAATGCTCCCATATATTTCAAAAATTGTTTTGCAGTAAAGTTTCCATATCCTTCAAAGTGCTGTGGTAAATATCCTATAACATCTCTATATTTTTCATCTAAATCATATATATTTTTCCCATTGTATAAAATCTCTCCACTATCTGATTTTAATAGTGTTGTTATCTGTTTCATAAGTGTTGTTTTTCCAGCACCATTTGGTCCCAAAAGTCCATAAACTCCATTTTCTAATGTTACATTTAAGTTATTTGTTACTTTTTTATGTCCAAAACTTTTATTTAAATTTTTTATTTCTAATGTATTCATTTTAATTCCTCCAACTAATTGATCTATTTTTTACAACTTAATTTTTTAAAACTTAAGAACATGTATGTACTAACTAATATAGTTATTAATGCTAATATTATAGTTATAATTTGGATTATATCTAAACTTAGTCCAAATATATTTGCACTTCCTAGGTACATCCCTGCCATTTCATTCATTCCCATTGTTAAATCAGTATAGTTTCCATATTGCAAAACACTAAGTATCCATGAAAAATTAGATTTTGCAATTGCTTTTGATATTGGTTTAATAAACATTAATAAAACTTTTCCTGATACTAGGTAAACACCTAATATACTTATTGCACTTATAGAAGTTTCTGTTTTAAATGATATGAATGTTGCTATAATTGCTATACTTACAAGTACTAATAGTACAAATACTATTTTTAAAAGTATGCATTCATTTATTGTCATAGCACCTTTAATCATTATAAAATTATCTAATATTCTTAAACATTGTAAACTTCCATTAACAGGCTTTCCATATTGAATTAATGTTGTTATGAATATAGCCCCAAGATAACTTAAATAACTTACTATAGGTACTACAAATGCTAATATTCCTTTAGCATTAAGACATTTATACTTATTTTTTGAAGATAATATTAAAGTGTCCATAGATGAAATAACTTCATCACTATAAATATTACAAAGTAACATTGCTATGATTATTATCATTCCTAAAATCATTAATGGATGTCCTGCTCTATAGTTAAATACTTTAAAGAAATCCACATTTTTATATTCTAAATCTTCATTTTCCTTAATAGCATTTAATTTTTCCCTTGCCATTTTTTGAATTTCTTTTGTACTTTCATCACTTACAGAACCATTAAGTGTATCTTTAAGTGACTTTATTTTATATTGAAAATTTTGTTCTGCCTTAACTCCTTCTGACCTAATATCAGTAAAATTAGGATTTTGTACTTCTAAATATGATAATTCACCTTCTAATGGTGGTTTTATAAATATCATCACTACACATATAAATACAAATGTTATTAGTGCTATCATTCCATTTTTATTTTTTAATAATTTTTTAAGTTCTAATTTAAACATTTCATCTCCTCCTGACAAATACTATTCTAAAGACTCAACCTTAATCTTAAATAACCCTTATCTTAAATAAACCTTAAATAAAAAAGTAAACCGTATTGCTCCTTTGCAGTTGTGATTTTAGTCTTATCAATTATTAATATAGCTACAAATTTAGATACAAATTTTTGAAACATTAAATTAAAACACTGATGTAAAAAAATTTGAATTCTTATAAAATAAAAAAAGAGAGAATTTCTTCTCTCTAATTTTCTATACCTATAATATTTTAAAAGCTTTTCTTTTCATAAAAATGTACAGTAATCCTATTTAATATAAATACTAATATAAACATTATTCCTAATATCATTAAAGCTATATCATTTTTAAATAACCATGGTATATACTTTTTAATTGTATTTAACTCTGCTTGAGAAAGTACAATAATTTGCATTACTGCTAAAAAATTTATTCCATATACAATATATGATAATTTCTTTCCTCCTGAATAATAGCATGTATAATATATAGCTGCTACTACAATTAATATGCATGTTATTATCATTTCATAACTAATAGGAATATCATTGTTGACTATTGATGGTAATATTAAAGTTATTAATTTATTCCCTAAAGCCCCAACTATCATTCCTATAAAACTCATAATTATAAGTGTAATAAACTTTCCATTTACATATTCTCTCCTACTAATAGGGCAACTTAAATTAATTAAATAAGATTTTTGTTTTTCTTCCCACATTATAGTAGCTATTGTGGTCATTACAACCATACCTATAAAATAACTGAAAAAATCACCTTTTCCTAAAAAAAGTAATAATAATAGTGGTATTAAAAACGTAATCATATTATACCCTTTATAATTAATCACCTGTAATATTAATTCTCTTTTTAATACATTTTTCATAAAACACCTTGTTTATTTCCTTTTTAATATCATTATTTGATCTAAAGTTACTTTTTCTATAACAACTTTATTGCCAAATATTTTTTTTACTTCATCTACTTTGCTAGTTAATGCTTCAAATCCATAAGGATTTTTTCTTATACCTTCAAAATATTTTTCGTTATCTTTGTTTAACAGTTCTTTATCACCTTTAACTATTTTATATTCATCAAAAATTTCTTCCTTACTTTTAGAAAATAACACTTTTCCATCATTTATATAAGTTATATAATCTGCTATTTTTTCAAGATCTGAAGTTATATGAGTAGACAATAGCACACCTACATTTTCATTTTGTATTTCATTTCTTAAAATATTTAAAACTTCAACTCTTACAACTGGATCTAGTCCTGCTGTTGGTTCATCCATTATAATAAATTCTGCATTATGACTAAGTGCTACTGAAAGAGAAAATTTCATTTTCATTCCTTTTGAAAGTTCTTTTATTTTTTGTTTTTTATTAAGACCAAACTTATCTAAGTATTTATAAAAAGTGTCAAAACTCCAATTTTTATAAACAGCTCCTATTAACTTTGCATTATCATCTAATGATAATTGTTCATAAAAGAAACAATCATCATATACAAATCCTATTTTCTCTTTTATTTCTTTTTCACATTGTAAGTTATCTTTTCCAAAGACCTTTATTTCTCCACTATCTTTTTTTACAAGATTCATTATAAGTTTTATAGTTGTTGTTTTTCCTGCTCCATTTTGCCCTATAAAACCCATAATATAACCTTTAGGTATTGAAAAATTTATATCTTGTAATTCAAAGTTCTTATATTTTTTATTTAAATTTTTTACTTCTAATATATTCTCCATATAAAACACCTCATCTTAATTTGTTTTAAATCTCATCATATAACACTTCTAATATTTCTTTCATTTCATTTAATGTAAGATTTATTTTACGACCTTCTTCTATAGCATTTGTAAAATGTTCTTCTACTGTCCTTATTACAGTTTCCTTCATCAACTCTTTATCTTGCTTTGCAACAAAAGAACCTTTGCCTGGAATAGTGTAGATATATCCTTCCCTTTCCAGTTCCTCATATGCTCTTTTTGTTGTTATTACACTAATTCTTAATTCCTTCGCTAATGCTCTTATTGAAGGAAGTGCTTCATTTGAGTCCAATTTATTTGTAAGAATGTTATCTTTTATTTGCTTTTCTATTTGAGCATAAATTGGTTCTCCTGATGAATTGTTTATTATTAAATTCATATATATCTATATCCTCCTAAGTTTTAGGATAAATCTTTTTTTGAATATCCATTTATTGATAAAATAGTAAATACAACATATATTAATAGTCCAATTAAAAATGCTGATACAGCTATAAGCATTGTTTGTATATTCCCCGCTTCAATAATTGAGATTATTTTACTTCCAAAGTTAGGAAGTAATTTTTCACCTATCTGTATAACTATCATTGGCACATATATAATTGATAAAAATACAATAACACCATATTTCATTGCTACATCATAATCAAATTTATAATACATATAATTTGGAATTCCTATTATTAATGAATAATATATAAATGTTAATGATTGAATAAATAATATATAAGTTAAATCTTGAGTACTAGGTTTCTTTATAATTATTATTGTTAATAATAATATTATTGAAGTTATTAAATACATTAAAAAATAAAATAAATTTTTACTAATTACAACTGATTTTCTACTTACAGGAAAACTATTTATTATGGTATCATAATTTCTTTTTCCTTCTTCTGTTGACATCATTTTATTTGACATAAGAGGTATAAATATACTTGCCATAACATACATCATTGAAATAACCTCAATTGGAAATTCTTTAAATAGTGAAACTCCTCCTAATATACATGCTGCTATTAGATTCATTATAATTACTGATTTTCTACTAGTTATAAAATCTTTTTTTAATAATGCTACCATGATTTTACCTCCTATAAATCTTTCTTTTCATAAAAAATTACAGATAATACACATAGAATTGCTGATACTGCTAAAGTTATCACTACAGTTATTATGTTAGTTACAATATCTGTAGCAAATATCAATTTAAATATTATGTTACTATACTCACACCCAATTCCATATTGAAATCCATTAAGCAACATCATAAATCCAAATGTATATAACATTAGCACTATATAATAACTAATTTTTGCCGCCTTCATTCCTAAACTAAAATATGCAAAATAATATACTGATGAAATAAAAATTCCATATAATATCATTGTTTTCATTTGAAATATATTTGTATCGGCAACCATACTAGGCATAATTAAAAATAGCATTTTGTTTAATAAAATTAGAACTACTCCAACTACTATTGACCATATTATAATAAATAAATATTTTCCTATTATATAATTTTTTCTGCTACAATTTCCACTTAATATGGATAAATATACTTTATTCCTGTTTTCAAGTTCTGTGTATCCAAATGTACCAACTAAAAACATTAACATAACATAGCACATAAAATTTTTGTCCTTATTTACGAACATTACAAACATTACAACTAGTAACATTCCAACAAGTTGCATACCTTTTAAGTATGAAAATTGAAGTCCCAATTCTCTTTTAATTACATTTAACATACAAACCTATCCTTTCATATTACAAACTACTTATTTCTCTTCCATATTTTGTACTTAAATCTTGAATATTTTCTTGACTTTTCATAACCATAATATCTTCTAGTGTTGGTCTTTCTAGAATAACTTTATCTTTAAATACTTCTTTAATTTTTTCTTCATTCTTAGTTAAAGCTTCAAATCCGAATTCTGTAGCATTTATTGATATAAATAATTTTTTGTTTTCTTCATTTAAAAGTTTTGTGTCACCCTTTACTATTTTATATTCTTCTAATACTTCAATAGTTGGTTTAGAGAACTCTATCTTTCCTTTACGTATATAAGTTATATAATCTGCTATTTTTTCAAGGTCTGAAGTTATATGGGTAGATATTAATATCCCTATCTTTTCATCTTGAATTATTTCTTGAAAAAGATCTAAAAGTTCTGCTCTAACAACTGGATCAAGTCCTGCTGTTGGCTCATCCATAATCAAAAACTCTGCATTATGACTAAGTGCAAGAGAAATTGCAAACTTCATTTTCATTCCTTTTGAAAGTTCCTTAACCTTCTGCTTTTCATTAAGTCCAAACTTTCTTAAATAAGAATTAAATGTATCAAAACTCCACTCTTTATAAAAATTAGAAATTACTTTTGCATTATCTTTTATTGATAACTTTTCATAGTAGAAACAATCATCATATACAAACCCTATTTTTTCTTTTATTTCCTGAGAAAATCTAATATTATCTTTATCAAAAACTTTTATTTCTCCACTATCTCTTTTTAATAAATTCATAATAAGTTTTATTGTAGTTGTTTTTCCTGCTCCATTTTCACCTATAAATCCCATAATATATCCTCTTTCCAAATTTAAAGATACATTATCTAACTTAAAGTTTTTATATGTCTTTGTTAAACCTTTTATTTCAAGAATATTACTCATTTTACTCCTCCACAATTCAAATTTTAATTTTAATCATTGTAAATAACTTCTAATATTGTCTTCATCTCAGATAATTCCAACTCTACTTTTTTACCTTCTTTTAATCCCTCTTTTAAATATAATTTTACATTTTTTATAATAATATTTTTTATAATTTCTGTGTCTTGATTTGATATAAAAGACCCCTTACCTTTAACTGTATATATAAAACCCTTTCTCTCTAGCTCTTCATATGCTCTTTTGGTTGTTATTACACTTATCTTAAGTTCCTTTGCTAATGTTCTTATAGATGGTAACCCCTCATTTATAGATAATTCATTTTTTAATATTGAATCTCTAATCTGTTCCTCTATCTGAGTATATATAGGCTTGCCACAAGAATTATTGATTAAAATATTCATACTATCAAATCCTTTTAGTTATAATTTGTTTTGTATACCGTTAATATTCAGTATATACAGTTATGATAAAAAAAATTATTTCTCAATTTCTTTCTTTACTTTCATAAACCACTTATACTCTAAATAAACGATTATAAAAAATAAAGCAATTAACACAATACCCTTCATAATTTTTTCCTTCTTAAATTTTTTATTGTTTATATCTTATATACACAGTATATACTCACTATACACACCTGTCAATAACATTTTTTATTAATTAAAAATTCATAAGAATATGATAAAATATTTTTGGAATTAAAATCCATATAATGAAGGTTATATGCTAATATACTTTTTAATAGACTGATTTTTCTTTGCAATAGTTGCAAGGGTTTTTTATATCTATTTTGTTACAATATTTATAGAGAGGAGATGTGAGTATGCAATACTTAAATGACATGAACCGTGCATTGGACTATATTGAAAACAATTTGCAAGGTAAAACAGATTATGAAAAAATCGCACAAATTGCTTGTTGCTCTGTGTATCACTTTCAAAGAATATTTACATTTATTACTGGCATTACTTTATCTGAATATATACGCCGAAGGAAAATGACACTAGCGGCATTTGAATTACAAAACAGCACTATCAAGGTTATAGATATAGCGTTAACCTATGGTTATGAATCACCTAAAGCATTCACCAGAGCATTTCAAAATCTACACGGAATTACTCCCACAGCGGCGCGCAGCAAAGGAGTTAGTATAAAGGCATTTCCACGCATATCCTTTCAAATTTCTATAAAAGGAGTAAGTGAAATGAATTATAAAATTGTTGAAAAAGAAGCATTCCAAGTTTATGGCATCGAGGGAATTTTTGATACTAAAGATGGTGGAAACTTAAAGGCTATACCTGAATTTTGGCTTGAAAAATTAAATAATGGTGAATGTGCAAATCTTGTAAAATCTTCTGGATATCCAAGCACTGTAAATTCACTTTGCCAATACCGCAAAATGGATGGAACAATTTTTCCATATATGTTGTGTGTCATGAAAACACCTTTAAGTAACACAGCAGGTTATACTGTAGTTGATATACCTAAATCTACATGGGCTATATTTGTAAATGAACCTCATAATATTGAGGATACTTCAAAAGCAATTCAAGACTTAATAGCTCGTGTTTATACGGACTGGTTGCCTACTTCAAATTATGAACTTGTTGAGGGCTACGAATTTGAAATGTACTATTCAGATTTTAATGGAAAGTGTTATGAAGAAACATGGGTTAGGGTTGTTCCTAAAAACTAGATTATATTAAAAACATTCCAAGTGGCAGTGCCAAGCTTAATTTCTAATAACAATTAAATAGCGACTTACAGCATTACATGATAAGCTTGCCTGCCCCTTATTTTTAATATTTTTCTTAATCCACATACATCTTAAAGTCCATTAATTATTCATTACCATCATCTTAATCTTTATTACTATTTGAATTTTTAAGTATAGATTCACTCATACTATATTGTAACCTTCTCCAATTCTAAAAGTTGTTTCTTTATATTTAATCCCCCTGCATATCCCACTAACTTGCCATTGGCTCCAATTACTCTATGACATGGTATAAAAATTGGAATAGGATTTTTATTATTTGCAAGTCCAACTGCTCTATATGCTTTATCTCTTCCTATAATTTTTGCAATTTCACCATATGTTTTAGTTTCTCCATAAGGTATTTTTTCTAATGCACTCCAAACATCTTTCATAAAATCTGTTCCCTTTGGATTTAATGGCAACTCAAACTTTGTGCGTACTCCTGAAAAATATTCTTGTAACTGTCTACCTGCTTCTTTTAAAATATTGGTTTCACATATATTAATATCTTTTGGTGTATCTTCACTATCAAAATATACATTAATTATTTTATTGTCTTCCTCTACTATTGTTATTTTACCTATCCCTGTTTTATATAAATATAAATTTTTCATCTAATCACCTTCTTTAACCTATATTAGCTTCATGTATTATGATAATATTACTTTAAATTAAATTAATAGTAAATAAAAAAGATTGCATTTTTCAATATGCAACCTTTTTACTTACTACTTAACTTCTCCACATAACATTTTTGCCCAATTTCTGAATTTGTTTTGAAGATATTTTTTGTATATTGGTTCATGTTGTCCTACAACTTCAATATGATCAATGTTATTAATTTCACCTAAGTAATTCCAAATACCTTTTTGAATTTGTTGTCCATTATATTCTACAATATTATCAGTAGATCCTTCATGTGGTGCTATTGCAGATCTTACACTTACTATTCCATCATTTCTCCACCAACTGTTATCAACTATAACTTTTCCTTCTTCATTATTAATATATGAACCCATAAATTTTGAACTTTTTAAAAGAAGTGGATTCATATTTATATTTGGTACTTGATAATCAGTTTTTAAATCTTTATGTGTGTCTACGCAAGCTATGGAAAAATAATATATATCATCATGAGTTTTAACCCAACTATTTAATTCTTTTGCACCTTCTAATGATAAGTCCCATATACTTAAATCTTTAGTTTCTCCCCAAATTTTACTTGTAAAAACTCTTTTATAATAACTTTCATAAGATTCTCCTGGATTTCTCTTTAATCCCCATTGATCTAGTTTCAAATCAAATTTAGGATTTTCTGATTCATCTCTTCCAGCTTTAGTTGCCATAGCTGCAAAAAACTGATGGATTCTAGGTTCTAAATCCATTTTAACATCATCTTGTTGACTTCCATCATGTGGAGTTGCAAGCGTTGTTATACTTTCTATAAAGTGGTTATTGCCTACAAATAATTTATTTGTATTCTCACCAGTACAAGCTATTTCTTCTTGGCTTCCATCCTCTAACAATTGTGCTAAAACTCTAATTGTTTGTCCACCCATACTATGTCCAATTAAATGAACCTTTTGAAGTTCACCATTTTCATTATTATTTCCTAATTCAGGATATACACCTTGATAAGTTCGTCCATATCTATTATGTCCACATTTTTGAGCATGAGCTTCACCATAGTCTACAGTTCCACCTTTTAAGTATGCATACAATTCACATGCTCTATCCCAGTTACTAGCTATAGGTCCTATTGTTGGAGTATATACTGTATACCCCTCAGAATTTAACATTTCTCTTAAACTTGATTTTCCCCCCCAATAATTTAGTCCAAATAACTCATCATTGCCCCATCCAAAAAGTCCATGAACCATTACTATAGGATAATTCTTGTTTAAATTTGGTAACTTTTCTTCCTTTATTATACAATCTTCTTCTAAATTTGTAGCTGCAAATACATTAGTTGGAATAAAAATTACTGACACAAAAATTAACATAATACAAGATACTAGCCTTTTAAATGAATTTTTCATAATAATTTCCCCCTTTTACCTTCTACTAAATTTTAACATTTTTGTATCAAAAATCATAAATGGATTACGGTTCATTTTAAATGACCTTAGGTCATCATCTGCATATTTTCAAGACTTTGCTTAATTTATCTTTGTTTCTTACTATTTTTTACAGTTATATATAACTTAATTCACTTGCAAAGTAAATTTAAGTTTGAATATTATGAATTTTGTGGTTAATATTGTATTTATTTATGCTATTATATATCTATCAAGTGATACTTCTTATTTCTAATTTTAAAATTAAACCTTCAACATCACTTGTACGTTTCTTCATTTCTTTAACATAAAATAAATACGTGAAATCTAATATTGGAATATTACCCTTATTTCAGTTGAGAATTCTAATTAATTTAATTGAAAATTGAAAGTGAATGTAAAAATTGGATTTTCAATTTTAAAAAATGATTTTTTATTAAATTTGCAAAGCAAATTAATTGAAAACAATATAAAAACATAGTTTTTAAGTATTTCTATTTTTAGATATTAGGAACAAAGTGAGTAATATCAACCATAACTGTTCACTTTTACTTCTTACTTAGTTCCAAATATAAAAACAGCAATAAACTGTAATATTAATAATATCATTTGAGAAAGACATTTTTTTAAATTTAAACTTGGAACCCTATATAGGAATAACTTATAACTCTAGAATTATCATTTGATAAAGATGTTATTTAAACCTTGAACTTGAAATTATATATTTATGGAGGTTAATCTATGGAAATAAAAAAATGTATAAAAGAGTCTTTTTCGGTTATTGGTAAAGAAGGTTCAACTAATGATGGAGAAAACTTTATTGCTAAATTATGGAATGATGCTAACAGTCATTTTTCAGAAGTTGAACATCTTGCAAAAAAAAATAGCAATAAAAATTTGGTTGGAATTTGGGGCTTAATGAGCGATTTTTCAAGAAGTTTTAAACCATGGGAAGGAAATTTTACAAAAGGACTTTATCTAGCTGGAGTAGAAGTTATAGATGATGCAGTTCCACCTGCTAACTGGGTAAAATGGACAGTTCCCTCTTATGAATATCTTTATACTAAAGTTGAAAAAGATATGATGGAAACTATTTCTTATGTATTAGATTATATAAATAAAAATAATTTAAATTTAATTGGTGCAATACAAGATTACACGTGTCCTTGTGAAAATGGACAACCATATGTATTCTTTCCTATAAAAAAGATAAATTAAGTCAGTGTACAAATTTGTACATCAGATATTTAAGGGAGTTGATTTTATGAAAAATAATGAAAAAATACTATTAGGAACTACCTGCTTTCTTGCTGGAATTGTAGGTGGTTTTCTAATTGCCCCAATAAAAAAAGGGATTTACTGTGGAAATAATAACGGAAATTTATTTGCGAATAAAGAAGACTTAGAGAAGTTTTTAAAGCACTCAGAAAATGAAATTAATGATTTTTCTAAATAATTATTAATAAGGAGGATATATACTATGAAAAACTTTCCTACACATATTGTAACTGCAGCTGGAGTTGTGGAAAATGATAATGGTGAAATTTTAATGGTTAATACATTTCATGGTGGATGGGTATTTCCTGGAGGTCAAGTCGAAATTGGTGAAAATCTTATAGATGCTGTTACAAGAGAAATTAAAGAAGAAAGTGGAATAGACGTTATAGTTGATAAGTTATTTTGTGTTTCTTCAAATACCAGTAGCCACAAAGGATATAATGGTTATGATGTAGTTCCTACGAAAGTAATGTTTGATTTTATTTGTAAATACAAGAGTGGTAATTTGCGCGGTTCTGATGAAAATTCTGAATCTGCATGGATAAAAAAAGATGAAGTACTAAACTATATTAAAAGTCCTGCAATTATAGATCGATTCAAAGCTTATCTTGAATTTGATGGAAATGTAAAATATTATTCATATATTGCTAAACCAGAATTTGTTCTTCATATCAATAGAAATATTTAAATTAGAGGAGTATCTTATATGAATAATAAAGAAATTGGATTTTTACAAATGTTTCAAAATGGATGCAATATAAAAATTATAGGTGATAGCATTGCTGCTGGTGCTGGAAGCTCTGATAGTGTAAAAACTAAAGAAGTTATTTTAGATACATGTACAAAGACGTTTTTTAGAAGAACTAGTTTAAAAAGCTGGTCATCATTATTTCAAATATATATGTTAGATAAATTTCCAAAATGTACAGTAGTTAATAATGGATGCGGCGGAATAACTTCAACTGAAGTACGTGAAAATTTGTCAAAATTGTATTCTGATGAGGATGAGTTAGTTATCATTTTACTTGGTTGTAATGATAGGAAAGTATTAAATGGAATGAATCAGCTATTTGATAATTTAACATTTTTAATTAAATTTTTAAAAGATAGAAACAAAAAAATTATCTTAATGTCACCTAATCCATCAACTTTTCAAAATGAAAGTTATCCTAATCGTTTATACCATATGGATCATGTAACTAATGTAATTTCTTGTGTTGCTGAAAATGAAAATATTCATTTTATAAATTCTTTTAATTATATACAAAATTATTTATTCTGTACTAATAAAACAATTGATGAGATTATGTTAGAAGAAAATTGTATCAATGATGGACTACATCCAACAGATAGTGTTCACTTTCTAATATTTAGAAGTTTGCTTGAAGGTTTAAATTTAGCCTTATATAACAACATATCTTCTAATAGTAATCTAAATTTATAATAGAAAGATTTACTTTAAGCTTAAAGGACATACTCTTTTTATAGTATGCCCTTTAAGTTTAAGTATTAATTTATAATCCTTTTATTGCTTCACTTAATACTTTTCCTATAGAATCATTTATAACCAAATTGGCTCTGTTATCATATGGTGTTTTATCTTTATTTATAAGTATTAAATTTGGACCTCTAAAATATTCTAAAAGTCCAGCTGCTGGATATACAACTAGTGATGTTCCTCCAACTATAAATGTATCTGCGTTTATTATATGTTGAACAGATTGTCTTAAAGTATTTTCATCTAATCCTTCTTCATAAAGTACTACATCAGGTTTTACTATACCACCACATTTTTTACATCTTGGAACTATATCTTCACTATTTATTATGTAGTCCAAATCATAAGATTCATTACAATCCATGCAGTAATTCCTATGAATTGAACCATGAAGTTCAAATACATTTTCTGAACCAGCTTCTTGATGCAATCCATCTATATTTTGAGTTATTATTGCTTTAAGTTTTCCCATTTTTTCTAACTCAGCCAATGCTTTATGTGCTAAATTAGGTCTTGCATCCTTATATATCATATTGTCTTTATAATAATCAAAAAATGCTTCTGGATATTTGTTAAAAAAGCTATGACTAAGCATAGTTTCTGGTGGATATTTATATTTTTTCTTTTCTGTATATAATCCATCATTTGATCTGAAGTCTGGAATGTTACTTTCAGTACTTACACCTGCTCCGCCTAAAAATACTATGTTGTTACTATTTTCAATTGTTTGTCTTAGTAATGAATAACTATCCATTATAACACCACCTTTTAACTAATGAATAAAATTTTTATCATAATCATATATTTACTAGTGTAAAACCTAAATTATAAAAAAATAATATTTCCTAATTTAACTGTATATATATATTTTATAAAATTTATATTAATTACTATTATTATGATATTAATTTTTATACTATATTATACCACCATTGTTTATCATATTTAATATATTTCAGTAAATTAAATACAATTTATTACAGAATATTTAAATCTATTCCCATAGTATTGGTTCTACATACTCAAACACTTCTTCTAAAAATTTCATTACATTATCTATATTTATATCTATACTTTCTAATGAATTTGTATATGGATATCTTTTATCAACATAATATTTGGATAAAATTGAAGCATACCGTCTAAAGCTATTAAATTTTTCATCATATTTAGCACAATATTTACATAGTGCATATATATCATGCGTGCTAGTATATTCTTTCCCTTTCATTATTAAATATCCTTTAAATAATTTTTCTATAGCTTGTTGTGCATTACAACATAGCTCAAATTTTTCTTCAAAATAAAATCCAAACTTTACTTTTTCATAATCTTCTATTGCATATTTTAGCCACTTTTTATAATCTTTCTTTTCAACCACTTAATTCACCTTTATCATTTGTTTTTTTATAATATCAAATTCCTATAAATCAAAAAAATACCAAGAGTATTATTCCTAATCTCCTGGCATTATAATTCTTATTATACACCCAGTATAGTCATTACTTTATAACTTCACCTATAGCATTGATTTTTTTAAGCTCTGCATAGTTATTTTTATTTTCAATAAAATTTTCATATTCCATATCTCTATGACGTAAAAATTCATTGAAGAATTTCAATGATGTTATGCTTACAATTTCATGGACCTTTCTGCTTAAAATTTTTCCACCAAAACACTCTGAATACTTAAGATTCAAGACTACTGGAATATCACAGAAAGCAGCATGGTCAGTGTACTGAATTTTAACAAAAGACTTATATCCATCAAGATACTGATAAAGAGCTTTCTGAGCTTTTATCATCTCACGCTTTTCAATTATAGCCTCATTAATTAAGTCTTCAGCCTTTTCCTTGTCTTCTATATTTTTATAAAAACATTTAGCTTGCTTCACCTTTAAATCATATGAAGATGCATGACTTTTAAATAGTAGAACAGGTGTGCTACATCTTTCTCCATTATCAACTTTTTCCAAAACAGTACTTTTATCAAAGCTTCCATCAAGTAACACTGCTGCCTTAATTCTCTTGTCATCAGCCGTAGCTTCAAATGTGCTCTGGGCACCTAATGAAAATCCCATAGCTCCAATACTGTTTATATCAATCCTGTCCTTAAGTAATTCATCTTTTTCATTAATATTAAAAACATGGTCTACCATAAATAGCATGTCTCTTTTTCTAATATCTCTTAACTCTCTCCAAGTTTCATCTGTTATTGAACTCATCATTTCCTTTTGAAGCTTCCCTGTAACCCTAATAATATCACCATCAGGCATAATAGTATAATCAGTTTCATATAAAGATCCAAGGGTAATTACAATATATCCTTCCTTTACAAGATTTACTGCAGTAAATATCGCAAAATCCCTGTCCTGAAATATACCTGGTGAATAAATAATTACTGGATACTTATCCAGAGCATTTTTGATAGGAACATTTAAAAATACATCTGTCCTTAACTTGTTAATATATTCTTCAGTTTCCTTTGTATTGCCTACATCTTCTATAAAAAGCTCTGTATGGGGTTGGAATAAATCCTTGTATAATATGCCATCTCCACTACAATATTGTTCTTCTGCAGGATAGAATATACTCATAATTATAGTTCTTTTTTCCTTACTCCAATTAAATATTTCCTCTCTACTATTGTCCTTAACAACTCTTAAAACTCTCCCAATTTTCATACAAATCACTCCTCAAAAAATTTTTCTTTAAAGAAATTTTCATTTCTGAGGTTCTTTGCTGTGACCATAAACATACCACAACCATCTCTACATACGATATCATTGCTATATTTGCTTCTATCTCTAATATTTTGTGAATTTCAGCAAATTCCTACTGCCTCCATAATTAGAAACAAAATCATCATTGCCTTGGAACACAGATTTCATGTCCATGTTCATTTATAGGACAGTCGTATTTACAGAGGTATATTTGTCCCCCACTTTCTCTCCATTTCTCAAATATCTTTCAGTGTGATCACTGCGAAGAAAACCCCTCACTTCCAATTTCCATTCATATTCTTCGTTATACCATTTTTTCACACTTCTCCCCCCCTTTCCATTTTACTTATATCTATAGAATACATAAACTTCAATAAAAATACAATGTTGATTAAAGTATTTGTTGACAACTTCTCAATTTTCTTTATTTATCCTAATTTGCCTTGATAATAGCTTTGCTTACTCATATATTTATTTTATTACAAAATAAAAAAAGAAGTAGATAATCTACTTCTCTAATATTCAATATGGCTCCGCGAAAAGGATTCGAACCTTCAACCTATCGGTTAACAGCCGAGTGCTCCACCGTTGAGCTATCGCGGAATATTTCCAAGTTTCCTTGGTTATACCTGGCGACAACCTACCCTCCCACACAGCTTCCCATGCAGTACTATCGGCGTCTTGAGGCTTAACTTGCCTGTTCGGTATGGTAAGGAGTGTTACCCTCAAAACCATCATCACCAGATTAAATTTACTATAATCTTCGTATTTCATCGTTTCCTAGAACTACTAGATTCTAATAACTTTATATATTTACTTTTTAAGAGTTTGTTCTCTGAAAATTGCACAGTGATTATTTTTAGGTCAAGCCCTCGACTTATTAGTATGAGTCAGCTGAACATGTTACCATGCTTACACCCCTCACCTATCAACCTGG
>NZ_JBWKMH010000002.1:0-155636 GCF_056431285.1 Clostridium amazonense | reverse complement strand
CTGCCCCCTTTGGCCACTCGGGAACTCCTCCACTTATGGAGCTGGCAATAGGAATCGAACCTACAACCTGCTGATTACAAGTCAGCTGCTCTACCGTTGAGCCATGCCAGCATATTTTTTAGTTTTTCGAAGCCGCCACAACTTCGACAAGGATTATTTTATATTTTTAGCGAGCTTTTTTCAAATCCAAATTACCTTATATAATTGATTTATATTTGTTTTTATCTATATTGCTATTTTTTTCTTCATTTTTCTAACTTTCTCTTATTTTTTAATTTAATTTTAATATTCTTCTACTCTTCTTATATCAACATAATCAGACATAATTTCTTTAGTTTCTTCCATTTCATCATTAGATAAATATTTTTCTAGAACATTCATTATTTTTCTCACTCCTGCTCTTTGATTTGTATAACTTAAATATTCCTCTAAATTATCATATTCTTTTTTAGGTACTTTAGAAAAGTACTTCATCAATTTTGTTTTTTCTTGTAAAGATAATGCACTCACTATTTCATCTGGCTCTTTTTTTATAACATGCTTATTTAACTCATTTTCTCTTTTATTATATGTGTCAAACTCTACATTTAATTCTTCTTCCGTTACCTCATAGTCTTCTAAACTATAATCTTTCATAAGTTCTTTATTTTTATTTTCAATATACCAACGCCTTGATTCATTCGCTTTTTCATCTATGTTTTCCTTTGTATCATCACTTTTTTTTATTTCATTATCATTATTGATTTGCTTATTTTTTTCTATAACATCATCAACATTTACTACTTCATTTTTTTCATCATAATTCAAAATTTTTTCATTGTAAGCCACATCTACATTATTAGATTCTATACAACTTTTTTTTACATTCAACATTGTAGTAATACTAACTATTGTTGTTAAAATTACAATCATTAAATATATTTTTCTCATTTAAACAAACTCTCCCTCACATCAATTTTCTTTATAATTATTAACTCATAATTCTTTATATATTCAATAATTTTAAATAAAAATTTGAAAGTTTATATTTTAATAATCACTTTCCTTTTTTTTGCATATATATTATTAAGTGCATTTTTTATTTTTATTATTTATATAAAATTAAAAATTATTACATTTATTTTGAAATAAATTTTACTATTCAATCTTAAAATTATTGAAGTTTAGGAGGTGCAATAGGTGACTAGAATAAAGACGCATTTCAAAAGTCCCCTAGCATATTATAGATTAGCTAATTTTATTAAAGATTATATTGACAAAGATACAATTATTATTTGTATTGGTACAGATAGATGTATCGGCGACTGCTTAGGACCTTTAGTTGGAACACAATTAATTGATAACCATTTCCCGCTTCCTGTATACGGGACTATTTCTGAGCCTATTCATGCTTTAAACTTAGAAAGTAAATTATCTGAGATAAAAACTAAACACCCTTACTCCAAAGTCGTTGGAATAGATGCTTGTTTAGGTCCATATTCTAGTATAGGAGAAATTCAAGTTAGAGATTTTGCTATAAACCCCGGTAAAGGTGTTGGAAAACTATTACCTCCTGTTGGTGATATTTCATTAATAGGCATAATAGACTCCAGTGAAGATAATGAACTTTTTACTAGTCGTAACATACGCCTTAACTTAGTTATGCAATTATCGAAAGTTATAACACATTCCCTATTTCATGCTTATTATTTAGCTTTTAATATATAGTTATTTATCATTGCATTTTATTATAATATAAAACACAGAACTACATATGTATAATAAATATTACACATGTAGTTCTGTGTTTTTATTTTGATATCTTAATAAAATGATAAATCTTGACCGCTAAATCCTTCACCCATTTTATCTATAAAGTCTAATGCTTTGCCAGTTCCTATAGCTACACATGAAATTGAGTTTTCTGCTATGTATACTGGAACTTTAGTATATTCTTCAATTAATTTATCTAGTCCATCTAAAAGTGCACCACCACCAGTCATAACAATTCCTTTTTCTGCTATATCAGCAGCTAATTCAGGTGGAGTTTTTTCTAAAACAGCATGAGTACATTCAGCTATAGCAGATACAGCTTCTTGTAATGCTTCTCTCATATCTTTTGAATTAACACTTATATTTTTAGGAAGTCCTGTAATTAAATCTCTTCCTCTTATTTCCATATCCATTTCTTCATCTTTTTTATATGCTGATCCTATATTTATCTTTAAATCTTCTGCTGTTCTTTCACCTATCATTAATTTATATTTTTTTCTTATGTATTTAATGATTGCATCATCAAAATTATCGCCAGCAACTTTAATTGATTCTCTTACAACCATTCCGCCTAATGATATAACTGCTATATCAGTAGTTCCTCCGCCAATATCTATAACCATGTTTCCACTTGCTTTAGATATATCTAATCCTGCACCGATTGCTGCTGCTAATGGTTCTTCTATTAAGAAAACATTCTTTGCTCCAGCATTTCTTGTTGCATCTTCAACAGCTCTTCTTTCTACTTCTGTAGACTCACATGGAACACAAACTACTACTCTTGGAGCAGCTTTTTTCTTTCCACAAGCCTTTTTAATAAAATGTTCTAACATTTTCTCTGTTATATCATAATCTGAAATTACGCCATTTCTAAGTGGACGTATTGCTACTATGTTACCTGGAGTTCTTCCTATCATTCTTCTAGCTTCTTCTCCAACTGCTAAAACTTTGTTAGCTGTTTTTTCTATAGCTACAACTGAAGGCTCCTTTAATATAACTCCATTACCTTTCATATAAACTAGTACTGTTGCTGTACCTAAATCTATACCCATGTCCGTTCCCATACCGAAAAAAAACATAATAAAATTCACTCCTGATCTTTCGTATTTTTATTGCATATAAGACATACATACCATATTAATCCTATACTATATCATTATAATACGAAAAATTTTATCCTTCAATTGTTTTATATTTCATTTTAGTTGCTCTTCCACCTCTTATGTGCCTTTCAGCCTTATTTAAATCTAATATTGTTTTTGCCTGTTCAGCAACTTGAGCATTTATTTTGGGCAGTCTTTCTGTCATATCTTTGTGTATTGTACTTTTACTTACACCAAATACTGATGCTGTCTTTCTTATGGTAGCTTGTGATTCAATTATATATTTTGCAACTTCCATTACTCTTTCTTCGATGTAGTCCTTCAAAGTAGTGGCCTCCTTAATCCTTCTATAGTTTATAAATATGCTAATTTAATCATATAAATTACATTTAATATATTATGGATAAGCCATTTTCTTTTAGAAAATGGCTTTTTCATAATTGCTACTTTTTGTAACTTACATATTTACTTGGATCTATGTGCTCTCCATCTTTTAATACTTCAAAGTGTAAGTGTGTGCCATAATCCTCATAAGCAAAAGTTGTTGTTTTTCCAACCTTTCCTAATTCTTGGTTTGTTTTTATAGCATCACCTTTTTTTACTGCAACTTTTTCTTGCAAGTTTGAATATACACTTACTAATCCATTTTGATGATCTATTTCAACATAATTTCCTTCTGATGAAATATCTACATTTTTTACTACTCCATCCATCATTGCAACTACTGGAGTACCTTCCTCAACTTTTATATCTAAACCAAAGTGTGGTCTATAATCTTTAGTTGATTTCATATAAACTGGATCTTCTGAATAAGCACGTACTAATTTTCCTTCTACAGGATTTTGTGCTGAACCTTTACCTGTGTTTGATACAGCTGCTGTACCCTTATTATTTTGAACTTGTACTTCTGGAACAGCTTTTAATTCATCTTTATTTACTTGTAATGCATCATTATAAGTTTTGTCTTCTGATATCACACCACTAGTTTTAGAACTGTCAGCTGATTTTTGATTTTGTTCTACCATCGGCAGTTTTGCAACATCCTTTTTATCTTTTGATGTTGTTATTATAGCTACTGTAGCTACTGCACATAAACATACAAATAGAACTACATAAAAGCCTTCTTTCTTAAAAAATTGTTTTAATTTTGATTTATTATCCATAAAAACACCTCCACTAGTATTGTTGTCCTATATTTCAAAGTTAATTCACTTACATACTTATTTTTTTTAATTTTTTTTCGACCTTTTTTTTAAAATTAAGCACTTTTTGAGCGCTTTAATCTTCTTTTATTGATATTTTATATGTAAAATACTGTATTTTTTAATTGTTATCAATTATTTGAGTTTCCATTTTTTCGCATAAAAAAGCAGAAGTTCATAAATCACTCCTGCTTTTTATAAGTTCTATTTATTATTCAATTTTTTTATATCAATACCTGTATAATAATGTTTTATTATTTCATCACATTTGCTACCATTTTTAGCCATTGTGTTTGCCCCCCACTGACTCATACCAACACCATGTCCAAACCCTATACAATTTACTTCTAATTCTTCATTCAAAAAATTCAATTCAAAATTTGCTGAGTTAAGTCCATATAAGCTTCTAAATTTAGGTCCACTTATAACAGCTTTTCCTAGCTTTATTTCCTTCACAGACCCACCTTCACTTCTACTAAGTATTTGAATTTGACTTTTCATATTGCTAGTTACCATATCAGCACTATACTCCATATTTGCTCTTTCAACTATTTTATTATATGGTATTTTTACATTGCTTTTATATCTAGGAGCTTCTTCTTCCCCTTTGCTATCCACGCTTCTTAAATATGGCAAAGCATTAACAAATACATCTTCTGAGTTTTCTGTTCGTCCTCCACTAGTTGAAAAATAATATGCTCCTTTAGCCAATTCTCCGTTATACGCCATTACTTGACCTTCGGTTGAATTAACAGCTTCCTCTATTTTATTCCAATTCTTAGAACCATTTTGTCCCCATAATTTTACCTTGTTTTCCTTAGACATATATACTTGACAATGAGTAGAGTCACAAAGATCTGCCCCTTTTCCATTTTTACATCCACCACCCGTAGCAGTTGTATGTGCTATAGTATATGTTCTTGCTGCAATTGCTTGAGCTTTTAGTGCTTCTACTTCAAAATTTACTGGCATTTCACTACTTATAACACCTTTTATATATTCTTCTAATGGGATTTCTACTACTCTATCTTCCTTTGTTAAATAAACATTTATTTTATCAACTTTTATATCACTTACCAAATCTTTATTTTCCTTTATAGCTATATTACTTTCTTTTACTTCAGGTTTTTTTATATTTAAGGACGCTGTTTGTTTGCCATCATTGCATCCAAGTATAAAGTATGTAGATGCTAATAAAAATATTAAACCTATAATTATAAAAGTTAATATTGAAATAATTTGAGATGCTGCCTTTTCACTTATTCCACTAAAGCCTATTCTACCTTTGAAATTACTCATTTTATCATCCTTTCAGTTAAGCATATTTATAGGATGTTAAATCTATTTTTAACTTTAATCCATCTATAGGGTTCCAATTCCAAATTCAAAGTAATCTCTTTCTCAAATGATATTATTAAACTTACAATTTATTCTATTATAATGTTTGGAACCAATTAAAAAGTAAGAGTGAATAGTGATGGTGAATATCCCCGGGATTGAAATCCCCGCTACAATGTTTTATTTGTACTTCAAATAAAATTAGTATAATATTTATCCATAAAAAGTTCATTTTGGAGAATAAATTCCCCATCATAATGTTCTTACTAATCATAGTTTCAATAGTAACTATCACTATTACTTTGGATATTTTATAAATTTTAGTTTTTATATTGTTTTCAACTAATTTGCTTAGCAAATTTAATAAAAAATCATTTTTTTAAAATTAGATCTCCAATTTTTACATTCACTTTTAACTTAGAACTCTATAGAATTAATTGTGTATTAATAAGATTAAGTTAAAAAAGTATTTCACATTTTATAACTTGTCCTATATGTAAATTCATATTTCATTTCCTATGAAAATATTACTAATTCCATAAATTAAATTTGAAATATAAAAAATAATAGAGGTGAAAACACCTCTATTGTTGTATATAATTTCTAATTATTTACTCTTTTTATATCTGCACCTAGCTTCTTTAGTTTTTCCTCTATCATTACATATCCTCTATCTATATGATATATATCAACTATAGTTGTCTCTCCCTTTGCACATAAACCAGCTATAATCAAAGCTGCTCCAGCTCTTAAATCGGTAGCTTTAACTTCTGCTCCTGTTAAAAATTCTGTTCCTTCTACTACTGCACATCTACCATCTGTTTTTATATTAGCTCCCATTCTTATTAGTTCTCTAGCTTGCATAAATCTGTTTTCGAACATAGTCTCTGTAATCATACTTGTTCCATCTGCAGTACTTAGTAATGCCATCATTTGAGCTTGCATATCAGTTGGGAATCCTGGGTATGGCATAGTTTTTATATCTACACATTTTATATTTGTATTTCCATTTACTATTAAATCATTATTTTCTACTATTGTCTCAACACCCATTTCTTTTAATTTAGCAATAACAGGCTTCATATATTCCGCATTTGTATTAGTTAACCTTATAGTACTTTTTGTGGCAGCTGCTGCAACCATAAATGTTCCTGCTTCTATTCTATCAAATATAGGGGTATATTCTGATCCATGAAGTTTTTTCACTCCAATTATTTTTATGGTATCTGTTCCTTCTCCATAAATCTTAGCTCCCATAGACTTCAAAAAATTAGCTAAGTCTGTAATTTCAGGTTCTTCTGCTGCATTTTCTATTATAGTCTCACCTTTAGCCAAACATGCAGCCATCATTATATTTTCTGTAGCTCCTACTGATGGAAAATCTAGATATATTTTTGCCCCATGCAATTCATTTGCATTTACTTCAACAAATCCATGCTCAGTTTCTATATCTGCACCTAATGCAGCTAATCCTTTCAAGTGCAAATCTATAGGTCTAGCTCCAATATTGCATCCGCCTGGAAGTGACATTTTAAAATTACCAAATCTAGCCACCATAGCTCCCATTATTAAAAAAGATGCTCTCATCTTTTTTACTAGTTCATTATTAACATTTTTATAGTTTAAGTCAGATGTATCAACTCTAACTACTCCATTATTCTTTGTAACCTTTGCATCAAGCGACTCTAATAATTCACAAAGGACATTAACATCTTCTAGCATAGGTGTATTATTCAAAATACATAAATCAGCACTTAATATAGTCGCTGCTAATATCGGCAATACGGCATTTTTAGCTGAACTTATTTCAACCTCCCCACTTAACTTTTTGCCACCCTTTATTATAAATTTTTCCATATTTCTTCCTCCATAATAGTGCTATTTTAAAAAGCTACAGTTATTTCTGGTATTCCTATAATTATTTCTGATTCACTATTGTAATTCATTATTGCAACTTGAAAATCAAAACTTCCATTTGCAATATTTTTTACATTGTACTTATGAGTATTGCAAATTGTGCTATATCCATTATTTAAATTTACTGTATTGATGTCTGTAGCTCCACTTTTATCTAAAAATTTTAGTATCTTATCATTTATTTCATGATAATCATCATTAATTTTAGATTTGATATATAAGTATTGACTTGTATTATCATTAAAAGCATTTCTTAAAATGCTTTTTAAAAGTTCTGTATTATTTTTATCTGTTTTTTGATTAATACTTATCTTAATTTTATTAGCATCTATCCTTTGTATATTTCCATTAATATTATCTATGTCAAACTGCAAATAATCAGTTGTACTGCTAACTATTTTTTCATTGTTTATTGGGTTATTGAACTGAAAAGCTTTTTTTAAATTGTTATAGCATGATTGTAAACTCTCATCATTAATGAAAGTAGATTCTATACCAACCTCTTCTATTTTTGCACTTGATATCTTTAAAATTTCTTTATAAATATCTAGATTTTCACTTGCAACGCTTTCCTTAAATTGAAAAGTATTTATTAATACTATAAATAGTATAATTCCAAACGTTATTATTTTTCTCATAAAACTCTCCCCCTTAACTATTTGAATTATTGCCTATTATTTAAGAATTATTCCAATAGTTTTCAGGAAAAATTATATATTATAATATATAACATTTTGTAAAATTTGTGCATAAATAAGCTTATTTTTATGTAAAAATTTGTTTATTTAACTTAATATAGGGCACTTCAAGAAAATAGCTGTAATATTTTATCGCTTATTTTCCTAAAATGCCCTGTTTTATTATTTATTTAAACATTGATGAGAAAGGTAGAATATCTTGTAATGTTTCTAAAGCAGTATCTAGTTTTACATATTCATTTCCATTTATTTGAGTTGCATTATTTTTAAAAGCTTCAACCGCTTCATTGTATTGGTTTACTATATTTATTTTTGATGAATCAGCTACTCTCATTTTTTCTGTAATCTTTTGTTCACTACTTTTCATTTCAATTCCTCCCTATAATTTTTTTTAGGTTCTCAAAATTTAATTTTAATTTATACATAATAACTAATAATAAATCTGTACTTTCTTTTTTCATTCTATATTTTAAACTTGATTACCTATAATTATTATGTTTATTTGTAGTTTTTTTATACAAAAAACAACCTTTAGCTATGCTAAAGGTTGTTTTTAATAATTTTAATTATTTACAATTAATTTATAACTAAACACTTAATCTAAGTAATGCTCTTTTTAGTGCAAATTCTGCTCTTTTTACATCTATGTCCTTTTTATCTTTTAACCTAGCTTGAGCTCTTTCCTTAGCTTTTTCAGCTCTTGCTTTGTCTATATTTTCTGGCCATTCAGCAGCATTACATAAAATAGTTATTACATTATTATTAATTTTGATAACTCCATTAGATGTAAAACATGTATATGCTTTACCATCAACATCTTGAAATGTAGTTATAGTTGGAATTAAATTTGTTACCATTGCTAAGTGATTTGGCAAAACTCCAAACTTACCATCACTACTTTCCGATGCTAATTTTACAATTTCTCCATTGTAAAACTCTTTATCTGGAGTCATTATTATAAGTTTAAGTTTATTATCCATAAAATTCTCCCGTTATATAAAATACTTTTATATTTCATCTATTTTATTTATTGATTATCCCTTATTACATCATTAATAAATATTATTAATGATTTCTCATTTACAATAAGTTAGTCTTAAAATTAAATTATTTTAAGACTAAAAAGTAATAATCTTTTATTTTGTTAATCAATAACTTTAAATCTTATTGATTTCGTGACGGAATCTTTTATAAAGATATCAACCATATTATTTGTGTAGTTAAATTGTATTAAGTTTAATATAAAGTATTATTTAAGTATAAAACTTATATAATACTTTTCAATATATTTCAAAATGCATTAATCTACTATTCTAATGTTGTTGCTTTTTCTCTCGCTTCTTCTATGGTTCCTACGAATAAAAATGCTGATTCTGGAATATCGTCACATTTACCTTCTAATATATCCTTAAAGCCTCTTATTGTTTCTTTAAGTGGTACATATCTTCCTTTTATTCCAGTAAATTGTTCACCTACTGTAAATGGTTGTGATAAAAATCTTTGAACTTTTCTTGCTCTACCAACAACAAGCTTATCTTCATCTGAAAGCTCATCAACTCCTAGTATCGCTATAATATCTTGAAGTTCTTTATATCTTTCTAATATATGTTTTACTTGAGTTGCTACATCATAATGTTCTTCACCTATTATTCTAGGATCTAACATTCTTGAGCTTGATTCTAGAGGATCTACAGCTGGATAAATTCCTAATTCAACTATTGATCTTGATAAAACAGTTGTAGCATCTAAGTGAGCAAATGTTGTTGCTGGTGCTGGGTCTGTTAAGTCATCTGCTGGAACATAAACAGCTTGAACAGATGTTATTGATCCATGCTTTGTTGAAGTTATTCTTTCTTGAAGTGCACCCATCTCAGTTGCAAGTGTTGGCTGATATCCAACAGCACTTGGTATTCTTCCAAGTAAAGCTGAAACTTCTGAACCAGCTTGTGTAAATCTAAATATATTATCTATAAATAGTAAAACATCTTGACCTTGATCCCTGAAATATTCAGCCATTGTAAGTCCTGTTAAGGCAACTCTCATTCTAGCTCCTGGTGATTCATTCATTTGCCCAAAAACTAGTGCTGTTTTATTTATAACTCCAGAGTCTCTCATTTCATGATAAAGGTCATTACCTTCTCTTGTTCTTTCTCCAACACCTGTAAATACAGAAAGTCCACCGTGTTGTTTAGCTATATTATTTATAAGTTCTTGTATTAATACAGTTTTACCAACTCCAGCTCCACCAAATAGACCAATTTTTCCACCACGTTGATAAGGTGCTATAAGATCTATTACTTTTATCCCTGTTTCAAATACTTCTGGTTCAACAGACTGTTCTTCAAAACTTGGTGCAGCTCTATGAATTGTATATAAATTATCTGCATTAAAATCTCCAGCTTCATCTATTGGTTTTCCTAATACATTAAATAATCTTCCTAATACTTGTTCTCCAACAGGTACTGTTATTCCTTTTCCTGTATCGACAGCTTTAAGTCCTCTACGTAATCCTTCAGTGTTTTCCATAGCTATTGTTCTTACTATGTCATCACCTATATGCTGTTCAACTTCTGAAATTACAGTTTTTCCATCCATTTTTATTTCTATAGCATTATATATGTTTGGAAGTGCTCCTGCTTCAAATTTTATATCTATAACTGGTCCTATAATTTGGACAACCGTTCCTATTTTTTCTGCCATAATATCCCTCCAATCTAGCTATTATTTTAGCTTTGTGCTTCTGCTCCGCCTACTATTTCAGAAATTTCCTGAGTTATAGCACTTTGTCTAGCTCTGTTATATTTTAAATTAAGCTTATCAAGTAAATCGTCTGAATTACGAGTAGCTCCCTCCATAGCTTCCATTCTTGTGCTTTGCTCACTGCATTTAGAGTGAATCATGCAATTTAATATTTTACTATTAAAATATAAATTAGTAATACTATCAACTAATTCTTGTGATTCCCCTTCAAATTGCAATTTAGAATCTATTTCTTTAAACTCTTCTCTATTTATTGGTAACAATTGCTCTTTTCTAAACTCTTTTCTTATTTGTGATATAAATTTAGTGTAAACAATATGAACTTCTGCAACTTCACCTTTTCTATATGCTTCAAAAGCATCATTGTAAATAGTAGCAGCTTCTATAGAAGTAGGTATATCACCCACTTCTATATATTCAGCTGTAGTTTCTAGCTTATATCTATTAGCAAGAGACTTTCCTTTTTCTCCTACCATTAAAATGATTGAATTTTCTCTATCACCTTTAACAATTTCTGATAGTTCTGCCATTATCGAAGTGTTAAAGGAGCCACATAGTCCCATATCAGAGGTAAGCACAATATATAGTTTTTTGGAGCTTTGGTTTTTAGTTGTATAAATAGTTTCTTCGTCATAACTTCTCATTACTTCAGCAAAAATTTCTTCACATTGATTAAAGTAACCAGTATTAGAAGATAATTTTTCTCTAACTCTTCTTAACTTTGAGGTAGAAACTAAACCTAGTGCTTTTGTAATTTTTTTTGTGTTATTTATAGACTTAATTCTTCTCTTTATTTCAACAAGTCCTGCTGCACCCATTTTCTCACCTCTACAGTTCTATTAAAAATTTCTGTTTAAACTCCTTTATTGCTTCTACAAGTTTTGTTTCTATTTCATCATCTAGTGCTTTTCTTTCCATAATCATGTCTGGCACTTCTTTATGATATGTGTTCATAAACTCTAAGAATTGCTTTTCAAATAGTTTAACTTTTGCAACTGGAATATCCATTATATGCTCTTTTACTCCAGCATATAAAATCATTATTTGATCTTGTACTGGCATAGGGCGATATTGATCTTGCTTTAAGATTTCTATTAATCTCTTTCCTTTTTCTAGTCTTCTCTTAGTTTCCTTATCAAGGTCTGATCCAAACTGAGCAAAGGAAGCAAGTTCTCTATATTGAGCAAGTTCAAGTCTTAATGTTCCTGCTACTTGTTTCATTGCTTTAATTTGAGCACTTCCTCCAACCCTTGAAACAGATATACCTGCATTTACTGCTGGTCTTTGTCCTGAATAGAATAAATCTGATTCTAAGAATATCTGTCCATCTGTTATTGATATAACATTTGTTGGTATATATGCTGTTACGTCTCCAGCTAATGTTTCTATTATTGGAAGTGCTGTTAATGATCCACCACCTAATTTATCAGATAGTTTTGCAGCCCTTTCTAATAATCTTGAGTGAAGATAGAATACATCTCCTGGATACGCTTCTCTTCCTGGTGGTCTACGAAGAAGTAATGACATTGTTCTATAAGCGACTGCGTGTTTGGACAAATCGTCATATATTATTAAAACGTCTTTTCCTTCATTCATAAAGTATTCTCCCATACTACATCCAGCAAATGGAGCTAGATATTGTAATGGAGCTGATTCAGATGCACTTGCTGAAACTATGATAGTATAATCTAATGCTCCCATTTCTTGTAGAGTATTAACAGTATGTGCAACAGTTGATTGTTTTTGTCCTATTGCAACATATATACATACCATATCTTTTCCTTTTTGATTTAAAATTGCATCTATGGCTATTGCAGTTTTTCCAGTTTGTCTATCTCCTATTATTAACTCTCTTTGACCTTTTCCAATTGGAATCATTGAGTCAATAGCTTTTATGCCTGTTTGCATTGGTTCTTTAACTGATTGACGATCAATAACTCCTGGAGCATTAACTTCAACTGGTCTGTATTTTGTTTCTTTTATTGGTCCTTTTCCATCAATTGGTTTACCTAGTGGATTGACAACTCTTCCCAGTAAATCTTCTCCAACTGGAACTTCAACTACTCTTCCAGTTCTGTTTACTATGTCGCCTTCCTTTATACCTTCTTCTGAGCCAAGTAGAACGCAACCAACGTTATCTTGCTCTAAGTTTAAGGCCATTCCATACACATCATTCGGGAATTGTAAAAGTTCTCCCTCTAGGCAATCATCTAATCCATAAACCCTAGCTATACCGTCACCTATTTGTATTATAGTTCCAGCATCTACAGTGTTTATTTTGCTTTCATATTTCTCTAATTCTTTTCTTAATATAGATGTTATTTCGCCTGGTTTTATATGCATTCTTTCACCTCTATTCTATAAAAGAATTCAAAATTAAACATCTTACATTTGATAACACATTCAATTTTAAATTCTTTAAAACACATCCTTTGCTACAATTTAGTTTAGAACTTTTAAAACTGTGCTTGTTTTTAAATCTTTTAGTCTACCTTTTAATGTATAGTCTAAAACATCATCTCCAACAGTTATATAAACTCCGCCTAAAATTTCTGTATCAATTGTTTCTTCAATAATGAAGTCACTATCATAATATTTATGAAGTCTTACTTTTAGTTTTTCTTTTTGTATTTCTGTTAATGGTTGAACTGTTTTAACATTAACAAGTAATGGTTCTTTTTGAATTTCCACATCAATTTTGTGTTGTTCTTTATTCTCCATTATGTTCTTCATCACTTCTAATTTACTTTTGATGCTACTATCTATAACATCATCACCAGCTTTTATTATTATTCCACCTATTAAAGTTTTATCAATTTTTTCTGATAAAATAATTTGTTTGTTATACTTATTTTCTAACTTTGCTTTTAAGCTAGTTCTTTGTTCATCGCTAAGTGAAATTGCTGTTCTAACTTCAACCTCAATCATATTATGTTCTTCAAAATATATTAATCTAAATTGATTATATTTTTCTCTTAAATATGATATTCTATCTTTTTCTATTAATAATAATAGAAAACTTAGTAATTCTTCATTGATTTCATTTTCAAAGATTTTCTTAAATATTGCTTTTTTTTCTGGTCTATGAATTTGAGGATGTTCTATTATTTGTTTGAACTCTTCATTTTCTTCCATACTCTCAACAATACCTTTTAAATCTTCTAAAGTTTCTTCTAAATTCCCAGCTGCTTTACAAGCATCATATAATGCTTGAGCATATCTTCTGTCAAGAAATTCATACATCTTTAATTACCTACCTTAGAAATGAAATCATCAATAAGTCTCTTATGATCCTCTTCATCCATTTTCTTTTCTAATGCTTTTTGAGCTAAAACTAATGATAGATCAACAACTTGATCTTTCATTTCACTTTCAGCTTTACGTTTTTCTCTTTCTATTTCTTGTTTATTTCTAGCACGTAGAACTTCACATTCTTTTTTAGCTTCAGTAATAATATCTCTTGATACTCTTTCTGCTTTTTCTTTGTATGCTTCTATTAATACTTCGCCTTCTTCTTTATACTTTTGAACTTTTTCTTCTTGTTCTAATCTTAAAGTTTCTAATCTACTTTCTTCCTCTTTTGCATGATTTAGTGCAGTTTCCACTTCTGTTTGTCTTGCACTTATCATTGCAACTGTTGGTTTATAGAAAAACTTTTTAATTATGAAAAAGAATATAAAGAAGTTAATCGTTGCGGCTAAAACTATCATTGGATCTATATTCATATAAAATCCTGGTATCTACCTATCCCCCAGGATATTCACCTGCCTTTCATAGATTCTCTTCTTTTAATTATTAGCCTACTTTTAAAACTAATAATAATGCTATAAGGAAACCATATATTGCTGTTGCTTCTGATAGAGCTCCTCCAACAATTAATGCACTCATTATTTTACCACTTGCATCTGGTTGTTTTGCTATACTTTCAACTGCTTTACTAGTAGCGTTTCCTGTTCCTAATCCTCCACCCATAACTGATAAAGCTGCTATTCCTGCTCCTATTGCTGACATTCCTGCTATAAATGCTCCTGATTCCATTTCTTATTCCTCCTTAAAATTAATTATTATTTTAGTGTTCTGCTGTTATTTTTATATTAATCATTGTTAACATTATAAAGATAACTGCTTGTATTGTTCCATCAAATAAATCAAAGTAAAAATGGAACGGTATTGGTACAACTAATGTTGCAAAAAAGCTTATTTTACCTAGTGCACCATATATCATTTCTATTATCATAGTTGCTGCAAAGACATTACCAAAAAGTCTTAAACACAATGATATTGGAAGCATAATTCTTTCTACTATATTTATAGGTAATATAAGTGCCATTGGTCTCGCAAATCCTGCAAAATATCCCTTAATACCATTTTTCTTTATCGTATAACCTTGAATTACTATGAAAGTTGTTAATGCTAATCCTAAAGTTACACTTATTTCTGATGTTGGAGGTTTAATTCCAAACATTCCAGTTAGGTTAAGTAATAGTATATATAATGCTAATGCAATTATATATGGTATAAATGCTCTTTTACCTTCACCCATAGTTTCTTCTACAAAGCTTCCCATTTTAGTAATTCCAATTTCTACTGCAGCTTGTATTTTCCCTGGTATTCTTTTGACATTATTCTTGTACAAAATTCCTAATAGTAGTGCTAGTGCCATAATAACCCACTGAACTACAAGACTATCAGTTATATTAAATGGTATTCCTAAAATATTAAAGGTAACTATTGGTATTACTTCTTCCATATTACACACCCCTTTCTGCTAGTCGTTTTTACACTTAAAACCATAAATTATCATGGAAATAAGTTGTGCACTATAGCCTATAACAAATAATAAAAATCCAAAATGGCTTTTTATTACTATTATTCCCCCTATAGCTGTAACCAATATAACTCTTCCTAATTGGCTTAAAATCATTCCAATTTTAGGAGATGCTACTTGGTTTAATAATTTTTCTACGCTTATAGCATTTATATATAAATTTATATAGGCTATAAATAAACCTATTATAAAAAATATACTAATATTTTTCAAAGTAATCCAACCTATTATCAAAAATATTAAAGATAAAATTAAATCATATTTAAGTATATATGTTAGTAGTTTCTTATTCTCTTTATTCACTTTTAAGTCCCTCACTTAATACCTAAATTACATTGTAACATTATATGCTTAGATATGAGATAAATAAACAAGCTAATTCAGTCAAATTACTTTAAATTTACCAATGTATTCTTAATAAACTAGTTTTAATTGTACTTTAATATGATTTACTTTGAATTAGTTTATTTTTCTACTTTATTACATATTTTGAATGTAACTTATTCATTTTCCGTTTTATTTTTTTTAGTGTTTTTTATAGCTTTTCAAGTTTTGAATACTCCCGGTCATTTTAATTTCAATTTCTTTTGTTTTTCATGCATAAAAAAGCTAATATTTGAATTAATTTATGACCCCATGTTCATTTTTCTGTTTTTTTTAAATAATTGAATTTTAATTTATTCTGACTTTTGCAATATTATTAATTATTTGTTTCATTTTTCTTGATGTTTATTTTTCTTATTTTAACATTTTTGCATTATGTGAATTGCAATTCAATGCCTTTATGTGTTTATTTTTCAAGTATTAACTATTTTTCCAATAATTTTGTGCATATAAAATTTTATTTTCCTATTGCATAAAAAGTTTTTTTCTAATTCATAAAATTTTCAATTTATTTGAATTGTTTTTTATTATACTTATTTTATATTAAGTTCAATTTATACTTAGAACAACATACACTATAATTATTTGTAAACTCACTTTTATTTATGTATAAATTTAAAATAAAAGCATAGTATTATACCATGCTCTCATTTTTTAATATATTTTTTAAAATATCACATATTTGTCTAGATGTAGTTCCATCACCATAAGGATTTTTTATATTCTTCATTTTATTATACTCTTGTTCATTTTTCAATAATTTATTTGCTTCTTTTAAAATTTTATTTTTATCTGTTCCAACCAACTTTACTGCACCAGCTTCAACCGCTTCTTGCCTTTCAGTTACATCTCTAAATACTAACAAAGGTTTTCCAACATGTGGTGCTTCCTCTTGAATTCCACCTGAATCACTCATTATCATATAACACTTATTCATTAAATTATGATTATCCTCTACATTTATAGGATCTAATAAATGTATTCTATCTATCTCACCTAACTTTTCATGCACAACATCTCTTACTATAGGATTTAAATGTACTAGATATATCAATTCTACATCTTTATTTTCTTCAACAATACTTCTTAATGCTTCACAGATATTTTCTATTCCATCTCCCCAGTTTTCTCTTCTATGAGCTGTTACCATAATAACCTTTTTATCATAATCTATATGATTCAACTTTTCTTCTTTAAATTTATAATTTTCTTTAATAGTATAATCCATAGCATCTATTGCTGTGTTTCCTGTAACAAAAATTGTTTTTTCATCTATATTTTCATTTAATAAATTTTGTTTAGATAACTCAGTAGGTGAAAAATGTAAATCTGCAATTGATGCAGTTAATTTTCTATTCATTTCTTCTGGAAATGGAAAATATTTATCATGACTTCTAAGTCCAGCTTCCACATGGCCAACTTTTGCTTTATTATAAAAGGCAGCTAAAGATGCTACAAATGTTGTAGTTGTATCACCATGTACCAAAACAATATCTGGATTTTCTTTTTTTATTACATTTTCTATTCCTTCTAGTGCTTTACATGTAATACCTGATAAACTTTGCTTATTCTTCATAATATCCAAATCATAATCAGGTTGTATTTGAAATATTTCCATAACTTGATCTAGCATTTGTCTATGCTGAGCTGTTACACAAACCTTAGATTCAAACTCTTCTCTTTTTTCTAATTCTTTTATAATTGGTGCCATTTTTATAGCTTCCGGTCTAGTGCCAAACACTGTCATAACTTTTAATTTTTTCATATGCTTCACCCCGTTTATATAATAATAAATATGGTTAAAATTATATTCTATGCTTTTTAAATATAACTTTACCATATTTATTTATTCTCATGTATTTTATTTTTTCAAATTAACTTATTTATGTTGTTCTTCATGTAAAAGTCCAATTTTCCATGCAATTCCTGTTATAATCACAACTACAGTTGCTAATAAAAAGTATGCCTTTTTACTACTTACTTGCATTGCTATAATAGCCGCACCACCTAAAATTGCATTAATTAGATATATTATTAAAACCGCTTGTCTTTGACTTAATCCTAATCCTAATAATCTATGATGAAGATGCCCCTTATCCCCTTGTGATATAGGCTTTCCATTAACTTTTCTTCTAACTATTGCAAATAATGTATCATATATAGGAAGTCCTAATGCTAAAAGTGGAACCGCAATAACTAATGCTGCAGCTGATTTTATAGCTCCATTTATAGATGTGGCTGCTAATAAGAATCCTATCAATTGTGCTCCCGTATCCCCCATAAATATACTTGCTGGATTAAAGTTATATGGCAAAAATCCTAGTATAGACCCTGCTAATATAGTTGTAAAAAACACAGCATCTGCCCTTCCATTTATGAATGAAACTATTAATAGTGTCAATGATGATATAAGTCCTACCCCTGCTGATAATCCATCTAATCCATCTATTAAATTAAATGCATTTGTTACACCTATTATCCATATTATAGTTAAAGGTATGCCAATGATTGTTAAATTTATATATTCTCCTCCAACACCAAATGGATTAGTTATAACATTAACTTTTAACCCAAATGCTACAAGTATACAAGCAGCAACTATTTGAAATGCCAATTTATATCTTGGCCTTAATTCATTCATATCATCAATTACACCACCTATGACAATTACCGTAGCTCCAATCACTATTCCTAAATCATCTAATGAAAACTGAGAAATATTTAGTAAAATTCCACATATGAATGCTATGTATATTGCAACTCCTCCCATTCGTGGAATTGGCTTTTTATGTATTCTTCGTTCATCTTTAGGTACATCTATTGCATTAACTTTTATTGCTAATTTTTTTACTAATGGTGTAATTGCAGCTGATATAAGTGCTGTTATACCCATTAAAAAAATTACATTATTCATATACTAACCATCCTATTTCTTTATTATTTTAAGTAAACTTTAATAGGAAACATCTTCTGTTAGAGAATCATCATTTTCTATCCAATCACTTACTTTAACTTCCCTATATTCAGATTTGCTATCTCTTATTATAACAGTTTCTATTCCAGCATTTATTATAAATCTTTTGCACAAAGTACAAGGTGATGCATTTTTCACCAATTCACCACTACTCTGTTCTTTTCCAACTAAATATAGCGTAGATCCTATCATATCATGTCGTCTTGCGGAAATTATTGCATTTTGTTCAGCATGAACAGATCTACATATTTCATATCTAGTACCTCTTGGTACATTTAATTCCTCTCTTTTACATCTGCCTATATCACTACAGTTTTTTCTTCCTCTAGGTGCACCTGTATATCCTGTCGCCATAATTTCATCATTTTTTACTATTATAGCCGCAAAATTTCTTCTTAAACAAGTTCCCCTTTCAAGTATAGTTTCACATATATCTAAATAATAATTTTGTTTATCTATTCTATTCATTTTTTCTTCCCTCTATTTTACTTAATAGTTTTTTCTAAAAGAGCTACAAATTCTAATTTTTACTTATATATTAATTAATCTTTTTAAAATTTGTTTCTCTACGTTTATTCCAGCTACATTTGCACTTCTCTAAAAATAGTATGTATTTATATACTATTATACATAAAAATATATTAATTAAGCGAATATTTTATTATTTTATAGTAAATAAAATAAACATTTCTTTCATATTATATATAATAAGAAAATTATAATCAAATTTTATGCAAAATTTATATGTTTTATAGCTATCAAAATAAATTATTATATAGGGTTCCAAGTTTGAATTTTAAATAACACCTTTATCAAATGATATCATTAAGCTTACAGTTTATTTATATTTTTATATTTGGAACCAAGTAAGAGTGAATAGTGAATAGTGAATAGTTATGGTAGATATTACTCACTTCGTTCCTAATATCTAAAAATAGAAATGCTTAAAAACTACGTTTTTATATTGTTTTCAATTAATTTACTTAGTAAATTTAATAAAAAATCATTCTTTAAAATTGGAAGTCCAATTTTCACCTTCACTGTCCATTGTCAATTTTTAAAAATATAGATTAAAACTTAGATTTAAAATTCTCAACTAAAACATGAATAACTAAAAGTTTTAACTTGTATTACTATATTTTAATTTAGATTCCAAATATAAAATTAATAGTTCTTAAATTGAAATCTACTTTTATTTTGATATAATTTAAATAAAACAGATTTGAAATATAAAAATATACTGATTTTTTATAATTAAAAAGGAAAATAGCTTATGAATGATTTAATTTTTATTTTAAAAAAATGCAAAATTTTCAAAGGATTATCCGAAAGAGAATTAGAGGATGTTCTAAAAAATGTTTCTTATACTATTTACGATAAGTGCAAAAACTGTGCTCAATGCAAGTCTTGTATTTTGAATTTTGAGGGAGACAATTGCTCAAAATTATCAATTGTTCTAGAAGGCACTGTTGATATTCAAAAGCATTATTCCAACGGAAAAATAGTATCCATTAATACATTAACTGCTGGAAACACTTTTGGAGAGGCTATTATATTTTCTAATGAAAATACATACCCAGCTACAATTGTTGCATATAGGGGCACTAAAGTGCTTTATATCTCAAAAGATGATATTTTATCTCTTCTTAACAACAAAAAAATTTTGAATAACTTTATGAATTTACTATCTTCTAAAATACTAACTTTAAATAAAAAAGTAACACTTCTTTCATTTGAATCCTTACGCCAAAAAATATGTTACTTTATTTTAAGTGAATACAAGAAACAAAATACTCTTTCCTTGCACTTACCAATGTCTAAAAAAGCACTTTCAGAATATCTAGGCGTCCAACGGCCATCACTTTCAAGAGAACTTATTAATATGAAAAATGATAATCTAATAGACTTTGACAGATCCACAATAAAAATAATAGATTTAGAACATATTTCATCATTGATATCTTATTGATTGGAATTTATGTCCATTAAATACATTTAATATTACAAAATTTTTAATTTATTATGAACATAACTAATATTCTTGATTTTGTCATTGATTGATTTTTTCTGTATGTGTATAATGTTTTTAACAATATAGATTTAAATTATATATTTAACTTATTTACTCAAAGTTCATAATTTGAAATAGATATAAATATTAACTTTAATTTATATCTATATGTTTTAAAAAGTTACTTTTTACATATAATAAATTTAATTATTATATCAATTGATTATATTAAAATTTTAAAATAATATTATTATGTTTATGGAAGGATGTTAATTATGAAGAAGTTTGTTTGTACAGTTTGTGGTTATATTCATGAAGGAGATACACCTCCTGAGTTTTGTCCTATTTGTAAAGCTGACTCTAGTAAATTTATAGAAAAAAATGAAGAAGGAATGTCTTGGGCTGATGAACATAGAATTGGTTCCATTAAAGACTTAGATCCTGAAGTTGTAGAAGGTTTAAGAGCTAATTTCACTGGAGAATGTACAGAAGTTGGAATGTATCTTGCAATGAGTCGTCAAGCAGATAGAGAAGGCTTTCCTGAAGTAGCTGAAGCTTATAAAAGAATAGCTTTTGAAGAAGCAGAACATGCTGCTAAATTTGCTGAATTATTAGGAGAAGTTCTTTCTGCTGATACTAAAGCTAATTTACAAGCTAGAGTTGATGCTGAACATGGTGCTTGCCAAGGTAAAAAAGATTTAGCAACTCTTGCTAAAAAATTAAATCTAGATGCTATTCATGATACAGTTCATGAAATGTGTAAAGATGAAGCTAGACACGGCGCTGCATTTAATGGATTATTAAATAGATATTTTAATAAGTAATTTAAAACAAGCATGAGATTAAATCTCATGCTTGTTTTTATGTCCATTGTTGACATTTATTTCTATTTGAGTCAAAATATAATTATAGTCTTATAAAATTATTTAGTTAATTTTATACACAAATTTTATAAGACTTAATTATTTTATAATCTAACTTTAGAACTTATTAACCGTTCTTAGTATTATATATATTTTTAAATTATCAATGTTAGGAGCAATTTTTATGGATGATAAAAATCTTACTAGTATAGCAGAAGGTGTTTTAACCATTTTTCCCATGTTTATAAAAAACTTTAGTAAAATAGACTCTATATCTACTAATGCAAATAATCACTGTTGTCTGCCACCTTCTCACAGAAATATTTTAAATTTACTAGATACTTTTGGAGTTCTAAACATGACAGATATATCAGATAGATTGTGTATTAATAAATGTAATTTAACTCCCATTGTAAATAATTTAATAGATAAAGATTTAGTTATTAAATCAGTTGACTCTCGAGATAGACGTATCAATAAATTATCACTTACTAAAAAAGGTGAAAATCTAGTTGATTACTTTAAAAACTCAGCTATAAATAACCTTAAAGAAAGTCTCTGTGATTTTACAGATGATGAATTAAATGCTCTTCTCCACCATTTAACTAGCATACAATCTATTATTTACAATGTTAAATGTAGAGAAAAAAAGTAGCTTACTTATTATATACATAAAAAGTGAGGCTATCGCCTCACTTTTTTCTATTTTACTCTTCTGGATCTAGCCCTATTCTTAAAACATCTCCAAGAACATTAAAACTTAAAACTATTAACAATATAATAACCCCTGGAAATACAGCAAGATATGCTTTATCCGCCATCCTTGACTGTGCTGCTTGTAACATACTTCCAAGTGATGACATTGGTTGTTGAACTCCCAACCCCATAAAACTAAGTGCTGATTCTGTTAATATTGCATCTGCTATGTTAATACTAGCAGCTACTAAAACTGTTGAGAAAACATTAGGTATAATATGTGATTTTAATATATTTTTATTATTAGCTCCCAAAGCCTTCGCACATAGAATAAAATCTCTTTGTTTTAAAGAAAGCGTCTCTGCACGAACTATTCTCGCTATTCCCATCCATCCAAAAATACCTATAATAACTATTATGTTTATTAAACTAGGTTTTAAATAAGCATTAGCTATTAATAATAAGAAAAATAGTGGTATACTCATGAGCATATCTATAATTCTCATAATTATAGCATCAACTTTACCTCCTACTAGTCCACTTATTGCACCAACCAATGTTCCAATTACTATTGATACAATCATTGACATAATCCCTACAGTTAACGATACCCTTGTTCCATATAGTGCTCTAGTAAAATAATCCCTTCCTAAGCCATCAGTTCCAAATATATGTTTCAATGTTGGCCCCTCAAATTTATAAATTAAATCTATTTTATTCGGATCATACGGACTTATAAATGCAAATATAGCTAATAATATTATTACTATTAATGATATTAATGAAAACATTCCTAATCTATTTCTTTTTAATTCTCTTAAGATTTTTTGTTTTAAAGTTTTATTCCTAGTCATTATTATCACCTCTACGTGTTCTTGGATCTATAATCATACAAGATATATCTGCAATTAAATTTCCTAAAACAACCATTATTGATGTGAGCATTGTCATAGCCATAATTACTGGATAATCTAATGCTTTTATAGCATTCATACCAAGTCTTCCCATGCCAGGCCATCCAAATATAGTTTCTGTTATAAATGCACCTGATACTAAAGATGGTAAACTCATACCTAATATCGTAACTATAGGTAATAGTGAATTTTTCATTACTTGCTTAAATAATATTTCATTTCTTGAAAGTCCTTTAGCCATAGCTGTTATTATGTAATCTTGTTTTAATTCATTTATGGTACTAGATCTTACATATCTAGTTAATACGGCTATACTAGAAAAGCTCAGTACAATCGTTGGAAGTATTCCATGTTTTAATAAATCAACTGTAGACGTAACCCCTATACTCCTCATACCGACACTGGGAACCCATTTTAACTTGAGAGAAAAAATAGTTATCAAAATCATGGCAAACCAAAAACTTGGTATAGATATTCCTATATAATTTAAAACATTTACAACATTATCTAAAGTTTTATTTCTATGAAGTGCTATGTATAACCCTAATGGAATTGATATAATAACCGAAAAAATCATAGATGCACCCATAAGTCCTAGCGTTGGTAACATCCTTGATAAAATCTCACTTGCAACTGGCTGTCTTGTTATGAGTGAATATCCTAAATCACCTTTAAACACACCTTGAAGCCATATCACATATCTAGTTAACATTGGTTTATCAAGTCCTAAGTTAGCTCTTATTAACTCAGCTTGTTCCTTTGACATTTTCGGTGTTATAAATCCCTGTGCTGGGTCACCTGGTGCTAAATTCATAAGCAAAAATGACACAAATGAAATGAATAATAGCATAGGTATCGCTTCTAAAATTCTTTTTATAATTTTCTCTTTCATAAATTCACCCCTTATATAAAAAGGCCCAAAAACCTATTTTTTACAAAAGGTAAATGAGCCTATTTTTAACTATTCTTCTGTCATATAAAGTTTTGATAAATCTTCAAACATATATATTGGAACTAATTTGGCTTCTTCAACTCCACCAATTTTAGCACTCACTCCAATTAATGATTTAGTATATTCTATTGGATATACTACAGCATCATCAGCTATTGTTTTTTGAATTTTTTCATATATTTCTTTTCTTTTGTTTTCATCAACTTCTTTAGCACCTTTTTTCCATAACTCATCTAATTCCTTATTATCATAGAATTGTGCATTCATTTCTCCATCTTTAACAAACGCAGATGCATATCCATCTGGATCACTACCCATTACATATCCATTGTATATTATGTCATAATCTCTTTCTTGTTCTCCAAATAATTTAGCAAAGAATGCATTTGTATCTATTTGTTTTGGTTCTACTTCTATGCCTATTTTTTCTAGCTGTTGTTTTACCATCATAACAATATTGTCATCACCTGCATTGTATTGGAATTCAAGTTTTATATTTTCAGCTCCAGCTTTCTTTAAAAGTTCCTTGGCTTTTTCAATGTTATTTTCATATTTTTCTACATCTTCAGTGTAATATTTAGTGCTTGGTACTAATATAGAATATGCTTTTTGTGTATTCTCTAAATTTTTAAATATAGTTTTTAATATTTCTTCCTTATCTAAAGCATAACAAATAGCTTGTCTTACTTCTTTTTTCTTTAAATTTTCATTTTTTTCATTAAAAATTATATAATTTAACATTCCCTCATCAAAAGAATATGTTTTGAAATTTTCATCTTGTGAAAATCTTTCATATTTTTCTTCACTTAAATATGTTGCAGAAACTTCTCCATTTTCAAAAGCAACCTTTCCAGAGTTAGCATCTGGTATTATTCTATATACAATCCCATCTAAGTGTGGTCTTCCACTATAGTAATCGTCAAATCTTTCTAATGATAATGTTTCTCCCTTTTTCCATTCTTTAAATTTGAATGGACCTGAACCTATTGGATTGTTATTTTTTTCTGATTGTGCTAAGTTCTTTTCACCATCAAATATATGCTTAGGTAAAATTCTTAATGAACCTATACCTGCATCAAATGGTGCATATGCTTGCGGTAATTTAAACTCTACTGTTAAATCATCAATCTTTTTAACTTCAACTTCTTTTCCATCTATTATAAATGTTTGTCTGTCAGCTATTCCTTGTTTTTCATCTTTAGCCATATTTATTGTAAAAATTAAATCATCAGCTGTAATTTTTTCACCATCATGCCATTTTAAATTATCTTTTAACTTTATTTTATATGTAAGTTTATCTTCTGAAACTTCCATATTATCTGCTAAATAATATCTTGTTTCATCCTTATCTGCTACAAATAATGGATCAAACAATGCATTGTTTACAGTAAATGTAACTCTGTTGTTTTGGAAAAATGGATTTAAACAAGTTGGATCTGTTGTAGAAGAAAAAACCATTGTTCCCCCATCTTTTATTTTTGCCTTTTCTGTTTGTGCAGTCTCTGCACTTGCTTCTTTATTATTTTTTGTATTACTTCCACATCCAACCATACCTAAAGTTAGGAATGCAGATAATGCTAAACATAAAAATTTTTTACTCTTCATAATTATCCCCCTATGAAAACTTCATGACGCCAGAAAACATTTACATTGATTTTATTTGTACTTACTTTATCTTCATTACTACGTCATATTATATTTTTTTATACTATCTTAAATCCACATAGATAGTAACACACTGATAATTCTTTTGTAACAGTTATATGAATTTTTTATAAATGTTTTATTAACTATTTTGTTTTTCAATAATTGGAACATTTAAATGGGTAGAATAAATTCCACCCTACAGAAAAAAATCAATAAATATGTGGCACATTAATCTCTTTCCCCTTTGTAGCCGAAGTTTTAACTTTGGCGGTCTTTGATTTGGATACTGACCTAAGTCTAGGTAGAATGAATTCCACCCTACATTACACATATTTGAACAAGCTTTAATATAACATAATATAATTTGCAAGGTTGAAACCTCGCCTACAAAAATTGAAGTGAAATCTCTTTTACCCCTTTGTAGCTGAGACTTTAGTATTGGCGGTTTTTGATATGGATACAACATTTAAAATAACAGCGTATAATTGCAAGAATAAATTCTCGCCTACAGAGGTTGGAACAAATTTTAATATAACATCATGTAATTGCAAGGTTAAAACCTCGCCTACCAAAATTGAAGTGAAATCTCTTTTACCCCTTTGTAGCTGAGACTTTAGTCTTGGCGGTTTTTGATATGGATACAACATTTAAAATAACAGCGTATAATTGCAAGAATGAATTCTACCCTACAGATGTTGGAACAATTTTTAATATAACATCATATAATTTGCAAGGTTAAAACCTCGCCTACAAAAATTGAAATGAAACCTCTTTTCCCCCTTTGTAGCTGAGACTTTAGTCTTGGCGGTTTTTGATATGGATACAACATTTAAAATAACAGCGTATAATTGCAAGAATGAATTCTATCCTACAGATGTTGGAACAATTTTTAATATAACATCATATAATTTGCAAGGTTAAAACCTCGCCTACCTTATCAATTGACAGTTAACAATGGACATTTATTTAGTTTAATTAAAAAAAGCACCCTACATATCAATGTAGAATGCTTTTTTTATTAATTATTTTGTTCCGAATAATCTATCTCCTGCATCACCAAGACCTGGAACTATATATCCATGCTCATTTAATTTTTCATCTAATCCAGCTAAATATATATCAACATCTGGATGTGCTTTCTGAACTGCTTTAGCTCCTTCTGGTGATGATATTAAGCACATTAATTTTATGCTTTTTGCTCCTCTTTTCTTTAATGCATCAATTGCATCTATAGCAGAACCACCAGTTGCAAGCATTGGATCTGTAACTATTACATCTCTGTCTTCTATATCTTGTGGTAATTTGCAGAAGTATTCTACTGGTTGTAATGTTTCTTCATCTCTATACATACCTATATGTCCAACTTTTGCAGCTGGTATTAATTTTAACATTCCATCAACCATACCAAGTCCAGCTCTTAATATTGGAACTATAGCAAGTTTCTTTCCTGATAACATTTTACATGTAGTTTTGCATATTGGAGTTTCTATTTCAACATCTTCAACTTGTATGTCTCTTGTAACTTCATAAGCCATAAGCATTGCTACTTCTTCAACTAATTCTCTAAAATCTTTAGAACCTGTATTTTTATCTCTTATCATAGCCAACTTATGTTTTATTAATGGATGTTCTATTTGTGTTAATTTACTCATATAATGAATCCTCCCTTTATTTAAAAAACTATTATTTTTGCTTTATTTAAAATAATTATTTTATGTTTAAATACTACTTAGAGTATTTTTTTTCTATCTCTGTTATTTTATCTATTCTTCTTTGGTGACGTTCACCCTCAAACTTAGCTTCTAAGAAAGTATCGACTATATCTAATGCTAGTCCTTTTCCTACAACTCTTTCACCTAATGCTAATATATTTGCATTATTATGTTGTCTTGTAGCATGTGCACTGAAGGTGTCACTACAAAGTGCTGCTCTAATTCCTGGAACTTTATTTGCTGAAATGCTTATTCCTATTCCAGTTCCACATACTAATATTCCAAAATCAAAATCGCCACTTGCAACTTCTTCTGCTACCTTTAAAGCATATTCTGGATAATCACAAGATTCTTCTTTATATGTTCCAAAATCTTTTAACTCATAACCTTTCTCTTCTAGGTGTTTTATTATTTCTTTTTTTAAGTTTATTCCACCATGGTCACTACCTAATGCAATTTTCATTTTACACCCCTCCAAATTCTTCTTTTAATATATTTTATATAAAATAAGTAACTTATTTTAGTATGTACAAAATCTAATAAAATACTTAAAATCAAAGTATAATTTAAAACTTTAATACTTTGCACAAAAAAAAGATATTAGTCTTAATTACTAGTATCTTTTTCTATTTTATCAATAAGTAATAGAACATTACTTTCGACTTCCTCAAAAGTCTTAAAATAAATGTCTATTTCCCCGCCAAATGGGTCAATAACATCTCCGCTTCTTCCTATATACTCATTGAATGTAAATACTTTATTTTTAAATTGTGGCACTTCATTTAATATGTAAGTTTTCATGTATGTTGTCATGGTAAGAACTATATCAGCGTCTTCAATAAGTTCTAAATTAAGCTGAATAGAACTTCTATTTGATATATCAATATTATACTTTTGCTTTAAAACTAAATAAGTATTTAAAGATGTTTTAGAAGAAGGATTAGTAAATAAACCTGCTGATTTCGCAGTCACATTTTGCAGGTTGCAATGATAATTAAACAATGCTTCTGCCATATTACTTCTACATGTATTACCTGTACATATAAATAAAATCTTCACGTTACCTTCTCCTTTACTAAACTATACTTCTATAATATTAAATCCAGCACTTTTATTTAGTCTATTCATTATAGCAAGGCCAACACCTTGTTCATCAAAAGCTTCACATAATATTATATCTACATCTTCTGAATCAAAACTTCTTAAAACATGAAATAAATTCTTTGCTATATCATTTAAGCTATCTCTACTTCCCAATGATTTTACAATTCCATTATTATAAAATTCTTTAGTTTCATCAGTAGCAATGATTCCTACTGTCATTTTATTTTCTATATAATTTAACATCATTTCATTAATTTTTGCAATAGTTTTTTCAATTTCTCCTTTAAAAATTTTTACAGGAGCTTTTGGAGCATAGTGTCTATACTTCATTCCAGGAGCTTTTGGCTTAAAATCTTTAGTAGGCTTTGATGATATTGATGAATCCATATATACATCTTTGTCTACAGTTTTTAACATTTCTAAAGTAATACCACCTGGTCTTAATATGCAAATTGGATTTGTTGTACAATCAACTATAGTGGATTCTAATCCAACTTCACTTTTGGTACCACCAATTATATAATCTACTTTACCATCTAAATCTTCTATGCAACTTTCAACATCTGTTGGACTTGGTCTTCCTGATATATTGGCAGATGGTGCCGCAATTGCTGTTTTAGATGCTCTTATAAGTTCTGCTGCAATTTTATTGCTTGGCATTCTAATTCCTACAGTATCTAAATTGGCACTTGTAGTCATAGGTATCAAATCACTTTTTTCCATAATTAAAGTTATAGGACCTGGCCAAAATTTACTCATAATTTTTTTTGCAACTTCTGGAATATTTTTAACATATGGATCTATATTGAAGTCAGCTACATGAATTATTAAAGGATTATCTTGTGGCCTTCCTTTTGCTATAAATATTTTTTTAACAGCTTCTTCGTCTAATGCATTAGCCCCTAATCCATAAACTGTTTCTGTAGGAAATGCTACAAGTCCACCATCTTTTATAACATCTCCTGCTTCATTTAGTATATTCATATCTATATTATCTTCTTGTATATTAACAACTTTTGTTTTCATAAAAAACACCTCTAATTTATATGATTTATTATTTTATAATATATTTAGCATAATAAATCCAATAATAATTCCTAGTATAGTAGTTATTGATGTTGTAAAACTGTCTGTTAAACTATTGCTCTCTGGTAACATTTGTCCAAAGACCACATAAATCATTACGCCACTTGCAAAAGCTATCGATGTTCCTAATACTACTTTTGATATACTTCCTATTATAATTCCGAGCCAAGCTCCAATCATTGTAGGAAATGCTACCCAAAATGCATATGTTAATATTTTCCTTGGTTTCATTCCAGAAACAACTAATGGAGTTGCTACAGCAAGTCCTTCTGGGACATCATGTATTGAAATTAATGCTGCCATTTTTATTCCTAAATTACTTTCTTTCAAAAATCCAAATCCCATAACTAAGCCTTCTGGGAAATTATGAATCATCATAGCAAGTCCCATCAAAATTGCAACTTTTAAATGTGAATCATTATTTTTGCCAGCTCTTCTACTTAAAACATCTATAATTAGTATTAGACTTATGCCAATTAAAATTACAAGTAATGTTTTTAAAAACCCATTATACTCTATAGCCTCTGGTATTAATTCTAAAAATATTATAGATATCATTATACCTGTTGCTGCACCTAATATGCTTCCCATAAGCCGTTTTGATGGATTTTTTAGCATTACTCCTAGAGTTGCCCCTATAAGTGTTCCAAGAATTGATACAAGTGCAGAAAATACACCTATATAGAATATAGTTCCCATAAAATCCCCCCACTTTATACCTTCTCAAATATAAAGAGAAAATACATTGTATATTATTTTTATTCTTAAGCATTTGAAGTTTTAATTTAAAATTAAAATTCATTCTCTATAACAATGTATTTTAGGTTTTTAATATTTATTCTTGACTTCTATATTCTTTTATTTTTTCTATAGTTATATCTGTAAAAATAGCACTAACACAAGTTTTATACAAATAATCTAATAACATGTATTTTTTTATTCCACCTTTTTTTATTACAAAATAAAAATAAGGATCCTCATCTTCTTTCCTTATTCTATTATAATACTTATCAATTATAGGTTGCTTTGATAAAAATCTAAAATCTACATGTTTTAATCTTTTGTTTCTAAATCTACTTTTACTTATAATAAGTATATCAAAAAACTTTCCAGTTGGTATTATGTGTATAATAGCTATTTTATTTGGAATAATTGTGTATTTTCTATGTAAAACCCCTACTTCTATAGCTACTTTACTCCCAATTTGTTTAAACTCTAAAACTTCTTCATTTGTTCTTATCATCATGGATTCTAAAATTAAAACTTCAATTATTAATAAGTATAAATAAAAAAATGGATTATTAATTTTAGAACAAATTAATGCTATGGGCAATCCTATAAAAATAAAGCCCATAGACAGCATAAACCTTTTATAAGATTTTTTTTGCTTCTTAAGGACTTTATTTATATCCATAAATTCACACTCCAATTAAAAATTAAATTTCACTATTTCCTAATGATTTCATTTTCTCTGCTTGGTCTGCTGTTATTAGAGCATCTAAGATTTCATCTATATCTCCATCAAGGAAATTTTCTAATTTATATAAAGTTAATCCAATTCTATGGTCACTAACTCTTCCTTGAGGGTAATTATAAGTTCTTATTCTCTCACTTCTATCCCCTGTTCCAACTTGGCTCTTTCTATCTTCTGCGATTCCAGCAGCTCTTTCAGCTTGAGCTTTTTCATATAATCTTGCTCTTAATATTTTTAAAGCTTTTTCTTTGTTTTTAAGCTGTGATTTTTCATCTTGACAAGATACTACAAGTCCTGTTGGTACGTGTGTCATTCTTACAGCTGAGTCTGTAGTATTAACACACTGTCCACCGTTTCCTGATGCTCTGAAAACATCTACTCTAATGTCATTCATGTTTATTTCTAAATCAACATCATCAACTTCTGGTAAAACAGCAACTGTTGCTGTAGATGTGTGAATTCTTCCACTTGATTCTGTGTCTGGAACCCTTTGAACTCTATGAACTCCACTTTCATATTTTAATTTACTATATGCCTTATTTCCTTTTACCATGAATACAACTTCTTTGAATCCACCGATATCAGTTTCATTTGCACTCATCATTTCAACTTTCCATCTATTTCTTTCAGCATATCTTGTGTACATTCTAAATAAGTTAGCAGCAAATAGTGCAGCTTCATCTCCACCTGCTCCACCTCTTATTTCTATAAATACGTTCTTATCGTCATTAGGATCTTTTGGTAATAATAATATTTTTAATTCTTCTTGAGATGTCTCTATAACTTCATTAAGATGTTTTATATCCTCTTGAATCATTTCTTTCATCTCTCTATCTGATTCAGCAGTTAACATTTCTTTGTTTTCTTCTAAATCATTTACAGCATTTTTATACTCTCTGTATTTTGCAACTACAGCTTCTAAATCAGCATGTTCTTTACATAATTTCTGCCATTCCTTTTGATTAGCCATAATTGCTGGATCACTTATTTTATTTGAAAGTTCATCATATTTATTTTCAATAAATTGTAATCTATCTAACATAAACTCATCACTCCGTACCTTAATATATTTTTTTATTTAAACTGTATCGTAAATTCTTATTATCGTGAATCCACTCTAATTTATAAAATATAATTTTCAAAATGGTAAATTCACTTTTGCTACAAATCTGCATTTAGTTATTATAATTTTAAAGCCTTATTTAAATTACTATAAATTGTATGTTTCCCTAAGAACACTTTAAAATTTTTCTTTGTTTATTTTTTCATCATTTTATTATATCAATAAATAGATATGTTTGCAATTTTAAAGAGCCATTTTAAAGTTGTTTTTGTCCTATAACAACTCTATCATTATTATATAAATCTTTAAGAGAATATATATTTTCAAATTTATTTTCTTCTAATATTTTTGTAACATCATCTTTTTGATCATGTCCTATTTCAAAAGCTAAATATCCTTCACAATTTAAAATTTCATAACTTTCTTTTGTTATCCTTTTATAAAAATCCAAACCATCATCTCCACCATCTAACGCTAAGTGAGGTTCATAATTTTTAACATCTTCCATCAAAGTTGCTATAACTTCTTTTCTTATGTATGGCGGATTGGAAATAATCATATCAAATTTTAAATTTTCTTCTTTTGCTTTTTTTAATAAGTCACTATATTGTCTAAAGCATCTCTTATCTAAATTTAAATTTTTAATATTTTCTTCTGTTACCTTTAATGCTGTATCACTAATATCATATAATTTTACAGCAGTATTTTTTATATAATAAGCTACTGATAAACCTATTGCTCCACTACCACAACATACATCACATATGTCTTTAAAATTATTTTTAGTTATAATTTTAATACATTCTTCTACTAAAACTTCGGTGTCTGGTCTAGGTATCAATACACCTTGCTCCACCTTAAAATCTAACCCCATAAATTCAGTATTTCTAGTTATATATTTTATAGGCATCTTTTCAGCTCTTAATTTAATTAATTTTAAGAATTGAGTTGTCTTATCTTCTTCTATTTCTTTTTCCTTATTAAGAATTATATACACTTTATCTACATTTAAAACATGACAAAGAAGTAAATTACAATCTAGCATATAACTTTCAACATTTGCTTCTTTTAATGTATTATAACCATTACTTAATAATTCTTTTATCTTCATATTTTACCTCTTCTTTTAATCTTCTATACCTTCCGCAGCTTTTAATGAAGTTATCGCTACTTCCAACATATCAAGGTCAGGTTCTCTAGTAGTTAGTTTTTGTAACATAAGACCTGGTTTAGCAATGATTTTTGCAATTTTACCATCACTTTTCCCCAAAAATCTTATAACTTCATATGTTATACCTGAAACTATAGGTAATAAAAGTATCCTTGATATTATTCTTTGAGAAATAGATTCCCATCCTGTTAATGAAAATATTATTATACTTATAATCATAACTAAGAACAAAAAGTTAGTTCCACATCTTGGATGAAATCTAGTGTATTTCTTTGCATTTTCTGGTGTTAATTCTTCACCAGCTTCATAGCAAGCAATAGATTTATGTTCTGCACCATGATACATATATACTCTTTGAATATCTTTCATCTTTCCAATTAAGACTACGTATAAAAGGAATATACACACTCTTATAATACCTTCTGCTATATTTAATCCTATATTACTATCTGTTATATAATTTTTTATTAAATTAGCTAAAAATGTAGGTACTATAAAGAATAAAAATACAGAAAAAGCTAATCCAACAACTAATGAAAATCCTATTAATATATCATTTCCTTTTTCTTTAAACGTATTTTCAAACCATTTATCAAATTTACTTTCTTCCTCTTCAGTTTCAAACAAAGATGCTGAATAATTAAGGCTTTTTATTCCTATAACCAAAGATTCTATCAAAGATACAAACCCTCTTATAATAGGAAGTCCTAAAAACTTATGTTTTTTAGTTATGCTCTCAGACTTTTCCTTTTGAACTTCTATTGAACCATCTTCTAATCTCACCGCTGTAGCTATTCCGTCTTTTCCCCTCATCATAACGCCTTCAATAACAGCCTGCCCACCAACAGATGTTTTGCTTTTTTTCTTTTCAATTTTCTCTTCCATAAATTCACCCACTTATTTATTATTTGCAACAATTGTTTTTTTCAGCCTCATACTCCTTTTTAAACTCAAAGTAGCATTTTGGACAAAGAGCTTCATATTCTATATTATCCTCTTTATCTATGGCAATTTGTTGACCTTCAAAAACAAATTTTCCATTTACAGTTCTTCCATTTAAAAGTGCTTTCTTGCCACAGTTGCATATAGTTTTTAATTCTTCTAAACTATGTGCTAACATTAAAAGTCTTGAGCTACCTTCAAATCCTTTCATTTGGAAATCTGTTCTTAGTCCATAGCATATAGTTGGTATATCTAACTTTACTGCCACTTCAAATAATTGATCAATTTGTTCTGACTTAAAAAATTGAACCTCATCTCCTAAAATACAGTTTACAGGTCCATTTTCTTTTATATAGTTTTCTATTAAATTGAAAATATTTACATCACTTTCAATCCAAAAATCTACTTTTTTTGTAACACCTAATCTAGATACTATCTTATCTCCACCTTTTGTATCTGTTTTAGGTTTTATTATTAGCACCTTCATTCCACGTTCTTCATAATTATGTGCCACTTGTAATAAATTTGTTGATTTTCCACAATTCATTGCACCATATCTAAAATATAATTTACTCATGCTTAAGCTCCTCCAATAAACTACAGACTTTTATATATTTTTCATAAAACTATAGTTTATTTTAATCTATTATTAATCTTAAATCAAATTACTTAATATTACATTATTGTTTTAATTTTTCCATTTTGTTTTAGTTATTTAACTTCATTGATTAATGAATAATTTATTTTATAAATACTATAATCATTTTTGTTTTTTAATATATTTTATTTTAATTAATTATTTATATAAAATATACATATTTATCTAGTTATATTTTTATTTTATGGATATACTATTAATATTATTGACTTTATATTTTAACCCATGATATAATTTAGAAGTTGACAATACGGATATAGTATTAATTCGAAAGAGGTGAAATCGATGAAAGAAGGAATACATCCAAAATACAACCACGAGGCTGTTGTTAGATGTGCTTGTGGAGAGACTTTCAAAACTGGATCTGTTAAAGATGAATTAAAAGTTGAAATTTGTTCTAAATGTCATCCATTCTATACTGGAAAACAAAAAATTGTTGATGCTGGTGGAAGAGTTGACAAATTCATGAAAAAATTCAATCTTAAATAATAGAGCTTATAAAAAGCAAGAATTTAATTCTTGCTTTTATTTTTTTATCATTTAAATTAATTAGAATTGTCAATTGTTTATATAGATACAAAATTTTAATTTCCATAAAAAATAGAGATGTTTTAAAACACCTCTATAAAAATCTATTTTAATAAATCTGGATTTTTTCCTACTACATCAAAAAATTCTTTATTATTTTTTGTTTTTGATAGTAAATTAATTAACTTTTCAGTAACTGCTTGTGAGTTACTTTCATTATACATTTTTTGTCTTATATTATATGCTGCTTCTAATTCTGTTTTGTTAAGTAATAAATCTTCTCTACGAGTTCCTGATTTATATATGTCTATAGCTGGGAATATTCTTCTTTCTTGAAGTTTTCTATCTAAGTGAACTTCCATGTTTCCTGTTCCCTTAAATTCTTCAAAAATCATATCATCCATTCTACTTCCTGTTTCAACTAAAGCTGTTGCTAAAATCGTTAAACTTCCGCCATTTTCAACATTTCTAGCCGCACCGAAGAATTTTTTAGGCATTAAAAGTGCTCCTGTATCTAATCCACCAGATAATGTTCTTCCAGTCCTTGTTATAGTTAGATTATATGCTCTTGCAAGTCTTGTTAAACTATCTAAAAGTATAATAACATCTTGACCTTGTTCCACCATTCTTTTAGCTCTTTCAAGAACCATATAAGCAACTTTTGTGTGATGTTCTGGTTCTTCATCAAAAGTTGAATAAATTACATCACCTTGTATGCAACGTTGCATATCTGTAACTTCCTCAGGTCTTTCATCAATTAATAGCACTATTAATTTTGACTCTGGATGATTGGTAGCTATGCTTTGAGCTATCTTCTTTAAAAGTGTTGTCTTTCCTGCTTTTGGTGGTGCTACTATTACCCCTCTTTGACCTTTACCTATTGGCGATATTATATCCATAAGTCTTGATGATAAATCTTGACTATCTGTTTCTAATTTTATTCTTTCTGTTGGATATATTGGTATAAGTTTCTCAAAAGGCTGTCTTCTTGCTGCTGCCTCTGGATTTTCTCCATTTATACTTTCAACAAATAATAACGCCTTATATTTTTCTCCCTCTTTAGGAATTCTAACTTTTCCAGAAACTTCATCACCTATTTTTAGGTTAAATCTTCTGATTTGAGATAATGATACATAAATATCATTTGGTCCACTTAAATAATTATTAGATCTTAAAAGTCCGAAGTTTCCATTATCACTTATTTCCAATACACCTTTTGCAGATCCTGATTCATTTATAAGCTCTTTAAGTCTTTCTTTTTTTTCTTCTATCGATACAGTTTCAACCTTTTCTTCTTGTTCAACTATATCATTTTCTTCTTTTGTTATCTTTTCACTTTCCACAGTTTCTATTTCGTCCTCTTTACTTTCTTTGGGTGATATTTTTTCTCTTAATACTACTCCAGATTTTTCTATTGATGCTGGTGATACTCTTTTTATTTCTTCTATAAGTTCTGATTTCTTAAACTTAGAAATACTTTTTATAGATAATTCTTTTGCAACTAATCTCAATTCAGCTAAGTTCATTTCTTCTAAGTTTTTGTTCATTAAATCCACCTCCACCATTCTCTTTTATGAACCTCCATATAATTTATAACTATAAGGTTTTAAATCTTTAAATACTTCATACCTTATTTATTACCCTATTAAAGTTTTTTCAACTTGAAATATACATTTTAAAGAGAATGTATTATCTATTTTTATATTCTAATATACAAATTTATTTAATTCTTAATATAATTTAATATTTCAACACTTATTAAAATTTTAGTTCATTTATATATCAACTGATAGAATCACTTAATTGATTTAGTCATTTACTCTAAACAACACCCTTTACTAACACTTCCCTTTTATATAATAATCCTATAATATTTACTTGTTTTATTTTTCAATTGATATATACATAAACTAAACATATATTTTGTGTACACTTATTGATATTTTGCTTCTATTTTACTTTAATTCTTTTTTATAATTATGAAAGTTTAAAAACAAATACTCTAAATTGTCATCTGGGAACACTATTAATTAAAATTTTAAAATTGGATTTTATATAGCTGTAAATTTATTACTTACATATAATTCTTTGTTTATTGATAATTTTTATAAACAAAACATTTTCTATTATATTTAATTAACATTACTTTATTGGCTACATTTGAGATGACTTATTAATAATATTTGATATGAATTTTACAATTTTGCATATGTGTAGTCTCTTAATTGTTTTTAAATGCATTTTAATATATTTTGAACTACTACTAAATTAAATTATATCCCATATATTTTTTATTATCCATATTTTTGAAATAATTAACACATATTTCACTATTAATTTAACACAAATCTTATTTCTTATCTACATAAATTTATAAACACTTTTTTATTATTTTATTTATCTTCCTCTTATATTTACATCATTTACAATTATATATAAAATTATAATCTTAATAATTATTTTTTTCATTTAAATTTAATGAAAAAAGCTAATTTAAACTAAATAATTACTTAATTTAAATCAGCTTTTATTAAATATATTTATTATTTGTTTTCTAAAGAGGCTTTAACAAATTCAACAAACAATGGATGTGGTCTATTAGGCCTAGATTTTAATTCTGGATGAAATTGAGTAGCAACAAACCATGGATGATTTTCTATTTCTATAATTTCAACTAGTTTTCCATCAGGACTAATTCCACTTAAAACTAAACCGTTATCTATTAATTTCTCCCTATATATATTATTAAATTCGTATCTATGCCTATGTCTTTCATTTACAAGTTCACTTTTATATGCTTTATTTGATTTTGTACCAACTTTCAATTTACAAGGATATGAACCAAGTCTTAAAGTCCCTCCCAATTCTTCTACATTTTTCTGCTCTGACATTAAATCAATTACAGGATTTTTAGTTTCTGATACTAACTCAGCACTATTAGCATCTTCTATCTTTAAAACATTTCTTGCATATTCTATTACTGCACACTGCATTCCTAAACAAATTCCTAAGAACGGAACTTTATTTTCCCTAGCATATCTTATAGTTTCAATTTTCCCTTCTACACCTCTACTACCAAATCCTCCTGGAACCAATATGCCATCAACATCACTAAGATAAGATTTTGCATTTTCTAAATTTATACTTTCTGCATTAATCCACTTAATCTCAACATTTGAATCATTATATAATCCACCATGATTTAGTGCTTCTACAACAGAAATATATGCATCTTGAAGTTCAACATATTTTCCTACTAAACCTATTTTTACATTTTTCTTTAATGACTTAAGTTTATTAACCATTTCCATCCATTCATCATTTTTTATTGGTTTAGTTTTTAAAGTTAATTTATCACAAACCAAGTTGTCTAAACCTTCCTTATGTAGCATTAATGGAACTTCATATAAATTTTCTGCATCTAAATTTTGTATAACCGATGTTCCTTCTATATTGCAAAAAAGACCAATTTTATTTTTTATTTCAGTGGATAATTCTTTCTCTGAGCGACATACTATTATATCGGGTTGTATGCCTATTGAACGTAATTCCTTTACAGAGTGTTGTGTTGGTTTTGTCTTAAGTTCACCAGCTTTGCCAAGATACGGTACCAATGTAACATGTATAAAGCAAGTGTTTTCTTTTCCAACTTCATATTGTATTTGTCTTATAGCCTCTAAGAAAGGTTGTGATTCTATATCTCCTACAGTCCCCCCTATTTCAGTTATAACTACATCTACATCTGTTTCTTTTTCCACATTATAAATTCTCTCTTTAAGTTCATTAGTTATATGTGGAATAACCTGTACAGTTCCACCTAAGTATTCTCCTCTTCTTTCTTTTGATATTACAGAGTAATATACCTTTCCAGAAGTAACATTGCTATTTTTTGTTAAGTTTTCATCTATAAATCTTTCATAATGCCCTAAGTCTAAATCAGTCTCTGCACCATCTTCAGTAACAAATACCTCTCCATGTTGATATGGACTCATAGTTCCTGGATCTATATTTAAATATGGGTCGAATTTTTGAATTGATACTCTTAATCCTCTATTTTTTAAAAGCCTTCCTAATGAAGCTGCTGTTATTCCTTTTCCTAATGAAGATACTACTCCACCTGTAACAAATATATATTTTGTATTCATATTGAACCTCCTAAAATTTCTATTTATATAGTTAACTTTATATTTCTTCAAAATGTTTAGGCTCTAAGCTTGAATATATATTTATAATGCAAAACTTAGAACCTTTATATAAAATGAAAAAATATGTTGACAAGGTTAAACTTTTACCCTATAATAGAAATTACCCTAATCAGTAAAATGGGATTTCTATTTTCAAAAACAAGTTATATATTATCATACTTTTTAAAAGTATGCTAGTATTTTTTTGTGTTTTTTTATTTTAATTTAGATATTAATATTTTTTATATATAAAACCCCTACAAATCAAATTGATTTATAGGGGTTTTTAAATTATTTAATTTTTATATTTCCTCTTAAAACAGTAGTTATATGTTGTTGACCTCCAACAATCATGTCATACTCAACATTTATATCTCCACCATTTTCATCCACATTTGTTTTTACTTCTCTTGTTCTTAACTTAAGACATAATCCTCCATGCGGCGTACTATATAATACATCTTCTTCATTGTTTCTTTTAAAATTCATAGTTGTTGTAATTGTACCTTCTCTCATAAGAGAAAAGCCTTCACCATTTATTCTTAAAGTTGTTACTGTACCTTCCATGCCAGAAGCTTCTGTTTCCTCATAAACAGCATAGTAATAACCATCTTCTTCATAGAACTTACCCGTAGTTACAACTTCTATCTCTTCATCTTCATCTTGTACACTAACAATAGTGATTACTGCATTATTTTCTTCCATATTACCCAATCTCCCTAGTTAATTATATATTTAGCTAAATAACTATCATCTACATTTTCAACTTTTATTTCATTATTAGAAGGCTTTCCATACATACCATATTTAACAATGATTTCTTTTTCATCTTTTCCTTTACAGTAACGTGCTGTAACTTTTGCCGCTAACTCTATATCTTCTTCAGTTATGTCTCCAATTGCAACAACCATCGAACCCTTAAAATCTCTAGCTAAGAATATCATATCATCTTTTGAAAGCAACTTTTTCATTATTTCACATTCATCAGCTGTTCTTGTTGATACAATTTTTGCTTTTTCAGATACTCTAAAGTGTCTTCCTATTTTTAAAAGTTCTAACTCTCTCTCCGTTGCATCTCCATTAGATTTTAATATATCTTTTAATCTTTTTGAATAGTTAGGTTCTGTAAGTTTACATCCACCTGCTGGTGATGGATAATCTTTTATTCCCCATTTTTCCGCAAGTTCCATTTGAACTTTTCTATTTCTTCCTTCTATGTCTAAAAGTTTTTCTCTATCTACAAGTCCACTTTTCTCCATTTCTGTTTCATCTAAATTTTTTGCACAAAGTGGTCTTAATATTTTTTCTCCAATACCACTTTCTTTTTTTACTTTATTTAAAGCATTTTTATTTTGAGACATTGGTCTTTGATTAAGAACTTCCCCCGTTATGATAAAGTCAGCATTAAATCTTTCTAACAATTCACCACAATACTTCATCATCATAGCATGGCAATCTATACATGGATTCATATTTTTTCCATAACCATTCTTAGGATGTTTAACCATTTCAAAATGTTCTTTACTGAAATCTACCACTTCTAATTTTATTCCTATTTGTTCAACCATTCTTTTTGCATTTTCTTCATTAAAAAAGTGTGATTTAAAACAAATCCCTATAACTTCTACTCCTTGGTCCTTTACTAATTTTGCTGCTAATATACTATCAAGTCCACCTGAAACCATAGCTAATGCTCTTGTCATATTCGTATTCTCCTTAAATTAAAATATTTTACAACCTTTAATGTTAAAATTGTTTTTCAACATTAAATCAATAATTAGATGAAAATTTTCTAAATACCTCATTTAACCTTACTTTTATTTTTCAGATTAAAGCTTTAGATATTTTCATATATATAATCATAAATTATAAGCTTTGTTATTCTTCATTAAATTATAACCAATTGTTAGATATAACAAAACTTATTCCTAAAATTCGTGTATCTTTATCTATTTTATAATTTATACTTTAACCTGACAAGTTATATATTGCAAATAATAAATAATGGATTGTTTTCCACAAAAAATAAAATACTGCTAAAATATTTTTTAGCAGTATAAAACCATGTTTTATCTATTATTTCTTTCTATTGCAAATTCTATTAATTCTGTTATTAAATCATTATATTTTAAACCTGTTGCATCCCACATTTTTGGATACATACTGATACTTGTAAATCCAGGAATTGTATTTACTTCATTTAAGTATATTTCATTTGTATCTTTGTCAACCAAGAAGTCTACTCTAGCCATTCCAGCACAATCTAGTGCTCTAAATATTTTAACAGCCTCATCTCTTATTTCCTTAGTATCTTCTTCGTTTAAAGCTGCTGGAATTAAAAGTTTTGATGATGCATTTTTATATTTAGCTTCATAATCATAAAATTCTTTTGCTGGAATTATTTCTCCTGGCACTGATGCTTTTGGTTCATCATTTCCAAGCACAGCTACTTCTACTTCTCTACAATTTATTCCTTTTTCAACTAAAACTTTTCTATCATGTTTTAATGCTTCTACTAAACCCATTTCTAATTCTTCTTTGTTATGAGCTTTTGTTATTCCTACTGAAGAACCACTATTTGCAGGTTTTACGAAAACAGGATAATTTAATTCATTTTCTATCTTATTAACAAGTTCTTCTTTTCTAGTTTTATAATCATAATTTGTTACAACAACATATGGTGCTTGCTTTATACCAGCATGTTCTAATATATATTTTGTATATATTTTATCCATACATAAAGCTGAACTCATAACTCCTGGACCTGCACATGGTATATTTCTTAATTTACATAAACCTTGAACTGTTCCATCTTCTCCAAACTGTCCGTGTAAAATTGGTAAAACTACATCAACCTCATTATTAAATATTATTTTTTCGCCAGATGGAGTTTTATAGAATTCATCATTTTCCCATTCTCCACTTTCAATATTATCTACTTTTCCTGTATACTCAAACCATTTACCTTCTTTAGTAATTCCTATTGGGTATACATCATACTTACTTTGATCTATATTTCTTAAAACTGATGCTGCTGAAGTTCTTGAAACCTCATGTTCAGTTGATTGTCCGCCAAATAATACTGCTACTTTTTTCTTCATAATCTATCTCTCCTTAATATAATTACTATGTCAAATTCATACATAATTCATTTTCATAATTCAATTAACGTTTCTTCCTATACTTAGATTTTAATTTAAAATTATATATATGTATAGTACCACCTATAAACAACTTTTATTACCTAGTGGAGTTATAGGATTCCAAGTTCGAAGTTTAAATAATAGCTTTCTCAAATGATACTACTAATATTACATGTTATTTCTATTTTATATTAGAACCAAGTAAGAAGTAAGAGCGAAAAGTGATGGTGGATATCCCGGGGATTGAAATCCCCGCTACAATGTTTTATTTGTACTTCAAATAAAATTAATATAATATTTATCCATAAAAAGTTCATTTTTGAGAATAAATTCCCCATCATAACGTTCTTACTAATCATAGTTTTAATAGTAACTATCACTATTACCTTGGATATTTTATAAATCTCAATTTTAAAAATATAGATTAAATTTTCATTGAAATTATAAAAGGGAGGCGATAATTCGCCTCCCTTAACTTTCTATTTATTAAGTATTTTTTTTATAGTTTCTGCTGCTTTTGATTTTAAAACTATATTATTATCTTCTGAGTTATCCACTATCTTTGAATTTTTATCCACATTTTTCTTAGTATTATCCACCATATTGTATTCCTTTTCTGTTAAAACTTCTTTCATTTCTTTTTCTGTCTCATTGTATGAGATTTGACCTTTAGAAACATCTACAAAGCATAGAGGCGGAAACATTACACACCACCAATTATGGCCTTGTCCTTCACCTATGATTATCCTATAAGCTTCATATTTTCCTTGTGGTAAAGTTATATTTCCATATGTTTTTACTGGAAAATACTCCTTTGATAAAGTACTTTCTAATTTATAGTCATATCCATTTTCAATTAATGTTTTTTTAGCTATTTTTATTAAGTTTTCATCTTCATTTTTTATTATTTCTCTTGACTCATTTATTGACTTGGCCTCTTTAAGTCTTGGTGATATATATCTTAAAACTTCATCTCTAACCTTTAATTTTACAGCTTGGTCACCTTCACTATCACTATTAGCTATAACATGGAATCTTATAAGTTTTTCAGATATATCTTCCATAGATGGCTTAGCGATTCTATTCATTCCATATGTTATTGTGCTTCCTAAAACTATTGTTCCTAATAAAACACTTGCTATTACTTTTTTTATATCAAATTTTATATTAAACTTTCTCATAACTAATTCCCCCTAAATATTGTATTTCCTTTATGTTTTTATTATTGACACTTGTCCATTTTTTATACAGCTTGTACAATCTTTTTTTAATAAAATTAGAAGGACTAATAGTCCTTCTAATTTTATTGAGATACTCCAATAGTTTTAATTTCGTTTTTAACATTGAAATTTACTTCCGCTTTTTTATACACTTCATCCCAATGCTCACTAACTTTCTTCCAAACTCTTGGATGATACCTTCTTATATTAGCTTTTATTTCTAATGGATCTATACTATATTTATTTTGAATTATATCAAATACTTGTTTAAATTCTTCTTCCATACTGATATTTAAAGCCTCTTCAACTTGTGATATTTTATCATTTTCAAGCATATTAGATCCTAAATAAGCACCACTAATGCCACCCTTCATGACTATATTATAATTTAAATATAATTTATTTTCTTCTTCGTCATATTTAATTTTAAGTTTACTATTGCTATCATCTATATGATAATCTATAGCTTTGCCTTCAATAAATGAAACTTCTTTCGCTGCGCCTATATCACCTTTAATCAATTGAATATCTGAAACTTGTGGATTATTTAATATACCTTTAACTTCTAAATTTTTCACAGCTACCATACCATAAATTTTTAAGTCCTCTCCTTCAATACCTATGTATGGTATAAGTGATTCGTTATTGCCCTCATTTGCAAAATATGTATGAAGTGTTGTTGGAATTATGCTTGCGTTCTTACTTGTATTAATCATAAGTCCAGCAATATAATTTTCAATGTTATCTTCTGTAGGTGGCTTGTATGTAACATATGGCATAGCCTCTCCTTTTGTTATAACAAGAAACATTGATTTATTTAACATTGAATCTCTACTTATATAATCCAACATTTCACTTAAAACTTCTGGATATTTAAATACATCTTCACTTATCATCAACAATTTACTATGTCCAAAATGAAATTCTCTACTCATTTTAGATGTAGCCTTAAAATATGCATCAGTCATTGAATATCCACTTGAAGTTATAGCCACTTCTGGTGCTGAGCCTTTTTCCGGTTCCATATTTCTTATATCTGGAAATCCATAAGTTACATTTATTAAATCTAATCCATTTTCTCTAAATGGTTCTTTTTGCTTTATTGTTTCAAGTGAATTTTGTTTTTCTATATCTTTTCCAACATCAATAGCTATAGTAGACACAAATGCCTTATTATCTATTTCAACATTATCAGTACATCCAACTAAAATTAAGCACGTAATTGCACTAATAAGAACCCTTCTTAACTTCATTTTTTTGCCCCCCTTTACTTTTAAATAAATTTATAAAATAGGAAACAAATATAACTACTACCAGTGAAATTCCAAATGCAATTTTTGCAGGTCCTATTTTAACAGTGTAAAGTTCTGCCATACTTTGAGGGTATAATGCTAAAATATAAATTATAGGAACATAAATTATAGATGATATTCTTATATCTTCTATATTGAATACTTTAGTAATTATATGAGTTGAGAAATAATAACTTCCTGTAAATGTGGTGTAATAAAACAACACCCATAAAGCCATAACGATCCCATCCCATCTTTCTAATACACCGCTTCTTATATTTATAGATCGAAGCATTGTAATAGTTGGAAATATTTTATTAGCCGCTTGACTTGCTGATAATGTTGCAATAACAAACATTATTGTTACTGTATAAAAAACTCCAACAAATAAACTACTCCTTCTTATTATCCGATTTATGTTTTCCTTTTTCTTAACATAAGGAAATAATATAAATGCAATACAAAATCCACTAAGCAAAAAGAACAATTCCATTACAGCTTGAGCATATTGAATAGGACTATGAGTAAACACCGGTAGCAATCTTCCAATTTTTGCATTTGGTATATTTAGCAATAATATTACACTTACAGGTATAAACATAATAGGAAAAGTAATTTCATTAAAATAAACTAAATTTTTAAGTCCACCCTTTACTAAATAAACTCCCATGAAAACTAATACTACTATTATTATTTCAATTTTAGTTTTAGGTAATAAGTATATTTTAATAACATCAGCAAAAGCTCTTAACGACATAGATAATATTACTATCATTGAAACAGAGTATACTATTGATATTATATTTCCTATAACCTTTCCATATGTATTCTTAAGAACTGTTACTATATCTTCATAATTATTCATTTTTAAAATACTATGTATCATATAAAGAATTAATAATAGAACTATTGTCATCAAAATACTAGCTAAATAACTTTCTTCACCAATTAATCTTGCTACGAATGAAGGTCCATAAAATAGTCCTATACCTATCATAGTTACTACCAAACTTGTAAATAGACCATAATCCTTTATAAAATATTTTTCTTTCATATCACAACCTCCATAGTTTCCTATCTTTGCCTAATTTTATCCCTAGTATGCATAAATTTAGGTCTATATTTAAATATTTTAAAAGGTAATCTAACATACATATCTTTCATATCTGTAACAGATAAATTTACTGCCGGAGACAAATATGGTATTCCAAAACTTTCTAACCTAGTTAAATGTATTAACATGAATATTATCCCAACAACAATTCCATATAGTCCCCAAAATGAAGCCAAAATTATTAATAATATTCTAAAGTATGTAAATGCATGAGTAACTATATAATTAGGTATTAAAAATGTTGAAATAGTTGTAACGCCAAGAACTATTACCATAATAGGACTTGCAAGTCCTGCGCTTACTGCTGATTGTCCTATAATAAGACCACCAACTATACCAATAGTGGAACCTATTGCTTTGGGAAGTTTTGTTATGGCTTCTACTAATAATACTAAACTAAATTCCATAAAAAGAACTTCTACATAAGCCGGAAACGGAACACCTTCTCTGCTTCTTGCCATTGCATATGCCAGTTTTGCCGGTATAATCGACGTATGAAATGAAGTTGCCGCTACATAAAATGCTGGCAATATAAGCGCTAACATTATAGCGAAAATTCTTATTATTCTAACCAAGCTTCCATTGATCCATCTATTATAGTAGTCATCTGGTGCTTGAAAAAAAGTTGCAAGTACAGTTGGAACTATAAGAACAAACGGAGAATTATCAACTATTATTCCTATCCTTCCTTCATATAATGCAGCTGCCAACACATCAGGTCTTTCGGTACTTTGAACTTGAGGAAATGGACTAAATTTATTTTCTTCTATATATTGTTCAACATAACCACTATCTAAAATAGCATCAATTTGTATTTTATCTAATCTCTCCTTGAGTTCTTTTAAAACATCTGGTTCAACTATATCTTGCATATATAATATAGCAACATCAGTTTTAGACCTAACTCCAATTTGCATAGCTTCAATTTTTAATCTTGTATCTCTAATTCTTCTTCTAAGTAATGCAGTATTAAATCTTATAGTCTCTGTAAACCCTTCTCTTGAACCTCTAATAGAAGATTCCCCTGATGGTTCTCCAACACCTCTGTTGGGCCATGACCTATTAGCTATAACACAACCATACGTACTTCCATCAGCAAACAATAATGTTTCTCCAGATAAAACAGCTAATATTCCATCGCTCATCTTATCAACATTTCTCATATCAGAAACAGTTATTATCTTCTCTTTGATGTCACTTAATCCATTTAAACAAGCTTTTCCACCCATTATAGGCTTTAATAAGAAATCATTTAATAGTTCTTTATCTGCCATACCATCGATATATATAAGTCCAAATTTCTTATTTCCTGCCACAAACTCTCGAAAAACTACATCCGAATCATTTTCAAGTAGTTTTTTTGCATAATCCATATTTTTCTTTGCACTATCATATATAGTTTCATGTATGTGTTCATATCTACTTTCCAAAATATTCTCCCTCCATATAAACCTTATACTATAAAAATTGTTCTAACTATAAACATTACTATTGTAATTAAAACAACAACCCCATTTATAATTTTTGATTCTTTATATGCCTTCATCTTATTTTGATTTTTAAAATAGTTTGCATCTAAAAAAAAGCCTACCATTCCAATCAAAACAACTAACATCAATAAATATCCATCACAAGCTGTTATTATCCTCAAAAAAATCACCTCTATTCTCTAGGTTACAGTTTATTGTTTGCAATATTCTTATTCTATATTCAAGATAATAAAAAAAGAGAGTAAATAGCTTCTCAAATCCACTTACTCTCTTAGAAATCATATTATATTGTTTTAGTTATATAACATTTATCATATTTTTCTTTTACAACTTCATAGCACTCTTCAGCTTTTTTGTCATCATCAAAAAATCCAAACACTGTAGGACCACTTCCACTCATCATAGATCCAATAGCTCCATACTCTATCATTTGTTCTTTTATCTTTCTTATTACTGGATATTCTTTTATAGTTACATTTTCTAGTACATTCCTCATGTTATTGCATACATACATTAAGTCATCACTCTTTATTGCACCTATTAATTCTTTTGTTTTAGGATGTTTATGTATTTTATTTATATCTATGTTCTTATATACCCATACAGTTGAAACTCCAAAATTAGGTTTAACCACTACAAGTGTTTTTCCCTTAAAAGATTTTAATGGTGTTACAACTTCTCCAATGCCTTCACAAAGAGCTGTTCCCCCTAATATACAATAAGGAACATCAGCACCTATTTGAAGTCCTAGTTTCATTAATTCTTCATCTGTAACATCATTTTTAAACATATCTCTCATGCACTTTAAAGTTACAGCTGCATCAGCACTTCCCCCTGCCATTCCAGCCGCAACTGGAATATTTTTAACAACACTTACCTCAATTCCACTTTTTATATCATAGGTTTTAAAGAATAAATCTATAGCTTTATAAATTAGGTTGTTCTTATTTAATGGGATTTTTCCCCCATCACAATTTATCTTAATTCCTTCATTACAAATCTTAAATTCTAATTCATCATATATATCAACATTTTGCATAATCATTTCTAAAAGATGATATCCATCTTCTCTTTTTCCAACTACATCTAAAGATAAATTAATCTTTGCATATGCTTTAGCTTTCATAAAGTCACCACCTTTTTAGTTTTATATTTAGTATATCAAATTTTTTTATAATAAAAAATGGATAGATTTAATTATAAAAACTATCCATTTTAAAATAACATCTTTACAATAGTTTATTTTTTAGGTTTATTAAGATTGTAATGTTTTATAAGCTGTCTTACTCTTGTTAATGCATCATTAGATTCTATTACTATATCTGGTTGAAAACCAGTTAATTCAAAATCATCATAATATGGTGGTATATATAACTCATTTCCAAGTCCAACTGTTATATCTGAATTTTTTAATTTATAATAGTACATATTTGCACAAGCAAGCAAGCCACTAGTATTTGTTCCAACAAATACTACATTATCTAAATTCATAAGTTCTTCAACAAAACACTCTCCTGCCGATGCTGTATCCTTATCAATAAGTACAAATAATAAGTTATCATTTGAAATTTTTTCTAAATTTTTTCCTTCTAATCGTGTTTCATTATCTTCAATATAATTACCATCTATTCCCGTAAATTCTTTATACACTTTTTTTATAAGGCTACTATTTAAATAATATGAAGCACCTCTTAACCCAACAGTATGATTAGTATAATTTTTAATCCATTGTACACCTGCCTCCAGTCTTCCTCCTCGGTTTCCCCTAAGGTCTATTATTCCACATGGATAATCTTTCATTTTTAATGCAGATTCTGAAAATTCATTTTGACTAGTGCCACCAATTGTATTTTCATACATTGCATTTATCTTTACAACTGGAATATCATCTTCTAAAAAGTATTCAAACACTTCTTCATTTTGAATAGTGCATGGTGATAAATTTAATCTTATCTTTTCATTTAATTCTTTTTTATTTTCCAAAAAAGTTATATTTACATCAATAACATACTCATTACACATTTCATTTATTATAACTATTCTATAAGTTAATTTTCCATCTTCATTAATACTATATTTGATATATTTATCTATATTTTCATCATCATTTATACTTTTTATATATCTTTTATTATTATCTGCTAACTTATAATAACCATTCTCATCCTTTAAAAATTCCTCATTTGACATGTAATATACTTTATAGGTATTTTTCTTTAAACTCCTATCACTAGATTGATTTTGAGAAATATAAAAATGACCATCTTTTATAAACAGCAAATTTTGAGTTAATATGTTATTAAAATCTCTACACATAATTTTTTCTTTTCCATCTAACTCCTTAAGCACACTTTCCTTTGCTTTTTGAAAAACTTCCGCTCCACCAAAATACCCATAAGCACCATATCCATACTTAAATAAATTAAACATTCTATTCACATCATCTTTGGCTTCATCATAAGTTAAAATTTTATTTTCATCATATTCATCTTCTAGTGATACTATCATATTTTCCTGATACCGTTTCTTATCTACTTCAACAAACTCCTTGATTTCGTCATCAGTAAATGTATCCTCCTCATTTTTTAACCAATTTATTTGTTCTTGTTTTATTTTAGTTTGTATACTGCCCACTTTATCTCTTTCTAAACTTACGGAATTTAAAAATCCATTAAACTCATCTTTCTTCTTATCTGCATAAGAAACTCTTCTTGCAAAAACCCCACATAATATACATGCTATAATTATTATAAACACCGCAACAATCAAGATTTTTCTTTGTCTTGACTTCATATAGCACTCCCCCTTTTATATTATTTAAATTTATTATACATAAGTATATATTATCATTTTTAAACATTTTTTACATTTAATTCTTAACTTCAAGTAATTTCATACCTAAAATTCAATGTTTCAAAATTTTGTAAGAACTTTACATTAAAAACAAATATTTTTCATCTTATTCCTGCTTAAATTTAAAGCCAAATTCAGTTTTACATATATTTATGCATAAAAAAGATATCTAGAAATTCTAGATACCTTTAAAACCTTATATAACTGCTCTACCTGGGATTATTAGTTTATCCATAGGTTTTATGTCACCTTCATCATTTATTTGGTTTATCTCCATTATTTGTTCTTTAGTTGTATAATATTTTTTACATATCTTCCACAAGTTATCATCTTTTTGAACTACATATATAGTTACACTAGCATTTTTCTTTGGCAACTCTCCCTCATCAGGAAGCATCTCTACTAAGAATTTTTGTTTAGTTATATATGAAACTTTTCCATATCCTCTTACTATAGCTCTTATGCACACATTCCCTGCTTCTACTGATGCTTCTATCATTTCAAGATACATTTTGCACATACACATCATATCAATTTTAGCACCATCTATATCTATGCTTGTAGAGAATGGTATTTCATCGCTTGTACAAGATACATATTCTTTATCATTCTCTGTTGTATATAATACATCAGCTTTTAAAACTCCCTCTACAACTATTTTATTATCTACAAGTTTCTTATCTGTTATATTTACATCACCTGTAGCCATAATTATTTTAGAAGGCTTTTCACCATCTACTTCTATATCACCTTTAACTAATACTTCTGTTTGGTTTGAACCTTGCATTACATTCATTTCAAATTCTTCTTTATCCATTGTTAATATTTTATTTGGTGAATATGCATCTTCTATCATTTCTATTTCATCTTTGCACATAACGTTTGTGTAAGTTTTAACTAAAAATTCTACATCTAATATTCTATTTTCACCCATATCATCTTCTTTTACTTCACATTCAAAAGGATATACTAAAAAATCTGTATTATGTTCCATATTGCTCTTTATACTATCTATGTCTACTTCCTTAGTTATTGGAACATTCTCATTTATACATATAATCTCTCTAGTATTTCTACCCTTATATAGTATTTGAATATTAGCATTACAATCTATACTCATACCGCCATCATAAAGTCTTATATCTTTTTTTCCTATAGTCACGAAATATTTTATTATTTTACCAATTTCAGGTTTATCCATATCAATTTTTATTTCTGTTTTACCAGTTATCTCATTTTCAAAATTACCAACAACTTTATCAACTACCATTGGTTTCTTTAAAAATTGTATTTCATCATCTCCGTCTACTTCCTTCACTATTTCAAAGCTATTCTTCTTAACAATATCACAACTAAAATTTGCTATACCTTGTATACAAATCTTTCTTTCATTAACTATTAAACATTGAATATGTTCCATACTAACTTTTGCTTCACAATTCATATCATCAGTAGCATCTTCTGCATCAATTGTACTATTTAACTTTGTGCTATAACTCACAGAGTATGCTTCTGTATTTTCTTCTTCTCTATTCATATATAACACATTAAATTTTATTTCACATTCAACCATAACCTTTCCATTCATAACTTCTTTATTTGTTATAAATGGTTTTGCATCTAACATTAAAACGTCTATAACATCTGGAAGTGTATCTGGAATTACATACTCTTCTTTTATAACAACATCTTCAGACTTTTCCCCAATTGATTGCTCATAGTCTATATTGTCTTTAATCAAATTCAAATCCATAAAAATAACCCTCCTCTTTAATCTTAAGTATATCTTTGAAATAATATTATGTTGCTCTTTTAATTTTTATGAGTATATGTACATTTATAATTAATTAGATGTAAATATATTTTACAACCGTTAATTGTAAGCTTATTAAAGTTTAAAATTTATAACACATTTTTATATACTCATAATTAAATAATAACATTCTTATCTATTTCTAAAATATACCTTAAATACCTACTAATAATTTATATAATCTATCCTGAAGAATTATTCCTATATTTTATTTTTTGTTTAAATAATTTTTTTGAAAATATTGTTGACTTTTGTCGATAATTGTTATATTATAAAGATGGTTATTGACCATATAACCTCTCATAAATTCTCAATACCCTTTTATACCATAGCTGAAAGATGGATCCCCCATCTTTCATTTTTTTATTTTAAATATTTATTTTGCTTATATTTTAAAATAATAAAAAAGGATACACTTAAATGTATCCTTTTTTTATGTCAATTTTCTAACTAGCAAATACTAATTGAACTGTTTTAGTTAAAACATCTGAATAACTGTATGTAACAGTTCTATGAGCACAATTATCAAGTCTAATCACAAAGATGCTGTCATATGCTTTTTCTAGTACTCCGTCATTTATTAGGATTTTTCTCCTGCCGCCATTAGCCTTTAACGTTACTTTTTGGCCTACATGCATTTCAATATCTTCCCTAATTGAAAGCAACACATTTCTTTTTTGCATGTGAAACACCTTCTTTCATTATATATTATATAATAAACACCAACTAATATCAACTTAAAATTTTTATTTTATTATTTATTTGATAAAATGTCAATATTAGATTTGGGGTATATTTCTTTAAAATTTGTTATTAAATAGGATATTTTCTTGGTTTTAATATGAAATTCTTCAACTTGTAAAATATTTATCAAACAATACTGAGGTTAGTATGTGTGTATAAGTAATTTTCTATACATATTATATATATGTTTTCACTTTGTTAACATTCCTATTTGCAAAACTAATTTTATTTGTAAAAAATAATAGATAATGAATACTAATTAACCTATAAAAGTATTATTCATTATCTATAATTTTAAAGTATTATTTACAAAATAAATAAATTAATTTAATTTCTATATGAATTGTGATTTTGGATATCCCTCTCTATATTTTCCTCTTGTCTGTAAACCTCCAACCCCTCTTATTCCAGTTATGCTATTTTCAAGTGCATCTTGTATATTAACTACTTCATCAATACCTGCATATGCTATTTTTTCACATATAAGTACTGGATCTAAACAATGTATTAATATTCTATCAGGTGAACTTGCAAAATTAGCACCAGCATCTAAAAGAGCTTCATAGCAAGACTGACACGCACCTGCAAATATAACAAGTTCATCATAACTTGACTTATATGCTCTCAAAATGGAAACTGCATCTACAAAGTATTTAGAATTTCTATATTCATTTAAATCCATATAATTTGATATATTTTTATTCATTCCATCATGACCAGTTATAACTACTATATCAGGATTAACTTCTTTTACTAAATCTAATATTTTTTCTGGCTGTTCTCTTTCAGTTATCACTTTTCCAACTGCATCTATGGAAAGTTCTTTATATGTCTTCAAACATATATCTACATAATTTGCATCACTATCAACATGAAGTATCCTTCCAGGCCTACCGAAAAATAATTCCTTCTTATCTATCTGATTTTTGTTTTTTTTTACGTAATCATAATAAGAACTGTCTAGAACTTCTGCTGACTCTCCTCTGTATTGTGATCCCCTACTATTAATAACCTTTTTCAAGCAATTATTCACTTTTTTATTAAAAATTTTGTCCACTGCACCTTGTCTATTTCCTGTAAGTAACTCTAAATCTTCTTCTGTTGCATCAGCTTCAATACGTATATTTAAACCTTGTATTATATAAACTTCTTTGCCCTCTTCTTCTTTTATATCTATTATTTTAAAAGCAATGTCTCCATCATAAGACTTTCTAGTAACAATATCACCTATTTTCACTTTTAACCCCTCTACTATATAGCTTTAATAACATTTTATGACATTCTACCACTTATTGTTCCAAACTCGAAATCTAAAATTGAATTATCTTACTTACTGCTAATTTAAAATTTAAAGACTCTAGGTTAAATCTTTAAATTTATATATAAAAAAGATACTAGCTATTTTGCCAATATCTTAAATACTTTCTTATATAAGGCTGGTGCTTTATCTCCAGCTAATGCAACAGTTGATACTACTTTTTTCTTCTTTTTCATTGCTAAAGAATATACCCCAAAAGCCAACATCCTTGTTAGTGTAATATCTTTCTCTATTTGTTCACTACTTCTCATGATTACATTTTTTATATTTTCAAAAGGCAGTATATACCCCTTTATCTTTTTGTCTTACAGAATCATCAAGTAAAATTTCAATACCCTTCTCTGCCTTATCAATTTGTTTTTGTTGTATCTGATTATTTTTTCCTGAAGTTTCTTTAAAAATCCTAACATAATTTTTAGTTCCCTTTTATTCATTTTTGATTTTATTTTAATTTTATTGTACTATGTATCAATAAATATTCAAATATTATACATATGTGAAATAAAAGGAAAAACTTATACTTTTCATTTTTTATCTTTTATCTTTACTTGCCTTTTCTTGTATAATCTTTTTATAGCTTATGTACTCAAGTATCACTTCTTTGATTATAAAATTATATATAAAATAATACCCATATTAAACCTCTAACCTATGTAATTAATCTATAAACTAGATTACATAAAAATTTTTTAAATTAAAAAAGGGAGATATACTCCCTTTTTTTTAATTTATATACTATAAAAAGATTTAAATTCTTCAATAAATTTTTCAAATTTTTCTCGTTCATCTACTAGTTCTTCTATTTTCTTTGTAAATGTGCTTTGAATCCAATTCACCTCATTATAGTAATATCTGTTAGAAAGTCTCCAAAATCTTTGTGGAAACATTAAAAACGCATATATAACTTTATACTCATCATCTCTTAATGTATTTTCAGTGTTATATGCTTCTAATATTTTTCTAGCTATTTCAAAATCCCAATTTCTTCTTTTTAAAACTTTTATCATAAAGTTAGATATATCATATGCCCTTACTTCTCTTTTACAATAATCAAAATCAATAACATTAACATTTTTATCATTGATTATAATATTGTGATATGTGTAATCATGATGGCAAAAGCTTTTTTCTTCTTCTGTAGTTTTACATATTTCAAAATAATTAGAAGAATTTAATGTTTCTAATGCTTTATTACTTAAAGCCTTATAATAATCAACATTTTTTAAATAACTTAAATCAAAATCATGCTTTTTATTCTTTTTCTTTCTAACCATTTCTCTCATTTTATCGAAAGACTTTATTCTCTTTTCCATTAAATGTGGCCATCTACCTAAGTCTGTTTTTAATTTACTATTCTCAGGTGGTTCATAGCCTTTAGATGCTTTGTGTAGTTTTGCTAAAGTTTTACTTGCTTCTATTAAATCATCTTCCTCTTGAAAATCACATTCTCTTCCTTCTATCCATTCAGATAACGTATAAATATCTTCATTAACTAATGCATATGGATTTCCATCTTTATTCAAGAAATATCTATCTATGTTAGTAAAACCATTTTCGTATAGATGCTCTTTTGCACCATATACAAATAATAACTTTTGAGTGCCATAATTTATTTTTTTTAAGCATCTTAGTCCATCATTTGTTTTTAGGCAATACACGCCTTTATTAGGTTTTATACTTTCTATTTTTATATCAAATTGGCGCTCAATTTCAAATTCTCTCATCATTTTTAACACCTCCCCCTATAATATTTATATGTGTATATAAACTTAATTAGAATATGGATTAATTTAATATAATTTATATAAATAAAATCTATAAAAGTCATTCACAAATAACATATTATTCCATATATCATTAATATAATTTTATATAGAATAAATTTAAAAATAATGCCATTTTAAATTATATAGGTCAATTTAACGAGAGGAGTTTTATTATGAAAATAGGAATTGATGCTCGTGCTGCCAAGTGGTATAGAGGTACTGGAATAGGAACTTATAGTTACCAACTAATTAATTCACTTAATAATATTGATGCCATTAATAATTATCTACTTTTTACAAGTAGTGAATATGATAATGACATAGATTTTAAAAGTAATTTTGAGTTAAATTGCATTAATGCACAAAATACTTCTACTTTTTGGGATGAAGTAAATGTCCCTAATATACTTAAGGATAACGCATTAGATATATATCATGTACCACAAAACGGAGTTGGTCTTCCACTAAAAAAGACATGTCCTTTTATAATAACTTTACACGATACAATACCTCTACATATGCCAGAAACTGTTGGGGATAGATATCTAGATATTTTCAATAGAAATATGGAGTGGATTGTTAATAATAGTGATGGAATAATAACTGTGTCAAATTACTCTAAAGAAGATATTTCTAAAGATTTTAATTACCCAAAGGAAAAAATATTTGTTACGTATTTAGCTAGTGAGGATATATATATACCATTAGACAAATCAATGTGTAAATTTGTTTTGAAAAGAATATACAATCTTGATGATGACTATATTTTATATGTTGGTGGTTTTAGCCCTAGAAAAAACATTCTTGGATTAATAGATGCTTATAGCAAGTTACCAGAATCTATTAGAAAAAAACATAAGCTTGTCATATCTGGATCAAAAGGAAAATCCTATATACTTTATAGAAACCGAGTAGAAAAATATGGTCTATTAGACTATATCTTATTTCCTGGTTTCATATCTATGGAACATATGCCTTATTTATATAATTGCTCAAGTTTGTTTGTATATCCTTCATTTTATGAGGGTTTTGGATTGCCTCCAATAGAAGCTATGGCTTGTGGAATTCCCGTTATAGCTTCAAATACAACCTCTATTCCTGAGATAGTAGGAGATTCTGCTTGTTTATTCGATCCTAATGATATAGATGATTTATCTAATAAAATATTAAATTTACTAGAAAACCACTCATTAAGAAATACTTATATCAATAAGGGTTTTAAAAAGGTTTCTTCGTTATCTTGGAACAATACTGCAAAAGAAACATTAAATATTTATAATCGAGTATCAAAATTTTAAAAACAAAAAAATATGAAGAATTCATATTTAAATTCTTCATATTTTTTATAATATATTGTAAATAGGTCAACTACTCACAATAATAGTTATTAAATTTTTTTAAAAATTCTTCTCTTTCATTTTTACTTCTAATTTTCACTTCTAACCTTGTATTAAAAGTCTCCTCTTCCCATCCTTTTTTTCTTTTATAATAATTTTTTACGATATTATAAAATCCGCCTGGGAAAATTAACATTGCATGAAGTACTTGAAGTTCTTGTTTTGCAAAAGAATATTCTTTACTATATTCACTGATAACAGTTTTAACCTTTTCGAATTCAAATGCAAAGTTCTTAACAAATTTATTTATAAAGTTACATAAATCACATATTCTTAAATCTATAGTCGAATAATCAAAATCTATAAAAAACACATTTTTTTTATTAATTATTATATTTCTAGCAACTAAATCTTGATGACACAAAGAAATTTTATCTTCAAAACTACATAGCTTTAAATACTGATGTTTTTTCAAGCAATTAATGCTTTGCTTCATTTCACCCAAATAATAGTCCACATTTTCTAAAAACATATTATCAAATTTAGTTTTTTTCTCATATCCTTCAACTAGTTTTTTAAAGATTTGTATTTCTTCCATTTTTCTTTCTGATTTTTCTATAAGCATCCCAGCCTCATATCTATATGAGTTATTCTTATATCTAAATCCTTCAGATGCATTGTGCATCTTTGCTAGTGAATTAGTTATCATTTTTAATTCTATAGGATTATAAAATGTCGCTTCTCTACCTTCAATAAAATCCATAACTACATAGCTATTATTATATATCTTTGTACAACAGTCACCATATACATTTTCTTTAAAATCTATAATATTACTGAATTTATTCTCCTTCAAATATTTCATAGCGTTATTTATAAAATTAACTTCGTTTAAATCATAGTTTACTTTTTTTAATATTTTATTTCCATCACTAGTATTTAAAATAAATACTTTTCTAACAGGTATAATTTCATGTATTTCATATTTATATCTTTCTAACACTTCTATATCTAAATCATACCCACTACTTAAAATATCTTCTCTAGCCATCGTACAATTCATATGGTAATACCTCCCTATTATAAGGGTTCCAAGTGAAGTTTTTAGTCTATACCATTATTATTTAATAATTTAAAATTTATATTTAACTACTCATTTAATACTTGGAACCAATTAAGAATTAACAATGATTATAGATGTTACTCACTTCATTGTTAACTCTTCATTGTCAATCATTAATTTTGTACAGTATTTTAAATCTCTATTTCCCAATTTAATTTATAAACTTTTTTCTTGGTTAATTTATTATAATTTAATATTAAAGTAATTTCATTTTCCATCTTGAAATCCTATATAAATTAAACTCCATAAAATCCTTAACTTTATGGAGTTTGTTTAATCTATTTTTGTTATATATGTCAAAACTCATTTTAGTTCACATCTATTAAATTTAAAAGACTCTCTCCATCCTCACCTATTGCTTTTCTTAATTTTCTTATATAATCATCTTCACTCCAATTTTTTTTATTTTTCTTGTACTTTTCATAAACCTTCATGAATTCATGAGGATATGACATTAACGCTAATATAAAATTTCCACTACTTTTTGTTAAACCTTCAAATTCACAAAACTTATTTATATGTTCTTTCCAATCTAATTTTATTCCTTTTCTTTTTAGTTTAGATAATAAATAATACGCATCCATTTCTACCATGTTGTACGCTATATCATAAAAATTAACTATTTTAATTCCATTATCATACTGAAGATTATCAAATCCTACATCAGTTAAACATATTTCTACCTTGTCCATACTCCTAGATATAAGTTTTATATAATTGCTATTATATATACTTCTTATACATTCTTCTGCCCTTTCTAAATATATTGGACCATATTCATCTATAAACTGTTCAACTTTGCCATTACAACCAGATTCCTTAATTTTCTGCAAATCCTTTTTCAGCCGCTTAATATGAATCTTACATTCTTCTATAAGTTTACAGGTATCATTATTTATTCTGTATTTTAAACATCCATTGAATCCACAAGACTTTTGATGAAATTGAGAAATTACTTCCAATTGTTTATTAACCCTTTGTTCCATTCCTTTCATACTTAAACATTCATTATCTTTTAATATAAAATCTATTTTTCTTACTCCATTTTCCTTTAAATACTCTTGAAAATTTTCATAAAAAAAACGTTTCATTTACCACACCTCATTTTCCTTTATATAATATATAGTTATAATTTCATTTTCTTAAATTCATTTATAAATTCTTGTTTCATATCCCTATCCTCTAAACATAAATTTAATTTTTTTATAAAAAATTCTTCACCCCAAGGTTGTTTTTCCCAATAATATTGTATTCCACGTTGCCAATAGTCCTGTGGAAACTCCATAAAAGCAGCCATGATTGGTATATCACTTTGTTCTAACTCATGGGTTTCCATATATGAATCAATCACTTCTCTTGCATTATCTAAGCTCCATCTATCATATTTCATTCTTCTTAACAATAAACTGCTTAAATCATGTAAATGAGAATCTAATATACAATAGTCAAAATCTATAATATTTATACCATTTTTTGTAATTAGAACGTTATGATGTGCATAATCATGATGACAAAATCCATTTTTCAAAACTTCCTTTTCCATGGTATCTAAATACTTTGACTTCAAAAGATTTTCAATGCTTCTATCACATCTTTGTAGTTCTTTTTCCATTTCACACATATATATATTATCAAATTCACTCTTTTTATCTTTTTGGTTTATTAATTCTTTGAAGTTTAATATTTCATTTTTTCTTGTTTCATATGTTTCTATCCATTTAAACCAACCAACTCTTGGTTTCATGCTTTCAGTAACTATAAAATTTTCACTTTTTTTATGAAGCTCTCCTAATTTTCTTGCAGCATTCTTTACATCCAATACATTGTTATAATTACATTCTCTAGCATTTACCCACGTAGTTAAATATGCATAACCCCTTCCAACTTTTACATACTCATCACCACTTACAGTTTTCATAATACTAGGGATATACTTGAAATCATTTTTTTGTAGATGTTTAATTGCTTCTAATATAAATATAAAATGTGCTAATTCATAATTAATAACTTTTAAACAATACATATTTCTTGATGCTTCTATCCTAAAAACATTCTTGTTTTTTTCTATATTTGAAACTGAAAGTCCATATTGTTTTTCTATTATTTCTCGTATATTAGAACTTTCCAAAAGTACCCCTCCCTAAATCCCTATATTTGCAATATATGTTAAAATAAATATTTTGTGTTTTATTTTATGTGTTATTTGGTAATTTGTAACATTTATATATATGTAAAATAATATGATATTATATAGGAATCCAAGTTAAAACTTTAAGTTATTCATGTTTCAATTGATAAATTTAACTCGAAGTTTTAATCTATATTTTTTAAAATTGACAACTGGTTCCAAATATAAATATAGTAATAAACTATCAGGTTAGTGGTATCATTTGAGAAAGCTATTATTTTAAATTCAAGCTTGGAACCCTATACAGGAATCCAAGTTGAAACTTTAAGTTATTCATGTTTCAGTTGAGAATTTTAATTCTAAGTTTTAATCTATATTTTTTAAAATTGACAATGGACAATTGACAGTAGACAGTAAATGTGAAAATTGGATTTCCAATTTTTAAAAATGATCTTTTATTAAATTTGCTAAGCAAATTAGTTGAAAACAATATAAAAATAGAAGCACATAAAAACTAGCCTTTAGTAGGCTTTAACTAAATTTATTTACAAACTATTACAAAAATTAATTTTCAAAACTGACATTTAAGTTTTATCCTTCATTGTTAATTGTTCTTCGTTAATTGTTAATTCTTGTACAACACTTTAAATTGTTATTTCTCATTTTAAATAACAATAATTTCATTTTTCAACTTGTATTCTTTAAGGGGGTATTTTTATGAGAATAGGATTCGATGGCAGAGGTATAAATTGGTACAGCGGAACAGGAATTGGTACTTATACTGAAAATTTACTTAAAAATTTACTTGATATAGATAAAGAAAACTATTATCAAATTTATTGGGATCTTGATAATAGTGAAACTTATAAGAAAGAGAATTCTCAAATAGTTATGGCACCTAAAAGACATCATAGATTCTTTGAAACATCTTATATACCATATAATTTAAAATATGAAAACATAAATCTTTATCACATTCCTCAAAATGGAATAGGTTTGAACCCAAATACTTTGTGTAAGAAAATTGTTACCATACATGATTTAATTCCATATATTATGCCTGAAACAGTTGGCAGAGGCTACTTATTAAAATTTCTTAAAGAAATGCCTATAATAATGGAAAACTCTAATGCCATTATTACTGTTTCTGAATATAGCAAAAAAGATATATTAAGATTTTTTCCTATAGATGAAAATAAGATTTATGTTGCTCCTCTAGCAGCTAATGATAATTATAAACCATTAGATAAAGAATATTGCCAAAAATTAATAAAAGAAAAATATAATATTGATAAACCTTATATTCTTTACTTAGGTGGATTTAGTGAAAGAAAAAATGTTCATACATTAATACGTGCTTTTTCTAAAATATATAAAAGTCTTGATAAAGAGTATAATCTTGTTATAGTTGGATCATATAGAGATGAATCCCAATACCTTATAAAGCTTCGTGATAAATTAGGTATGAATGACAATATTATCTTTACTGGATATGTTCCTTATGAAGACTTACCAATATTCTATAACGCATCTGAAACTTTTGTTTATCCATCATTATATGAAGGTTTTGGACTTCCACCTCTTGAAGCAATGAATTGCAAAGTTCCCGTAATTTCTTCTAACATTACTTCAATTCCAGAAGTAGTTGAAAATGCAGGAATTTTAATAAATCCTAATAGTGAAACAGAGCTTTATGATGCCCTAGGCACTATGCTTAGTAATGAAAGCTTGAGAAACAGTTATGCAGAGCTTGGCTATAAACAATCTCAAAAATTTTCTTGGAGAAATACAACACAAAAAACATTAGAAGTATATAAAAAAGTATGTGAAGAGTGTCCTCTAGATACTTTAAAATAAATTAAAAGTGTAGATTAATATCTACACTTTTAATTTTAACGAATTAGTATTTGATTTTTATATTCCAAGTTTTATGCCTATATTGGTAAAGTCGTAACAACTACTTTAACCGTTTTAACTTAAATTTGTAAGTCTTTGTTTTACAAAATTTAAGAAAATCACTATTTTAATTTTCAAACCATTTAGAAAAAATTTTTTCATCTTTAAATCCAAAACTTTTATAAAGACCATATGCTTTATAATTAGAGGTTATTACAAGTAACTTTATTTCATTTACCTTTTTAATTTGCAAAAATTCTATACATTTGTTAAGTAACTCTTTACCTAACCCCCTACCTCTATATTCATTTATAATAGCTATGTTGTCTATCCATCCTATATCATCAACTTTAGATAGCATGTATACACCTATCTCTATATTTTTCTCTTCAATAATACCTATTAACTCTTCATTACCTTTATAATTTTGTAAATATACCATTGAATCTTCATCTGTAATAGTTGCTGCATTACATTCTCCATTAAATGCTTTATTATGTAACTTTGTAAAATTACTTATATTACCCAAATTTAATGGTTTAAACTTCAATTTACCGTTTAAATTACTTTGTCTTAATATCCTTTGTCCTTCATAATTCATGATTAAAGCATCATAAACTTCCTTAAACCCTGAATCTATAATAATCTCTGATAAATACAACATTTCATTTCTTATCCCTAAAGAAGTCTTATTTGCACCTTTACTAATCGAAAACTCAACTGCATCTTTTAATATATTTTTTATATTGTTTTTATATAGAGTTAAATCATAATTTTTAACATAAAATTCTGTAATATATGCCATTTTACAAACTTCTATTTCTTTAGTTATTGTTCCAAAACAACATATAATATTACCATTTATATGTGATACAAAAAGCTGATTTCCATATTCAAAAACTTCACTTTCAAAAAATTGAATCATTTCTTCATAATTTTTATCAAAATTTCTATCCACTCTATAAATAAAATTATATAAATTTTTTTTCTCTTGTAAAGTCAAATTTTTAAAAGTAATTAAATTCATGTTAACCCTCAAAATGCTTTTATTTTAATTACATTATACCATGAAACCTCCTATAAAAAAGTCTTATAATTATTATTTTTCATTATAATTTAAGAAATCAATTTTAAATAAATTTAAAATTGATTTCTTAAATTCCTCCTATATTAAATTTTAAAATTTTATCTCCTAATTTAAGCAAATTTAAATTTAATATTTATATATTAAAAATTTATAAAAACCCTTTTAACTCCTCATCTTCTTTAATTTCATTTAGTAATGATTTCATTTCCTGATCCTTAGATTTATCCATAACAAGTATCACATCCCCTGCATCCACAATCACTAAATCTTTTAAACCAAAACCTATGATTAATTTATCATTACCAAATACTGAGCAATTTTCACTATCATTTAAAAATGATGGACCTGATATATTATTGCCTCTATTAGACTTTAAAAATCTAGTAAGGGCATTAAAGCTTCCTATATCATCCCATACAAATTCACATTTTATAACATATGCTTTTCTTGTTTTTTGCATGATACCAAAATCAACGGAGATTCCATCAATTAAATCATATTGTGCATTTATCACCTCTTGTTCGTTTTCTTCACCTATGCTTTGATATATCCTATTTATACATTCATGCATTTTAGGAAGATACCTTTGCATTTCTCTTAAATAAATATCCGCTCTCCATACAAACATCCCACTATTCCACAAATAAGTTCCTTCCATCAAAAAGTCCTTAGCAACTTCTAAATTAGGCTTTTCTGTAAATCTCTCTACCTTAAAAGTTGGTATATCACCTGAAATTTGATTTCCCATTTGAATATATCCATATCCTGTTTCGGGTCTAGTTGGCATAACTCCTATTGTTACAAGGCCTCTTTTTCTCTCAGCCACTTCTATAGCTTGAATGATTGTCTGATTAAACTGTTTTTCACCTTCTATATAGTGATCAGATGGTAACACAACCATAACAGCTTCTTTATCTCTTTTAAGAAGCTTAACAGCCGACAATCCTATGCATGTTGCAGTCTCTTTATTTTCAGGTTCTATAAATACATTCTCCTCCTTTATTTCAGGTAGCTCTTCATATACTTTATCTATATATTCTTTATTTGTAACGACAAAAATATTATCTTTATCGATAATTGGCGTAATCCTATCTACAGTATTCCTAAGAAAGCTTTTATTATTTACTGTTTTTAAAAACTGTTTGGGATTATTTGATCTTGATAAGGGATATAATCTTGTTCCTTTTCCACCTGCTAAAATTAATGCGTATAACAAAATATCACCTTTATTTATTGCTTAATTCTATTTTATGTTGATTTTTACTTTTTTGTGCTATTCTATTTTCCATAAATTCATTAAAATAACTTAACTATTTAAAATTATCCACCACTTATAAAAAAACTATCAAACTTATACACATATTATTCCTACTTTTATATAGGGGGACAATCAATAAATAATGATGAAAAGTTATGGTATCTATTACTCCCATTATTCTTAATATCCGAAAATACAAATTTATAAAAACTACTTTGTACATAGTGTTTAACTAATTTTATCTGAAAAACACTATAAAATTTTATAAAAAAAACTAACACTTTATTTTTACATCTAATTACTTATTAACATATAATTCATATTGTTTTATGTTAAATTTTACTACGTATACTTTTATTAATAATTACTAATCATATGTATTGTAAAGTGTGTTTTTAATGTTTCTTTACAAAAGTTATAAGGAGATGATTTTATGTCATTTGAATCTTTTGACGAAAATTGCCCTACAAACTACTCTGACAATAAAATAAATAATTTAATAAACGAAAGTTTAAGTAATTATGAATTATTAAATGACGCCTTTGATAATGCATATCATCGCACCATAGATGTTACAGACAAAAATGGGAACGATGCAACTTTCGTTAAGAAAAATGTTATTAAAACTGGTCATACTATCAGCTCTATTGATTAATTTTCTTCTATTACTAAACATGAAAGAAAATAATAATTGCCAGTGTTTATGCTCTTTAAGGCGGAGTAGCTGCCTTCTTCTAAAGAGTAATTTATTTATAAAATACCTCTTAAAAAGGATGACTTAAATTAAATCTCTTCTTAAGTCATCCTTTTTTCATTTCATTATAGTATTATTCTTCTTATTATTTTTTCAAAATCATTAATTTTATTAATACACTTTTCTTCTGTTTTATCTTCTGCTTCTAAATATACTTTTATCTTTGGTTCTGTTCCTGACGGCCTTATAACTATCCACGAATTATCTTCTAAAATAAATTTTACTACATTTGATTTTGGCAATGTTAGTTCATATTTTTTATTTAAATTTAAATCACTTACTATCCCTAATTTATAATCTTCTATTTTTTTAACCTTAATATTTTGATTTTCTAACATATTCAAAAATTCATTTCTAAAATAATTCATTATATATTCAATCTTATCTTTTCCCTCTATACCTTTAAATTCAAAGGATAATAATTTTTCTTTTGAATATCCATATTTTTTATATATATTCTTAAGTTGCTCACACAAAGATATACCTTTTAATTTATAATACAATGCCATCTCACAAATTAATGATGTTGCAATCACAGCATCTTTATCTCCAACGAAATCACCAGTTAAATATCCATAACTTTCTTCAAATCCTAAAATAAATTGTCTACTATTTTCATTTTTAACTAATTCACCTATATATTTAAACCCTGTTAACACTTCTAAAACATCAATTTCAAATTTTTCTTCAAACCTTTTAACTAAATCTGTTGTCACTATAGTTTTTATAATCATTGCTTTTTTAGATAATCTATTTTGTGATTTTAATGTTTCTAGTGCATAAAAGCTTAAAAGTATACCTATTTCATTTCCAGTTAACGGAACATACTTTCCATTATCATTACATACTACACCAACTCTATCACAATCTGGATCTGTACCTATAATTAAATCTACATCCTCTTTTTTAGCCATTTCTAAAGCTAATTTGAAAACCTTTGTATCCTCAGGATTAGGATATTTTACAGTTGGAAAATTTCCATCTGCATTCTCTTGTTCCTTTACAATCTTAAATTTATAATTAAAATCCTCTAAAATTCTTGTAATGGGTTCCCTTCCAGTACCATGTATAGGTGTATAGATAATTTTTAACTTATCACCATATTCATCTATTATATTCTTTCTCAAAGATATACTTTTTACTTTTTCTATATATTGTTTCTTTATATCTTTTCCTATATAAACTATATGTTCTTTTTCAAGAGCATAAGTTATATTTTCATATTTTATTTCATCGAAACTTTTAACATTCTTAATTTCACTTAAAATTTCTTTACTCATTTTATCTGTAATTTGAACTCCATCAGAATTGTATACTTTGTAACCATTGTATTCTTTTGAATTATGAGATGCTGTTATAACTATGCCTGCATTACAATTGAGCTTTCTAACTGTATAAGATAATATTGGTGTAGCTGTTATATCATCATATAGATACACTTTTATGTTGTTTCCTGCTAAAACCTTAGCTGTTTCATTGGCAAAATCACTAGAATTATTTCTTGAATCATATGCAATAGCAACACTAATATCTTTAGTATATTTTTTTATTAAGTACCTTGATAATCCTTCTGTTGCTTTTCTAACTGTATATTTATTTATTCTATTACTACCATTCCCCATAACCCCTCTTAATCCACCAGTTCCAAATTCTAATTCCTTATAAAATCTTTCTTTTTTATCATCATGATTTATATCTTTTAAATGTTCTTTATCTTTTTCATCTATACTATTAGAATTCATCCATAAATTATATCTTTCATTATAATCCAAAAAATTCAACTCCTAATACCTTTATAAAAAAAGCATGTACTATAAAGTCTTCTTTTTTAGTACATGCTTTTTTTCTTAATATCAATATATGTTAGTTTTGAAAAAAATTGATTATTTATCCGTTTTATTTTTCTTCTTCTTTTTCTTCTATATCTTGTTCTTCTTTTATTTCTTCTTCCTTTTTATCATCTTTAGATTTTTTTTCAGTTTCAACAACTGTTGATTCATCTAATACAAATTCTAAATTATCTTCTGCTAATCTAGCTCCAGTACTTTTTATAATGTCAAATAACTCTTCATCATCTAAATTGTCTCCAGCTATTCTTTCTCTAAAGCATGAAAATATTTCTTCTCTAAAATACTGTGCATTTATTCTTGGGAAATTAGGAAATGCCTCAAATCCAAATTCGCTAGCTTTCTTTGCACCTTCTATATCATACTTAAAATAGTATTTGTTCTCACATTTACTTAGTTCACCTATTTTTATTTTATTATCTCCATTATTAAACATAATAAATAATGTTTCATTAATTTTTTCCATATCTCTACTCCTTTGTAACATCCTTTTGTATAATATTATTCTTTTGTTTAAATTTTATTTTAAGAAATCTTTTAATTTATTTATAGCATCATTGGAATTCAAATAAAATTCACTACTTCTTATTTTATAGAATTTCCATCCTACTCTTTCTAACGTATGTTGTCTTTCATAACTATCTTCCCAAGAATACTTACCATTTCTTCTTCCTCCAACACACTCAATTGCTATACATTTATCTGCATCTAGTACAAAATCAATTTCATACTTACCAACTCTAACTTTTGGAGTTATATTTAAACTTTCTCCTATAAGATTTTGCTCTATATCTTCTTCAAAATCAGTAAGTACATATTCTTTATCCTTAATATCATTATAGACATAGTTTTTATAGTTAATACAATAATCTAGTAACTTATATCTTATACACTTAGGACTTATCTCTTCCAAATCAACAGAATGGAATATCCACATTTGATTTCTTGCTCTACTTGCTGCTACATTAAATCTTCTAATATCAGAATCCTTAGCTAATATATTATATTTAACATTATTTGCTATAACAAGAGATAAAAATACTATGTCTCTCTCATCGCCTTGGAATGAATATGCATCTCCACATACAATTTTTCTTTCTATAATCTCTTCCATTCCAATTCTTTCTATAAGAAGATTTTCGATAACTTCTGCTTGTGCGTCGCCAAGTAAAGATATTACCCCCATAGTCATGCCATTATATTTTTCATCCTTGCAACACTTTTCAATTTGATCTACTATTGCATAAGCTTCTTTTATATTTACAGACCTAGATGGTTCCCTAACAGCATCATCTACTTTTACAGCAATTAAAGGTTCTGTATCTATTGGATTGTCATTCTTACCACACCTTAAAGGTATAATTTCATCAGAATAACATGTCTTATTACTAAATCCTATTATCTCTTCAACACTTCTAAAATGTTCCTTTAAAACAAGTCTATTTGGAAATACTCTTAATGCTGTTGTGTATAAACTAGTCTTTAAATCAAACCAATCTGAATCTGGTATGTCATAAAGATAATCTTCTATAAGTTTTTCAACCATTCCACTATCTTTTCCAATAGCTTCTGGACTTATTTGCTTTTCATCTCCTACTATAACTGCTCTTTCTGCTCTCATTAACGCTGTTAATGCAGTTATATCACTTTGACTACTTTCATCTACTATTACAACGTCAAAAGCATTCTCATTTACTTTAAGATTTTCTATAACTCTATTTATTGGCATTATCCAAACAGGAATTACATCTTTGCACTTCTCCATTTCTTTTTGTGCAATTTTTCTATACTTAGCAGCTTGTACCCCTGTTCCTTTACCTATCCTTTTTATCGCTTCCATCCATGCAAATAAACTTCTTTTTTGCGATTCTGTTGTTCTTTGAATTTGGTTATACCAACTTTGTTTGCTTACAATTTCTTTTATCAATGTATTTTCTAAAACTTTTTCATCATGTAACATTTTCTCTAATTTCATTATATCATTGTTACAATTATCTTTTATAAATTCACTAAATACCCTATATTTAAATGCATCTTTAAAATTCATGAAATCATTTTTTAAGTTTTCATTATCTTTTGCAAATATATACTTTGTGAATTTAGGACAAACGTCTACCATCTTGTCTCTATATTTTATAAGCTTATCCAGCTCATTACTGTTTTTAGTTACATATAATATTTCTCTATTAAGCTCTTTAACTGATTTATAATCGAATTTTTCTATATAATCACAAAATTGATTAAAGCAAGGATATTTCTTTATAATTTTATTATTTTGATTTAATTCTTCTCTAGTACTTTCCATAAGTCTAAATGATTTTAAACTTAAAAGAGAATCTTTTATATACTTATAGTCTTCCTTTTCATAAAAATTAATTTCCTTACTAAAATGTTTAGCTTTTAATAATCCTATTATTTTATCTTTGTAATTTTCATCCCAACTAATTACTATATTTAACTTTTGAAGTGTATCCTCCATCTTTAGTAAATAATTGCTTTCTTCTTCTATTTGCTCACCATCTAGCTCTTTTATATTATTATTAAAATAATTTTTTAATTCTTTTTCTGTTTCATTTAACTTAATATAATTATTAATTATGTCTAATTTATCTACTGATGTAACATTTTCACCATCAACTTTTACATCTTCAATAATATACTTAACATTACCATGTAACATTTTAAACAATGAACTTATTTTTCCCTTTTCTCTTATAGCTTTTTCTACAATTTTAAAATCCTTTTTAAATTGTACTAAATCTACATTGTTAGGAATTTCTATTGAGTGTTTGTTTAGTTCTATCTTTAATTTTGATATACACTCTATACATTCATTACAATGTTCTATGAAACTATTCCAAAATTCTTTGGTAGTTTTATTTGCATGATATACTTTCATAAGTTTTTCTATATAAGTGCCTTCTATTTCACTTAAACTTTTATAAGCCTCATCTAGCAAGTTAATTAAATGTGTATTTTTATAACTTGTAACTTCCTTGTCGCTCCAATTAGATAAGATCTTTTTATTTTGTTCAGACTTTTTATTTTCTTCATTATATATTTCTATAAGTTTTAATACATAATCCAAATTTGGTAACTTACTTATATTTTCTTTGCTATCCTCATATAATTTTAATTCATCAGATTTAAACTTTTCTAGTAATTCAAGCATGTCCATTAATTCTTCATCATTTAATGGACTACTATCTTTTATGCATAATGAATCATCAATATAATCTAAGTTTGTATTTTCTCTTATATATTTAGCCATATCCATTAATGTATACTGATTGTTGTCATAATCTAATAAGCTATTTTCGCTTTCTTCAATTTTCTTTAATTCTTCATATAAAGAATTTTGAGCTGATTTACATTCTTTTAATTTAAATCTTAAATATTTGAATTCTTTCTTTATTTCACTAACATCTAGAGAAAGATTTTCAGTTATTTTTCTCACTGAATTATCCAAATCATCCATAGCCTTAGCATCATCCCCTAAGATACTCATACAAAGAGATCGTATTTCTTCTGGTATCTTATTATTAAGAACTTTAAGAGCCCTATCTGTTTGACTTGTCACCAATACTCTTTTACCATGAGCTAGCAAATGACAAATTAGATTTACTATAGTATGGCTTTTCCCTGTTCCTGGTGGCCCTTGTACAACAACACCAAAGTTTTCTGACAATCTTTTCACTATTTCTTTTTGTTCATTATTATATGGTAATGGGAACAATAAATCTTCACCTATAACATCCCACTCATCATCTTTAACATTTTCATTTGTTACTTCACTATTTACTAAAGCTTCTATAGTCTTAGGAATTTTATAACCGCTTTTTATAGCTTCTATCATTGAATTTAATTCTAAATTCCAAAGCCTAGTATCTACTTTTCTAAATATTATTACTGGCTCATCATAAAACTCTAAACTTCCTGTACTATTCATATCCAATAAAGATGATAGTTTTTTCATTTCACCATCAAAATCAATATCTAGTACACTACTAACTTCATTTATTCCATTAATTAATTCTTCTGAAACTCTAGGATTTATTCCTAGTGTTTTTATTTTACTACTTAAATCTATTAATTTATCTATTGGAAACTTATCTATGCCATTTAAAAAATCTGTCTCCACATTTGTTACATTGTTATATGGTTTCAAATAAAAAACACTGTTTTTTTCATCAAATACAAGTGTCATTTTTGTTATAAATATAGGATGACAAATTTGTTTTTCTTCCTCCATTCCTATAACTAGTCCATTTCCATATACAATTTCTAAATTCTCCCCATTTTTTTGAAGTTTTAAATATATTTTTGAAAATTTATTATATAAATCTTTATTTTCTTTTGTAATTTCTAACCAATAATCCTTAGTTTCACTATTTACTAAATCAATACCTTCCATGTCATGGAAAGCATTTTCAAAAAATATTTCTTCATATTCACTTATTTCCCTGATTTTCTTATCATTCATACTTTTGACGCTGAGTAAATATGTAAATATTTGTTCTACTTTTTTATTTATATCCAAGTTACTAACCTCCATTTTTATACACTATTCTATATGGTTCCAATTTTATTATTTCAGCTTATTCAATAATTAATTGTCCATGCTAATATTTAAACCTTATATAGTCATTTATTAAAATCTGTAATTTTAAAACAAATAAATCTCATTTTTATTCTTATATTTCTTATAAAGACATAGTTATACATTTTTATTATAGTTTATGACACCACTTTGTACAATATTGAGAAGTAAATTCCCTTGTTGTATGTTTTTTCCTAATAGTTCTTTTTCCTTTATTATTTTCTATAAATCACTCTACATCTATTGCCTTATTAGATATTTACCGGGAAATTATTTTACTTTTTACTTATATTAAAAGTTTTTTTGTGTAGTTTTTTGTTACTTTTTAATTTTTGTTTAACTTTTCTGTAAAATGTTTTTTTTATTTCATTTTTTATTTTTTTTGCAATAAAAGTTGGATATTTTTTTCAATCTTTATAGTATAATATTTATGGAATTGTTAAAATTTAAAAGTTTGTTAATATAGTGAAACCATATCGAACTTAAATGTAGTAGTTATTTTTAAAAAATATTTTATTTAAATATGTGCTTTTTTATTTAATTGAATTCGATTACGTCTCACTATTTAAGGTGTCCAAGTTTTGGATTAGCTTATTTAGGAAATAAACTTGGAACCATATCCTGTTTTATAAATTATTTGTCATATATAAAGGAGAGGTAAGGATGTTTATTTTTGAAACTCAATTAAAAAAAATTAAGCACAATGTTTTAAAAAGCATTGCCATACTAGCAAAAGAAGACAGATTAACTACAGAAGAACTAAGCAAAATTCATGTTGGTATTGTTGATAAGGACACTCCTCAATACAGATGTTGTGTTTACAAGGAAAGAGTTATTGTAAATCAACGTGCAAAACTTGCTGCCGGATATTCACCAACTGGAGATACTATGGATGAACTGGAAGACATAAAAAATAATGATCAAATTATTTATATTATCGAAGCAGCTTGTGATAAATGTCCAATAAATAAATATACTGTTACTGAAGCTTGCAGAGGTTGCCTTGCTCATAAATGTATGGAGGTTTGTCCTACAAAAGCCATGGTAAGAGTTAATGGTAAAGCTTTTATAAATCAAGAGTTATGCAAGGAATGTGGACTTTGCAAAAAGCAATGTCCTTATCATGCAATTTCAGAAGTTTTAAGACCTTGTAAAGTTGTTTGTCCTACTGGCGCATTATCTGTAGCTGAAGATAGAAGAGCCATGATAAAAACAGAAGATTGCATTCAATGTGGTGCTTGTATGAAAGCTTGCCCTTTTGGTGCTATATCTGATAAGAGTTTCATTGAACCAGTAGCTAGACGTCTTGCAAAAAAAGAAAACCTTTACGCAATAATTGCTCCTGCAATTGGAGGTCAATTTGGCAATAAAGTTTCTTTAGGTCAAGTTAAATCCGCTCTTTTAAATATTGGTTTTACTGATGTATATGAAGCTGCTTGTGGTGCAGATTTAGTAACTATTCACGAAAGTAACGAATTTGTTGAAAGAATGAATTCTGGTGATAAGTACATGACTAACTCTTGTTGCCCTGGTTTTTTAAGTTATATAGAAAAGAAATTTCCAAAGGAAAAAGATAAAATTTCTTCAACAGTTTCTCCAATGATAGCAACTGGTAAATATATAAAATCTTTTGATCCAGATGCAAAAATAATTTTTGTAGGTCCTTGTACTGCAAAAAAAGGAGAAATGAGACGTCCTGATGTAAAAGATATAATTGACTATGTACTTACATTTGAAGAAATTTCAGCATTATTAGATGCCTTTGACATGGATCCAGAAAATTGCGATTCAGTTACTTTTGATGATGGTTCTACTTTGGGTCGTGGATTCGCTGCAACTGGTGGACTTACTGCTGCTATAGAAAACTATATTGAACGTGAAAAAATTAATATAGATTTCAAACCTATTAAAATAAGTGGTCCAACTGATATGAAGAAAACTATGACTCTTGCTAGTATAGGTAAACTTCCAGCAAACTTTATTGAAGGTATGATGTGTGAAGGCGGTTGTGTTGGTGGTGCTGGTGTGATTTTACCTCCACTAAGCACTAAAGCTACATTTGTTAAACAAAATGCTACTGCATCTAAGAAATCAGTAGTAGATAATGATAAAATACCTGAATTTGAAAATATAAATCTTGAAAGAAATTTAGATAAATAAAAATAAGACTTAAGCTAAATTTAGCTTAAGTCTTATTTTACGTTTACATTTTTTTAATTTTATTTACAAGAGTTTCTCTCTACTATATCATATGGTAATATAAATTGTTGTTCTTCTACTGGTTCATTATTAAGTATTTTTATAAGAATTCTCATACTTATTGAACCCATATCGTAAAGTGGTTGTGATACTGTCGTTAATGTTGGATAGTACATTGATGCTAAATCAGTGTCATTGAAGCCCATAACATCTACTTGTTCTGGAACTTTTATATTTCTTTCTCTTAATGCATTAATTGCACCTACTGCAACTTCATCACTACTACAAATTACAGCATCAAATGATGTTTTTTCTAATATTGTATTTACACCTTTGAATCCTTCTTGCGCATTTAAAGATGAGAAATAAATTAAATTTTCATCATATCCTATATTTTCACTTACAGCTTTCTTATATCCATCAAAAAGCTTTTGATAATTTCCGCCATACATTTCTGGGAAAAAACCAATGTATGCAATTCTTTTATTTCCCTTTTCTATTAAGTATTTAGTTGCGTCATATCCTGCTTGAAATACATCGATTACAACACTTGGATATTTTTCTTTAGAATCACTTGTTCCTACGGTTACTACTTTCATATCTAACTCATTTATAAAGTCTTCTACTTCTTTAACCATAGCATTTCCCATGTATATTACACCATCTACCATTTTTTCTTTTAGCATTCTAAAGCTTTCTTTTTCTCTATTTATATCTAAATCTGTGTTGCATAACATTATATTATAATTATATATATTAGCAACATCTTCTGCGCCTCTAACTACTTCTGGGAAAATAGCACCTGCTATATCTGGAATTATTATTCCTATAGTGCTAGACTTATGTGTTTTTAGACTTCTTGCTAGAATGTTTGGTCTATAACCTAACTTATCTATAGCATCTAAAACTTTTCTTTTAGTATCTTCATTTACGACATTTATTCCATTTAATACTCTTGATACAGTAGCAATTGAAACTCCAGCCTCTTTAGCTACATCTTTAATTGAAGCTGCCATTTTAATCACTCCTATTATTTATAATTTAAACTTTTAGTATATTAAAAATAACATACTCATTCATACGTAATATTTTCTTAACCAACCTTATCATTTTATAGTACTTTATACTATAATAATTTACAATAGTTTTTCCACATATGCTTAAATATATGTTTACTATTTAGGTATATTTAAAATTTTACAAATGAATATGCTAAGTTTTACAAATTTTATTATATATTTAGCTTTGTAACTTCTGATTATTTATAATGAAATGTATTTTTATATGCTTGTGTTTTACCAAATAACGTCAAGTAATTTAATTGCTATAAAATAATTTGAAAAAAGTACTGCTGTTGGAATACTAACACATTTTACAATTTCTATCAACACAAATTTAGTCATATTAAATTTATTTTTACACACAATATCATTTTTTTCCTCTTCTATATTAGCTATTTTTTCATTTTCCTTACTATTTCCATTATTTTTCTTTATCCATAATATTTTCTTTATTATATTAACAAGCATACATAATATAAATATTAAAAATATAGGTGAACTAACTATTGAAATTACATAAAATATTCCTTTATTAAATTTCATCTCTTTAAATCCCCCTTGATTTTTGAAATATAATCTGTGATTTTTGTAAATATTTTACTATATTAATTATACAATTATATAACTATGTTAATATACATAATAAGTAATGTTATAAATAAATTTACAATTAATTTATTTTTTATAAAAAAATACCCATAAATGAAACATTTCATTTATGGGTATTTTTATTTAATTATAATTTTTCAACAGCAAGTTTTAACTCTTCACCATTTATTTTAACTTCTTGATAATCAAAGTTTCCACCATAAACTATTTCTACAGCAAGTGTATCTCTAGCTATTTGCTCTTCAAACTTTCTTATTACATTTTCTAGCATTTCATTGCCTGTAACGTAGATATTTATTTTATCAGCAACTTCAAATCCACTTTCTTTTCTCATGTTTTGAATTTTACTTAATATCTCTCTTACATGACCTTCTTCTCTTAATTCTTCAGTTATTGTAGTATCTAAAACTACTCCCATGTCACCTTCACCAGCAAATGCATAACCATCTAATCCTTGCATTGTTATTAATAGTTTATTTGAATCTAATTCTATCTCTTCACCATTAACATCTATTGTAACAGTATTACCATTATTTATAGTCTGTGCAAGTTCCATTTGGTTCATTTCACCTATAGCTTTTCTTATTCCAGGTATTAATTTACCATAAGCTTTTCCCAATACAGGTAGGTTTGGTTTTATTTCGAAATTAACATATTTAGATATATCAGCACCTAACTCAACTTCTTTTATATTAAGTTCATCTTTTACTATATCTCCATAGTATTCTGGAAGTGATTTTGCTGAAACTAACATTTTACCAAGCGGTTGTCTATTCTTAATGTTTGCACCATTTCTTGCACTTCTTCCAAGTTTAACTATTGTATATGCTTTGTTCATTTCTTCTTCTAAAGATTCATCTACTAAGTCAGATCTGTATTCTGGCCATCTGCATAAATGAACACTTTCTGGTGCATTTTTATCAAATGCAACAACTAAGTTTTGATATAACTCTTCTGTTACAAATGGTATAAATGGAGCAGCTATTTTTGATAAAGTAGTTAATACTCTATATAATGTCATGTATGCTCCTATTTTATCATCATTTAACCCTTCAACCCAATATCTTGCTCTGTTTCTTCTTACATACCAGTTTGAAAGTTCATCTACAAATTCTTCAAGTTCTTTTGCACCTTGAGTAATTCTATAGTTTTCTAAATGCTCATCTATTGTCTTAACTAAAGTATTAAGTTTAGACATCATCCATCTATCCATTACATTTTCAGATACGAAATTTTCATATTTAGATGGGTCAAATTTATCTATATCAGCATATAAAACATAGAATGAGTAAACATTCCATAGTGTTCCTATGAATTTTCTTTGTGCTTCTATAACAGCTTCTTCATAGAATCTTGAAGGTAACCATGGTGCACTAGCTGTGTAGAAGTACCATCTTAACGCATCTGCTCCTTCATTTTCTAATACTGTGAATGGACTTAAAACATTTCCTTTGTGCTTAGACATTTTTAATCCATCTTTATCTAGTACGTGTCCTAGAACTATACAGTTTTCAAACGGATTCTTTTCAAATACTACAGTTGATATTGCAAGTAATGTATAGAACCATCCTCTTGTTTGGTCAACTGCCTCTGAAATAAATTGTGCTGGGAAGTTAGCCTCAAACACTTCTTTATTTTCAAAAGGATAGTGATGTTGTGCAAATGGCATTGATCCTGAGTCAAACCAACAGTCAATAACCTCTTCCACTCTTGTCATTTCCTTTGAACACTTAGGACAATTTAAATGTACTTTATCTATATATGGTTTATGAAGTTCTATATCTTCTGGTACATTTATTCCTTTTTCCTTAAGTTCAGCTATGCTTCCTATCATCTCTCTATGTCCACATTCGCATTCCCAAATTGGAAGTGGTGTTCCCCAGTATCTATTTCTTGAAATACCCCAGTCAATTACACCTTCTAAGAATTTTCCCATTCTTCCAGTTCTAACATTGTCAGGCATCCAATTTATATTGTTATTATTTTCAAGAAGTTTATCTCTTAAAGATGACATTCTTACAAACCAGCTCTCTCTTGGATAGTAAAGAAGTGGTGTGTCACATCTCCAGCAGTGTGGATATGAGTGTAGGAATTTTTCACTTTTATAAAGTTTTCCTTCTTCCTTTAATGTATTTATTATCTTTTCGTCTGCTTTTTTAACAAATATTCCAGCCCATGGAGTAACTGCATCTACAAATTTACCTTCTCCATCAACTAAATTGATTAATGGTAAATCATAAAGTTTTCCTATTTTATTATCGTCATCTCCATATGCAGGCGCTATATGAACTATACCAGTACCATCTGATAATGTTACATAATCTCCATGAACAACATAAAATGCTTTCTTTTCAGGAACTTCAAAGTTAAACATTTGTTCATATTCTTTTCCTAGAAGTTCTTCACCTTTAAATTCAGCAATTATTTCATACTCTCCATTTAATTTACTTAATAATGATTTTGAAAGTATTAAATGTTCATCTTCTTGAACAACTTCAACATAATCGTATGTTTTATTTACAGCTAATGCAACGTTACTTGGTAAAGTCCAAGGAGTTGTTGTCCAAACTAAGAAAGATTTGTCTTCATTTTTTAGTTTGAATTTAACATATACTGAACTGTCTTTTACATCTTTATATCCTTGAGCTACTTCGTGTGAAGATAAAGTTGTTCCACATCTTGGGCAATAAGGCATTACCTTAAATCCTTTATATATTAAATCCTTATCCCACATTCTTTTTAATGCCCACCAAACTGACTCTATATAATTATTGTGGAATGTTACATATGGATTATCCATATCTACCCAATATGCTAATCTTTCAGACATTTGTCTCCACATTTCAACATATGTAAACACACTATCTTTACATTCTGTAACAAACTTTTCTACACCATACTCTTCTATTTGAGGTTTACCTGATATTCCAAGTTTTTTTTCTATTTCAAGTTCAACTGGAAGACCATGAGTATCCCATCCTGCTTTTCTTAATACTTTATATCCCTTCATAACTTTATATCTTGGGATAATATCCTTCATAACTCTTGTAAGAACGTGACCTATATGTGGCTTACCATTTGCTGTTGGTGGTCCATCATAAAATGTAAAATACTCGCCATCATTATTTGCGTCAAAGTTCTTTTGTATTATGTTTTTTTCACTCCAAAGTTTTATAACATCTTTTTCCATGTCCATAAAACTTTTTGAAGAATCAATTTTTTTATACATATTAAAAACTCCTTTCTTATTGTAAATTTATTAGTCAATCTTAAAAGTTAAAATTTTAGTTTATAAAATAAAAAAACCCCGCCCTAAATAGGACGAAGATATCTTCGCTATACCACCTATGGTAATTTTTCAAGTACAAATATACTCTATTCTTTAACGCAGAAATACGGATAAACTTACTTAATTTCAGCTTTCAGCTCCTAGGTGATTTTCGATTATCTACAACTATGAGGTTACACCAACCCCTCACTCTCTTTAAGTTCTACGATAAATTACTTTTCCTATTCATAGCCTTTTAAAAAAACTTATAATTTGAATTCATTATAGTACACTAACTATTTGTTGTCAATTCATTTCATCATAAGGTTAAAACTAAATTTAAACTACCTTATTTATACAATTATATTCATAATTACACAATTTGTTACTCATTTAATTATAAATATAACCAATAATTTAAAATCAATTCATAGTACTATACACTTTTGCACATTTTAAATATTATATAGGAATAAATAATATTAATCATAACTTTTTACTATTCACTCTTACTTTTTAATTGATTTCCAACATGATAATAGAATAAACTGTAAGATTAGTAGTATCATTTGATAAAGAGATTATTTTGAATTTCAGCTTGAAACCCTATATAGGATTTCAAGCTGAAAATGAAATTATTCAAATATTAAATGAGAATAGTAGTATTCCAAGAAACACAAATTATTTAAAACGTTATTCATAAAAATTTCAAAGAAACTCTAATTTAAATAATTCCTGTTCCTTGATGAAAGAAAAAAGCTTTTCAATTGATAAATATATTATTTTAAATTTGAACTTGGAACCCTATAGTTGATATGTTATATTTTCATTCTTATGTTAAAATACTAATATATTTCAGAAAAATTTGTAAATTAATTTTAGGAGGTTTTTATTATGAATTTAACTTGGCTTGGTCATGCATCATTTTTAATTGAAGATAATAATGGGACTAAAATAGTTACTGATCCATTTGACGAAACTGTCGGATATCCATTATTTCGTGGTAATACTGACATTGTAACTATAAGTCATGAGCATTTTGATCATAATTATACAGCTTTACTACATGATGATGTTAAAATCCTTCGTAATGCAGAAGATTATCAAGAAAAGAACATAACAATTGAAAGTTTTCCATCTTTTCATGATGAAGTAAAAGGCGCTAAAAGAGGCCCAAACACTATTTTTAAGTTCAATTTTGGAAATATTAAAATATGTCACCTTGGTGATTTAGGTCATATGCTTGATGATGAGGTTATTGATTTAATTGGAAATATAGATGTTCTTTTAATTCCTGTTGGTGGAAATTATACAATTGGTGGTGAAGAAGCTGCTCTGTTAGCCAAAAAAATTAATAGTAAAATAACTATACCCATGCATTATAAGACTCCTCAATTAACATTTGAACTTGATGGTGTAGAAACATTTTTAACTAACATGAAAACAGGTGAAAGAATTAATTCTAATTCTATAATGATTGAAGACTTTATTGAAGCTGATAAGAATAAAGTTTTAATTTTAAATTCTATATAGTTAAAGATTAAACTGATTTATTTTTTTAATTTTAGATAGTGTATATAAAAAAATAGACCATATTATAATAAATATAATCTTATTATGATATGGTCTATTTTATTATTCATGTGCCTTAAATTTTTTTGCAGCTTCTATAAATGATTCAAATATAAGTCTTTGCTTTTCTATTTTTTCAGCCATCATCTCTGGGTGCCATTGAGTTCCAACAACAAATCTATCATCTTTAATTTCTATACCTTCAACTACACCATCAGTAGCTATTACTGTTGCTTCAAATTCTTCCGAAACATTTTTTATAACCTGGTGATGATATGAATTTATTTCTATAACTTCTTCATTAAATATTTTATACATCTTACTATGTTTTTTTATATTAGCTTTATGAACTGGATTATATTTAGGTGAATTATCTATTGAATGATTTATAATTTTAACATCATTCTTTGGAGTTATTTCAACTAAATCTTGATATAAATCACCACCCCCAGCCACATTTAATATCTGACATCCTCTACATATACCTAATGTTGGAATTCTTGTTTCATATATAATCTTTTTGGCAAGATATATTTCTTGTTCATCTCTTTCTGGACTAACTGCCCCTATTTTGAAACTTGGACTGTCACCATATCTTTTAGCCTCAACATCATATCCACCAGCAAAAATAATTCCATCAATCATTTCCAAATACCTATCAATATTTTCTTTAATACTTATTACAGGTATTATTATAGGCATTCCTCCTGCATTTTCTATAGCTGTTACATAATCATCTGTTATTACCTGCCAGTTGAAATTACTCCCAAATCCGTCATATAATTCAGTTATTCCATATACATAATCAGCACATATCCCAATAATAGGCTTCATATTTTTCCCCCCTGTTTTTTCATTACTTTATATTTTAAGTTAATTTAAACTCTATTATCTTATTGTTTTTTAAACTTTCCTTAACATCTATAATTCTTTGATTTCTAGATCCCCTATATTTTAAATCTTCATCTTTTTTTTCTATATCAAATTTTCCATCTACTAATACATCTATATTATTTATAAGCTTGTTCCATCCTGGGATTTTATCTGCATTTTCCATGATATATTCAAATTTATAACCTGTGTAACACCACACATTTTTGTTACATTTTTTACTTTCTTCAGCAATTTCAGCAAAAGCTTCGCCTTGTTCTAATGGATCTCCACCACTAAAAGTTACACCACTTATAAGTGGATTTCTTTTTATGTCATTAACTAATTCTTGAACTCTATAATCCTGACCTCCACCAAATCCATGTGTATGAGGATTAAAACAAGCCTTGCAATTATGTTTGCACCCTTGGGCAAATAATACTCTTCTAATTCCAGGTCCATTATTAAGACTCTCATGTATAATTCCTGCTAGATTTACTGTATCTTTCATACTAATAAGACACCTCTTTATTCATTTTATCTAAAATATATTATACACTATAGTTTTTCAAGCCTCAAAGTTAAAATAGTATATTTATAAATTGAAAAAATTTTTCTTTCATTAAAACAAGAATTTGCTTAAATAAGTATTTGTATGCTTAACCCACTCTTCCTATATTATACATATTGTAAAAATACCCATGTTTACTTATGAGCTGTTCAAAATCTCCTGTTTCTTCTATTGCCCCTTGTTTTAAAACTATTATTTCATCGTACATTCTTAATATCTCTTCATTAAATTTGTGAGTTATAACTATAGCTGTTTTTTCCTCCATTGATAATATAGTTTTTTCTATATCATAACTTGTTAGACTATCAAGTGCAGACGTTGCCTCATCTAAGTATATAATTGGTGTTTCTTTTAATATAGCTCTTGCTATTGCAAGCCTTTGCTTTTCTCCCCCTGAAAGTACTTTTCCATTCTCACCAACAGTACCTTTAAGACCACCATCTATTTTATTAACTACATTTTCTAAACCTGAAATTTTAATTGCTTCATTTACTTTTTTCTTATCATAGTCCTTAAACAAAGCTATATTTTCTTCTAATGTGCTATCAAATATGAAAACATTTTGATGTATCATTGATTCTAACTTATATAAAGATTTTGTGTTTATATTATTTATGGTTTCATTATCAAAAATTATTCTCCCACTATATCCCTTATAATACTTTAGTAAAATTTTTATTAAAGTACTTTTACCACAGCCACTTTCCCCTACTATTGCATATTTCTTTCCTTTTTCAAATGTATAATTTATATTTTTTAGAACATTTTTATTTCCATCATAACTGAAAGTTAAGTTTTCAATTTGTATTTTATCCTCAAAACTAACTTTTTCTTTATAAATCGTAGTGTCATCCGTTGCATTTATTATAGTCATTATTTTTTTAGATATATTTTTCAATGACTTAATATTATTTAAAATCTCTAAGATATTTCCTATAGGGTTTGCAACATTATTGCAAAGTTGAACACAAGCAAGCATTGTACTAACCGTCATATAACCTTTCATAGTAAAATATGCTCCTATGACAATAACTGAACCAAAAATCCCCATTGCAATAAATATACTTAATCCTATTATTATAGATTGCCAAACAGAAAATTTAAATTTTTTCAAATTAACATCATCATTCCAATCACTATATTCATTTATCATTTTTTCTTCTACATTAAAACTTTTTATTACATCAAAACCTAAAAATACATCCTTTATCTTAATAGTAAACCTTTCTAATGAATCTGAATATTTCATCTTAGAATTGCTTATTTTTTTTGAAAATAGCTTTGGCATAATAAGCGATAAAACTCCAAATAATATTACAACAATAGTTATTTCTTTACTAAGTATAAACATGCTTACTGTAGCCAATAAAAATCCCCATATAACTTTTATAATTTCAAATATACTATTAAAATAATCATTTTCAATCATAGTCATATCATTTGATAAAACAGATATATACTTTCCACTATTAACTTCATTAAAATCAACTATGTCTTTTTTTAATATTTTTGAAAATAAATCTTGTTTTAAACAACTCATTGATTTTTTTATATAATTAGCCTTTACAATTCCTTCAAAAACTCTAATTGCTGACATAACCACTAAATACCCCAAAAATATCAATACAATCATTGGAAATTTATTTACATCTCCATTTGATATAATATCTAAAATAAATTTAAAAACATATGCCATACCTACATTTATAGTTGAACTTAAAATTGAAATTATTACTGTACACATAAAGAAAAATTTGTTTTTAAATAAATATTTTCTCATAATACCCCCCAATATAAATCTAACTTATTATAAGATGATCATCTAATAACATTATATTCCAATATTAGATTTGTGTCTATAATGCTTTTAGATATTAGTCTTATAATTATTTAAATTTAGTTCAAAAAATAAAGGTTAAAGAAAACTTAATTTCTATAACCTTCAAATACTTTTTAAATTATTTTATATTGAACTCTTTAATTAAAAAATTTATAAGTTCACTAAATTTATCTCCATTTAACTTGTAATACACTTTAACATCATCTTTGTTTAATGTAACAAGTTCATAAATAAGTAATTGTGACATGTGATGTGAAACTGTTGCTGTAGTTAAATTTAATCTTTGTGCTATCTCACTTCCATACAGTTGCTCATTTTTCAAAAGTCTAACTATATTAAATTTACTTTTATCTCCTAAAATTTTTAATATATTATTATACTTTTCAAGCTCTCCATCACCTTTTCTTTTTTTATAAATAACTTCTTCACTCATAAAACCTATTCCAATTTCCATACAATTTTCATCTATTTTGTATGATATAGAACAATAGTTTATAAACATTGGATAAACTATGACTTTATCAAATTTCTCACAATCCTCAATTATGTTAAAATTATTTATATACTTTATGCCTTGTTTATTTAATTTATCTTCTAATTGATTTTTATATTTTTCTTTTAACTGTTGAACTTTTTTTTCATTACTTTCATAAATGGGAATATATTCTCTTATAATATTATATAATCTTTCTACATATACACTCACAGAGTTTGAAAATAACACCAAATTCCATTTTTGCTCTGATGTACATTCTAAACTTTCTATAAATTTTATTTTAGTTTCATTAGAACTTAATACATCTTCAACTTTTACATTTTTCCCTTGTAATTCTACTAAGTCCTTAAACACATTTTCTAATATATTTTCAGTGTTTTTGTTATTTATCTCATCAATTTTTTCTTTCAAACCATTACTTTTTAAATCAATATCTAATATAGCTATCCCTATGGAAAATGGATTCGTTTCATTTTCATACTGCTTAAAAAAGAAATTTAAATCTTCTTCATTTATTTTATGTTGTTTGGATAACTTATCTATAAACCTAAAAACATCTTTATTCTTTTCTATTTGAAAAGTTTTGTTTATATTATTAATTACACTTTCAGTGTTAGCAATTACATGTAAGCTAAACAATAGTTCTCTAAATTCATCATAACTATTATTAAATAATAATTCCATATTTAATCTCCTATAAATACTCTTTTTTATATTATTATAACACCTATAACAGTACTTCTTAACAAGAAAAGCCAAGGATACCCTTGGCTTTAATTTGTTCTATTTCATTTCATATATTTTTTTATGGTTTTGTGTATGAGAAAGTCTATCTTCTCTTTCATGATATTTTCCTGGACCAAATCTCTCATCTAAGCTTAAATATCCTGTTACTCTTGATACACCTTGTATATTAGTGCTGCCACAAGTCGGACATTCAAATTTATCTGGTTTTAAATATGTTCCACATTCTCTACAGTATTTTATATGAAAGTTTATTCCTATATAGCTTATATTACTATTTTCATATGCATATTTTATTATATCTCTAACTATTTCTGGTGATGGATAGTCATCTACTTCTAAATAACTTATATGTCCTGAGTTACATAGTTTATGATATGGTGCTTCTGTTTGTATCTTATCACATATAGATATAGGATATGATACAGGTATATGGAAACTATTAGTGTAGTATTCTTTATCTGTTACACCTTTAATTTCTCCAAACACTTTTTTATCTTGTACTATAAACTTTCCACTTAGTCCTTCAGCTGGAGTTGCATAACATCCCCAGTTTAAACTGGTTTCTTTAGTTAATTTATCTGTAAAGTTTCTTATAAAACCTATTATTTCTATTCCTAACTTTCTTGACTCTTCACACTCACCATGATGTTTTCCAGTAAGTGCTATTAAAGTTTCTGCAAGACCTATAAATCCTATAGCATAACTACCTTGCTTTAGAATCGGCTCTATTGAATCCTCTGGTGATAATCCTTCTGATCCTTTTAATAAACCTTCGCCTGCAACAAAAGGTAAATCTTTTACTCTAAGATGTTTTAATACATTATATCTATGCATTAAAGATTCACTAGCTTGTTCTAACCTTGTTTCAAGTAATGTAAAGAATTTTTTAGTATCTCCTTTTGCAAGTATACCTACTCTTGGAAGATTTATAGTTGTAGGTGCTATATTTCCTCTTCCCTTTGTTCCTGGTTCACCATTGCAATTACTCATAAGATAAGTTCTACACCCCATAGTTGCTGGCATATACCCCTTATCGTAGTATTCCTTATTAAAATCTGCATCTATATTCATAAATGTAGGATTCATTCTTTTACTTGCTACTCTACATGCAAGTTCAAATAAATAATAATATGGATCATTAGGTTCCTTATTTATGCCTTCTTTTACTCTAAATATAATATTAGGGAATATTGGCTGTTCACCTCTACCTAATCCCTTTTCATACTCAATTAAAAACTTTTCACAAATAAGTGCTCCATCTTTATTGTTAGGTATCCCTATATTTATAGAAGAAAATGGAACTTGAGAACCTGCTCTACTATGCATTGTGTTTAAATTATAAACTATTCCTTGCATTGATTGCTCTATAGTTCTATTTAATTTTTTCTCAACGGCATCTTCAATTTTTTCTTCTGCTATTCCTAATTCTCTAAATTCATCTCTTAATTGATTTCTTGTTGGCTCTATAAATACAGCTAAATCGTTGTCAAAATCCGGATGTGACTGTCCACCAAACATATCATTTTGTGTAGACTGAAGTAATATGCATGAAAGCTCTGCTGCTGAATCTATACGCTTCGCTTTTCTTAAATATCCGTATCCAGTGTTGAAACCTCTTTCTAAAACCTCTTTGGTTGGTATATGTAAGCAATTAATTGTAAGGTTGTAGCTATCTAAGTCATGATAATATAAGTCTCCATTTTCATGTGCTTTAGATAAATGTTTAGGCATAGTAGATAAATTAAACCATTTGTTAGATTCACTTGCTATTCTTAATAACTTTGAACTAAAATTATTTCCTACATTGGCATTATCTCTATCTGTTTCTACACCAATTTTTTCTATAGCCTTCATTAAATCTGACTTAATTTCTCTTAGCCTAGTTCTTTCTTTTCTATAATTAGCATAAGCTATACCAATTGGCTTATGACCATTTTCTAATAAAGTTTCCTGTACAATGTTTTGTACTTCTTCTACCGTTATTTCCTCTACATTTAATTTCTCAATTCTTTTTATAATCTTTTGAGTTAGTTCTATTTTTTCACTTTCAAGTAGTTCATATGATATTTCGTCTGCTGATCCTCTAATAGCATTAGTTATTTTTATAGAATCAAACTCAACTTTTCTACCATCTCTTTTAACAACATATAGCATAAACTCCCCCCTAAAAACACGACATATTGCACTCGGTCTATTATACTCTAGGAAAAAAATTATATCAATTAATAAATTATTTCAGAAAGATGATATAAAACTTATTTATCACCTTTTAACATATGATTATTACATTTTTCATTTATTAGCTTAAATTGACACTTCTGCTTTTTTGTATTTCTTAAAAAAATCCAATAAAAATATAGTATATTAAATATTTTAAATTTATACTTTTATAATATTTATATGCGTTTTTCAACTTTTTATTAAAATATATCTTATTCTATTTTGAAAATTTATAGTATAAATTTTTTAAAATAGAAAAAGATATAAATATGACAAATTTTAAATTATATTTTAAGAGGAGGTGAACTGTTGCAACAAATATATAAATTTCTAGTAATTTCTCATACAGGTCTTATTTTGAAAATGTACTACATAGTTTCTATTTAAAGTTTTTAAAGTTTAATAATTTTAAAAATTGGCATAATTCTCTAAGTAGTTTTATAGCAGAAAGCAGATTGAACAAGAAATTAAAAATTTTATAGATTTTTATAGATTTTAGCAACAGAATTTTCATGAAAACAGGTACAGTAAAATGGTTTAATGCAGAAAAAGGATTTGGTTTTTTATCAGTTGAAGGTGAAGAAGATGTTTTTGTACATTTCTCTGCAATTCAAAGTGATGGTTATAAAGCATTGGAAGAAGGTCAAAAAGTAGAATTTGAAGTTGTAGATGGAGAAAGAGGCCCTCAAGCTTCAAATGTTACAAAACTATAATCATTCATAATATGTATTAAATGCAAAATAGGAAGTTTATATTAAACTTCCTATTTTATATTTACTCGTTCTATTTACTATTCTTTTTTGTTTATACATTTCACTATCCGCTTTACTAATTAACACTTCTAAATCTAAATTTTCTTCACTCTTACCTACAATTTCATAAATACCATAACTAAAACTTAAATTATAATTACCTACACATATCTCTCCACATAATACTTCTATCTCTTTTATAATTTCCAAAGTTTTCTTTTTAGAGAACCCATTAAACATTATTAAAAACTCATCACCACCAAGTCTTCCATATATGCTTCTATCATCTAATCTATTCCTTAATATAGCTGCAAATCTTTTTAATATATCATCGCCCACCTTATGCCCATAATTATCATTTATATACTTAAATGAATTAATATCTATAAATACTAACGAACTAATATCATACGTTGTAAATTCATTTTCTAAATAATACTCCATGAGATACTTTAAGTAGCTTCTACTATATATAGACGTCAGACTATCAAATGTAGACTTATTTCTTAACTCGGATTGTATTGTTTGACTTTTTATAACTAACTTAAATTCATTCAATATGTATTTTAATATATGTATATCATCATTTGTAAAGTTTTTATTTGCATTTGTATTATCTAAATTAATAACACCTACTAATTTTTCATCTATATAAATAGGTGCGCACACCACACTAACAATATCACTAGATATTTTATATAGCTCTGAATATTTGTCTCTTATAACCTCTTTTGTCTCTATTATTGCAATATCACTTAATTTATTTTTTCTGTATAAGAATATATTTTCCTTTGGAATTCTCTTTTTTTCTAGTTCCTTACTATAACCACAAACCGAAATAAATTCAAACTCATTTTCATTTTCACAATATTTTAAAAAACTTCCTTTTGATGCTATTGGAACTAAGTTTAAAGCATAATCTAAAATCACTTTAAATGCTTCGCTTTCCTCTTTTACATCTATAATTTTTTCACTTGCTTCATATATAAATTTTCGTACTCTTTTTACTTTCTTTAGTTCTTGTTTAGCTTTTAACACCATGATTAATTGTATTATTATAATAGCTATTAAAATTTCTATTATAAATATTTCTACTTTAGGCACCCCTATTTACCTCCACACTACGTTAAAACTATACTTTAATTTTTTGTCTACCTATACTAAGTACGTATAGTACTATTTTTACACTTTTTTTATGAAATATTTATTAATATTTCACTTTAACATTATACTACATACATTCACCATTTAAATATCATAATTATTACATTTTATTCATAAATATGTATTTATTTTGTATATGAATTAATTTATTTTTATGTACTTAACTTTGTGGAATAGTTATTTTCAACATGGCGATACTATATATTATATATGGTTACAATTTATTATATTTAACTTTTTTGTTTTGTATCCATATAATTATATTTTTAAAGAAAGGTGGTGTACCGTTTCTAGATTTGTTTTTACTATATTCTATTAACGGTAAAACTTTGTTTGGATTGATAGTCGATTTAAATGAAACAGATGCTTTTGTTGAGGTTTGTGATGGTATGATAATAAATACTTCAATAAATAATTTGCCTAAACATTCTTCCGTTGGAGATAAAGTTAAACTTCCTTCCTCTTCAAAAGATATTCTCTATAACAATTCTAATTTAATATAAAAAATAAAATCTCTCAATAATATTATTGAGAGATTTTTCTTTTAAAAATCATCTGGTTTTTCAGTTAAAACTTTAAAATTCCAATCGCCTTTTTCATAAGTATTAAAAATGTATAAGTTAACTTTCTTATTTTCTTTTTCTTCTTTAAAAGTTATAGTTGCCTTATACCTATTTGATAAATATCCTTCGGTGTGGATTGACATAATTATATCAAACTTATCTTTGTTTTCATCATTTATAATTTGCACATTTTTTTCTTTGTTAAGTTTATTTTCAAAATTCATTACATCTGTAGATAAAATAAACTTTGCCATTTCTAAATCTTTATCAAGGTCTATACCTATACTTAGTTCATTATCTGTATTACTTCTATACTGACTTATAGCTTTAATTATTGTATCATAATAAACTATTTGAAAATCTATAGGTTTTCTTATATTCCAAAAGTTTTTTATAATGTCGTTATCAAGTCTTTTTGAAATTATGTAACCTTTTTCTCCATCATAAAAATTAGCTCCATCTGAAGGATCTAATCCTGCAATATAACTGAACTTATGTATGTTATCTTCCCCTTCATAGATTTCAAATATATAGTCTGCTTCTAACTTACTCTCTTTATCTACCTCTTTAGCCTTAGATAATATTTTATATATATTATCTATTACACCTGTATCAGTAACCGTAAACTTATAACTTTTATCCCTTGTGCTTTGTATTGATATCTTAGTTATATTACTTTCTTTCATATAACTGAATGGTTTTTCTGCCTTTTTAGAATTACAACCAGTAAGTCCTAAAATGACTAAAAGTAAACTTGCTAAACATATATATTTCTTAAAATTTTTCACTTAATTCCTCCACAATATTAATATATATTCATATATATTAATTAATTAAGAGAGAAGCAACTGCCTCTCTCTTATTAATTTATATTTACAATTATAATACTTGTAGAAAGCTAAATCAAATATTAATTACTTACAAAAGTTTCGAGAATATTTTCTAGTAAAATAGGTGTATTTTCTTTGTAATTTTTGCCTTCTATATAAAATCGTGCAACTACATTGTTTTTTCCTACTTTAAATACATAATCATATTTTTTATAGTTCTTTCCATTCATTTTTTTCATTTCATACTTTGTAAGGTATCCATTGTTATCACCTATTTTTTTACTTTCAGTTTTATATTGTTTTATTCCAATTTTTTCTATAGATTGTTCATTTTCTTTAACTATATCTTTTGTATCCTTGTTATTCCAAACTTCAACATTACCTTTTACAAGTCCGTCAGTTGATATAAATTCACTACAATATGCGATATTCTTATTAGCTACACTAATTTTACTATTTATCCATTCACTAGGTAATCCATAATCTATACAGTTTTCAACCTTGTACATTTTAAATGTAGATATATTATTTTGTGTCAATGTCGTTGCTTTCAATTTATCTTCAAAGTAATTTCCAAAACCAATAATTACAAGCATTAAACCAATCATTATTATAGCTAGTCCAGTTTTCCTTCCATCATTTCCCCTAAAACTCATTAGAAGTTCCTCCTAAAATTATTTATATTACAATATATGTATATAACTAGTAAATTATTAAGCTATTTATAATTTTATTTTCTTTGATTAAATAAAAATGAAGGGTTTTTTTACCCCTCATTATTCATATTTAAATTTATTTTTTTACAGGAACTACTACTGTTGAATTTTTAAAATCATAGAACATTAGCCAATATCCGTAATCTGTATTTTCTTTGTTAGGCATCCATGTCACAAATCCAGTTTTTCCGCCATAAGGTTGTTCCTCTTCTGACTTGTTTCCCGGAATTGCATATACTATATATTTCAAATTTCCATCTTTATCATGTTTATGTCCTATCATGCAGTGCTTATATTTAGATATATATGGATAATAGCAAATCATTGGATAGTATATTACTGTGTATTTTTTATAGTCATTCATGCAATACATATCTTCCAATTGATATATTTTTACTTTATACCACTTACAATTTTTTATATCATTATATCCTTCTACTTCTTCAAAATCTTTTACTATTTCCTTGAAGAACTTATTCATAGCATTTTTATTTTCTATTATGTTATCTTCATATTTAAAATCTATTTCAAATTCTTTTTTCTCCTTCTTTTCTTTATCTTTGCATTCATAGCATTCTTCATACTCTAGTTTATCCTTTTCCTCTTTTTTATGCTCCTTTTCTTTCTTTTCATGTTCATCACATTCTTCATCATTTTTTTTCTTTTCTTTTTTCTCCTTTTTATCCTTATGCTTTTCCTCATCACATTCATTACATTCATCACAATTACAATATTCTTTATCTGATTCTTTACTTTTCTTCTTGTGCCTTAATAAATCCTCCAACTCTTCTTCTGTTAATTCTATTGAACCATTCTTTATATTTTCATAAACATTCCCTATGGATATTTTTTCATCTTGTTGACTTTCTACAACGTCATTTCTATCTTCGATATCCGAATTTTCCAACTCTTTCTCTTCGTTAAAATTTTCATTTAAAGTAATTTCCTTAACACTTTCTTTTCTTATTTTACTTGCATCTGCCTTTGAATCTTGTATTTTCTGCTCTTCTATTTTTTTATCCTCTATTTTTTTTTCGTACTCATCAAATTTAACTTCGTTAATCTCTCTAACTAAGTTTTGTTCAGTAATTACTTCATATTTTCTCCATTCATTTGATACATCAGGAGTAATAAATCCATTCATTATACATTTTACATTTTTGCCATTCATGGCTATTATTGCTGAACCACTTATACTCTCAACATTGACGCCTACATTTCCTATGTTATTACCATCATATTCACATACAATATCTGCTCTTCCATGTTCATCTATGTTCATCTTGCTCAACTTAATTATATTTTTTATATCTTTCTTGTCACATATAAGAGCCATATAGTAACTGGTATCGCTTTTCTTTAGATTCTGAACATAATATGATAATTTACATTTATTATTTTTCACTTCTATTTTTGTGTATCCTGATGGTGCCTTATCTGATGATAATCCATGACCTTTTTCGTCTTCTTGCAAAATTATAAAAAATCTACTGTAACTTTTTTTAGATGCCACCCTTCGCTACCTCCATTTAATTTATACATTATAATATATGAGGTTGCATGGTAAAAGATGATAAATATATGATTATATGTAATAAAAACTATAAAGTACATATCTTTATGTATTCTATACTATTAGTTCACATTCATTATTAGGATTTCATATTTTCATTTCAAAATTGAATTTTTTTAAATATATTTACATATATACAAGTAGACATTGCTATGCTAATACCCTTACTTTCAAAATATCATATTCTAATACAATAAAAAAAGAGCTACCATTTAATAGTAACTCTATCTTTTTAAATCGTATATACAATCGCTTAACTTTCCAAACTCTTGTATTGTTAAAGTTTCGCCTCTTCTTTTCGGATCTATTTCTGCATATTCAAATGCTTTTTCTAATTTTTCTTTTTCTAATCCAATATTTTTCATTGCATTCCATAAAGTTTTTCTTCTCATATTGAATGAATTTCTAATTACTGAAAAAAATAATTTTTCATCTTTAACTTCGATTCTTGGTTTTTCTAACCTATCTAATCTTATAACAATAGATTCAACCTTAGGTGATGGAATAAAACATTTTGGTGAAACCTTTCTAACAATACTAGTATTACAATAGTATTGAACTAATAATGAAAAAGCACCATAATCTTTTGTACTTGGTTCTGCATCTATTCTTTCAGCAACCTCTTTTTGAATCATTATTGTTAATGATTTAAATTTATATCCACCATTTAATAAATTAGCTATTATAGGTGTTGTTACATAGTATGGCAAATTTGCTACTAATTTAACACTAGGTTCATCACCTATTAACTCATTATAATTTACCTTTAAGGCATCCTTATGTATTAATTCAAAATTTGAAAAATCTTTAAGTTCTTCTGAAAGTATTGGTATTAATCTATCGTCCAACTCTATACTTGTAACTTTTTTTGCCTTATTTAAAAGTTGAACTGTAAGTGTTCCTACTCCTGGTCCTATTTCTATTATGTAGTCCTCTTCACATACATTTGCACCTGCAACTATATCATCTAAAACAGTATCATCTATTAAGAAATTTTGCCCTAAACTTTTAGCAAATTTAAAATTATATTTATTTACTATATCTTTAGTAGTTATATTACTCATTATCCATCTCCTTATCTAGCTTTTCTATAGCTTTAACAAACTCATCTTTAGATATTCCGTAATTATTTAACCTTGTTACAAATTGAGTTGCATTGCAATATCCTATTCCTAACATATTACCTACAAATTCTCTTCTTTCTTTTGAGTTTCCATCACCAGTTAGTTTAAAGAAATACATATCTTGTATATCAAACTCTTTTCTTGGTTCTTTAATCTCACATTTAGCATTTTCTAAAGCTTTTATTATCGCTTCTGGACATGCATTTTCAACTCCAATATCATCACCTTTTGTTCCTTCTTTTTGACTAATATATGCATGTTTAATTCCTGGAACTCTTTTTGCTATTATTTTTCTTATTTTTTCTCCTGCGAAATCAGGATCTGTTAAAACTATAACTCCCTGTCTTTTTTGAGCTTCCTTTATTTTATTTATTACTTTTGCATTTATTCCAAATCCACTAACTGAGATAAGTTCTGCATCTACTGCTCTTTTAACTGCAGTTACATCATCCCTACCCTCTACAACTATTACCTCTTTAATCATATTTCCTCCAATTTTATAAACTTCTCTAAATTTATTCTAGGTATATGAATAAAAATAATTAGTCAATTTAACATAATAGATTTTGTAATACTATAGATTTCCATTTTCAATTAAAATTATTATTTAAAACAAAAATAACTTGATTTTGAATTTGTATTACATAACACTACACAAATTTATTTGTTAAATCGGCTTATTACTTTTTTGAATATGCCTTGTTATAATCCTTTTAATTTTCCTCCATTTATGTGTAAAATGTCAACTATTACTGACTATCTTATATTTAAGTTTTAACCTTTATTTAAATGTTATTCAACATTATACTCTGCATATGTTAAATTATTATTTCTTACAAAGAAAAAATAGGAGCAATGCTCCTATTTTAAAATATAAACCTTAACGTTTCGTCTACCCCAATTCATAGTTTCACCATATGAGTTAAAATATACATCAATTATATTTCCCTTAATAGCTCCACCAGTATCTTGTGCTATGGCATAACCATAACCTTCTATATATACTTTAGTTCCTAATGGTATAACTCTTGGATCAACAGCAATTGTACTGTAACCACCTTCATCACGTACACAAGCTGAACCTGATGCTGTTATTCCATTGTCGTTTCCCCTATCAGATGTATATGCAGTTGATTCCATAACCATCATCTCTGTATAGTAATCATCTGCACCACGTGAAGTTCTTAAAACACCTAGTGTTCCAACATCAATAATCTTCTTTATTGGTTGTTTTTTTACAGATTCTCCAACAACTTTTCGTGAAACTTCTTTTCCGTCTTCATACACAACCTCTGTTGTGATAACTTTTTCTCCTGATTGGCCTTCTTGAACTGTTTTCTCAGTTCCTTCTGGTAAGTCATTATTCTCTCTTTTTTCAATTGCATATTCTAATGACTTTACCTCATTCTTAACTTCTTTATCTACTCTTGTTATATCAATTTTCATTCCACTTTGTAGAAGTTCAGATTTTCCTGGTGATACTTTGTCTAAATCATCTAATTTTATATCCTTTGAAGCTAATAAATTATCTATATTATCTTCTGCTGATTTAAACTTTAATACCTTACCATCAACATTCACTTCAACATCTACAGCTTTTTTTATATATATTTTGTCTCCATCTTTAACTTCACTGTCTAATGCTACAGATACCTTGTCAAATGATTCTACTTTTATTTCATTCTTATCTAATATTTTATTTAAATCATTTGATAATGTTGTTATTTGTACTTCCTGGCCATCAATAACTACCGCTATGGTTTTTCTCATATTTACTATAGTAATGCCCACTCCTAGTACTACTACTGTCGTAGCTACTGCTAGAGCTTTTTTCCAAGATTTAAAACTTTGTTTTAATCTTGCTATTTTCTTACTACTCATAAAAATACCTCCCTTAGACAAGAGTACCTCGAAATTATACCTAAGATTTGTCCAAGTGTCAAATTTAAGGTAACTCCGTATTGAATTGATTCTGTAAATATACACGTTGCTTGTAGAAAAATCTATATGCTAACTTCTTGTAAATCTAGACAAATCAATCCTCAAGGGTAGATCCGTAGAAGACCTCTTTTTAATTTTTTTTTGATGATGTTACATTAAATATATTTAGGTTTTGCATAAAATATTCCACCAAAACTACAATTGTTTTAAAATTTTTAAAATTTAAACTTTGTTTTTCAATTGGAAACGCTTCCAAATTTATTTTTAAATGCCCGTTTAAGGAATTATTTATGCATTATTTTGAGCTAAATTGTTTATACTTCCAACTTATTTTTAAGTATGCTTTTTTTTAAAATCTAAACTATTTTTTATTAAAAACACTAATCATTGCATTCACAAAATTAAAGTAATATTCTTACTTTTGGTATTATTAAAACTTTATCATCTTCTTTCTCTATATAGGGTTCCAAACTGAAATTTTAAATAATAGCTTTCTCAAAAAGAAAGCTATTAATCTTATAGTTTATTCTAGTATAATGTCTGGAACCAATTAACAGTTAGCAATTAACAATGATGGTTAACATTATTCTCATTTAATATTTAAATAACTGTCCATTGTCAATTTAAGAATATAAATTGAAACTTAGAATTAAAGTTCTCAATTAAAATATGAATAACTTAAAATTTAAACTTCTATTCCTATATATCAAACAATTTTTTAGTGTTTTGTAACGTTATATGTTCTACATCCTCTTTTGATATTCCTTTAATTTCCATAATTTTTTCTACAACAAAATTTATATAATCCGATTGATTTCTTTTACCTCTATATGGAGTGGGTGCCATATAAGGACAATCCGTCTCCAATAAAATTCTATCCATTTCTATTTCCTTAACAACCTCTTTTATAACTTTTGCATTTTTAAATGTTAGAACTCCACCAATACCTATATAATATCCCATTTTTACACACTCTTTAGCAAATTCTACACTTCCTGAAAAACAATGCACAACCCCTGTTACGTCTTTAAATTCTTTCATTATTTCTAATGTATCTTTGTGTGCATCTCTATCATGTATTATTACTGGCAACTTAAGTTCTCTCGCTAAATTCATTTGCATTCTAAAAGCCTCTTTTTGAATTTCTTTACTAGGATTTTCATCCCAATAATAATCTAATCCAATTTCACCTATTGCTTTTATTTTATTATTCTCATTATAATATTTTTTGAATTCATCCATAAGCTCTTTGTTTACAATTTCACAATCTGATGGATGTATACCAATTGCAGCATATATGAAATCATATTTATTTGCAAGATTTATTGAATCTTTTACTCCATCTAAATCTGCACCACAATTCAGTACCCCTATAACTCCATTTTCTTGTATATTTTTCAAAATAACTTCTCTATCTTCATTAAAACTCTCATCATCATAATGTGCATGTGAATCAAATATCATAAAATTCCCCTCCAACTATATCAATTTCCAATATAATCCTTTAGTTTGTAATCTATTATTAATTTATAATTTAACTGCTACATTTATTTGTTATTTTACTGCTAAAAACAAATAAATTTTAAATTTATACTTTTATATTAAAGTGATCCCAAAATTGGTGACAATATCCCCATTAAACCACCCAATAATGCCCCAAGCCATGTTATTGCCCTTAATTCTTTACTCGCTATTTCAAGTATCAGTTTTTCTGCAAATTGAACATCAAAACTATTGATTTTATCTTCAATTATTTTATCAACTTTAAATTTGTCAATAATTTCTTTTCCATTATTCTTCATAAACTTATTATAAAATTCTATTACTAAATTTGATATTTTTTCTATTCTATTATCAGTAGTATTAACTAATAAAGATGCTACTTCCTTATCTATTATTTTTTCTATGGTATCATTTATAACTTCATTTATAACTTGTGTTGTTTTTTCACTTTCTGAAACTTTATTTACCACTTTATTGATTACACTCATTAATAGACTTTCATAATCTATATTAAATTTATTAAATAATTCAAATAAATCCTTAGATTTTAGTAACTCTCCTTCTAAAGTACTTTCCATTAGATTTTCAATTTCATTTGGTGATACTTGTAATACTATTAAATTCACTAAACTTTCAATACATTCTTCTCTTGTATCTAATGCTATGTTTTCTAAAATTTCTTTAACATTTCTATTCATAAAATTGTCTATTGCTTCATTGACTAAAACAACTATTTCATCAACATTCTCTTCCTTAGTTAATAATTCATCAGCCTTTGACACTATTTTATTATATATAAGATCTCCCTTAATAAACATTGCAATCATAGGACTTAATCCAGCTATAGTCTCATTTGTTATTTCTTTTATCTTTATCTCTGCTTTTTCACTTTTTAACACAGAATTTAAATACTCTGATATTTCATATTTATTTTGACATACATATGTCTTTATAGCCTTTGTAACATTATCCGGAACTACTTCAAATAGTTTTTTATCACTACTTGCAACTGACTCTATTTTATTTGTTATAAAGCCTTTTATTTTTAATTTAATATCATCACTTTTTAAATAATCTTTTCCATAAGTCTTCAAGCTATCTTTTATATTACTATATAAATCTGAATTTGCAATTGCACTAGTTTTCAGATTACATGATTCTTTACAATTTCTATAAACCATGTTAGAAAAATTGCATTTGAATTCCTCTGAGAATACATTTTTCACTACTAAATTTGTTGATTTTTCTTTAATATTATTTATAAAATTTTCATATTCATTGCCAAATGTATTTTCTAATACATCTTTCACTTTTTTATTTGAAGTCATTAATTTTTCAATTTTATCAAATGTGTAATTTTTAATAGAATTGTTTACACTCTCATTACATAAGGATTCCATTATAGTATTTGTGTCTAATAAATGTTCTCCAACAGCACTTCCTACACTTTTTGCTATTCTCTTCTTTTCCTTTGGTATTAAACCAGGTGTAAATGGAATTTTAACACCTAAAAATTTAACTTCATTATATGGTCTAAATAACATTTTTATTGCTAACCAGTTGGTTAAATATCCTATAATAGCACCTATAATGATACCAATTAAATATTTCATTTCTAAAACCTCCAAAATTTAAAATACAAGTATATAAGCTTTTTTAATTAAATTTTCGGCTTATCTCCCTATAAATATGTATATTTTTCTTATTTATTATACTTGCTAATGATATTTTACTACAATAAGTAAAATATTTTCCATTTATTTATTAATAAAAATTTTAATACATTTTATTTTTAAATATAAGTTTTATATTTACTTAAAAATAATTTTAATCTAGAAAATATTTTTGAATTATTTTATTATAATTTTATTATCCACAAAATTTTTATTTAAATTCTATTTTATTACCATAAATTAAAATAACAATAAATTTTTTATTTTAAAATTATTTGGATTTGACTGAATTTTATATTTTGTTGTACAATTTAGTAGTAATATGCAAACTATTTTACATTTAGGGGGAATTTTTATGAAATTAGAACTTAATATGATTCAAACCTTGGCACTATCAATAGCCGTATTTTATTTGGGCTCATACTTAAAAAAGAAGATATCTGTTTTAGATAAATTCTGTATACCAGCTCCAGTAATTGGCGGTCTTATCTTTGCAATTGTTAATTTAATTTTGAGGCTAACTGGCACAGTAGAGTTAACTCTTGATGTAACTTTACAAAGTCCATTTATGCTTGTGTTCTTCACAACTATAGGATTAGGGGCCAGCTTTAAAATGATTAAACAAGGTGGAAAAGGTGTATTCTTTTTCTCAATTGCTGCTATTTCACTTGTAGTTTTTCAAGATATCTTTGGAGTACTTGTTGCTAAAGCTATAGGTGCTAATCCATTACTTGGTATTATCTCTGGCTCAGTTACAATGACAGGTGGTCACGCTACTGGTGCTACTTGGGGAGCTACTTTCGAAAATGCTTACGGTCTAACTGGTGCTAGTGCAACAGCTATGGCTGCTGCAACTTTTGGTTTAGTTTGTGGTAGTTTACTAGGCGGACCGATTGGTAAAAGACTAATTAAGAAAAATAACTTAACACCAGAGGCTTATGAATATGTAGCATCTACTACTGTAAAAGAAGAAGCTGTAAATTTTAAATCTTTATTCGATACCCTTTCAATTATATTTATTTGCATGGGAATTGGAACAGTTTTAGAATATTACTTTAGCAAATTAGGTGCAACATTGCCACAATACATATATCCTATGGTAGTTGCAGCAATAGTTATAAACTTTGGTGAGAAAACAAAAACATTTAAAATAAATACTACTTGTACTGATATTCTTGGAAACATTGGATTAAACGTATTTTTATCCATGGCATTAGTTAACCTTCAGTTATGGCAACTAAAAGAAACTGCAGGACCATTATTAATTTTATTATTTGTACAAGCTGTGTTAATGGCATTCTTCTCTTACTTTATTACATTTAGATTAATGGGAAAAGATTATGATGCTGCTGTTATATCTTCAGGACATTGCGGATTCGGAATGGGTGCTACCCCTAACGGAATGGCTAACATGGACGCTATAACAACAAAATTTGGAGCTTCTCCAAAAGCATTCTTTGTACTTCCTGTTGTTGGTGCATTCTTTGTTGACATTCTTAACTCCTTAATAATAGGTGGTTTTGTTAGTGTACTTTCACTTATGCATCTTATATAAAATTTAAAGAGACTGAACTAAGTTCAGTCTCTTTTTCTAATTTAACAATGCATTAAATCCTTCCCCAAAGATTTCACAAATATTATTAACAGTTATGAATGCATTTTTGTCAACTTCATATATACGTTTTCGCAATTTAGCAAAGTCTCTTCTACTTACAACAACTACTAATACATTTTTTTCCTCATTAGAAAATCCACCTTTGGCATTGTAAATAGTTGTTCCCTTAGCTAAATCCTTTAAAATGTATTCTTTTATTTCATCATATTTATCACTTATTATAGTAACTTCCTTACACATATTTATTCCATCTATTATAGCATCTATAACAAAACCATTCATTATAACACCAACCATAGCAAATAAAGCAAGTTTAGTTTCAAATGCAAATCCGGCCATTATAGTTACACTCAAGTCACACATTAATACGCCTTTTCCTAAATCTATATGAAAAAACTTATTTAAAATTTTAGCTAATATATCAGTTCCCCCAGTAGATGCATTATGATTAAACACAACTCCCATTCCAGCTCCTGAAATTAATATTCCTACTATCATTTCTAAAAATACTTCATCAGTAAATGGATGTGACATTGGCAAAAATCTTTCAAGTAAAGATATTATTCCTGATATTCCTAAACTAACATAAATAGTTTTTGCTCCAAATCCATTTCCTACAATTATAAATGCAAGTATAAATAAAACTACATTAATAATAATCATAAGCGTTCCTACTGAAAGCATAGGAAAAAACTTATTTATAACAATTCCAAGTCCATTAGCACCCCCAATTGCTAATTTATTGGGCATAAAGAAAAAATACATTCCACCAGCAACCATAAACATTCCTATAGTCATTATTATAAAATCTTTAACTTTATCTTTTAATTGTAGTTCGTTATTAACTTTCTCCATAAAAAAACCCCCTTTAAAATAAAAAATTGTATATTTATCAAATTAATTAAGCTGAAAAGGTTACTATATAGCCATTTCCGAACTTGCATTTTAAGTATATATTATTATCAGAAAATAATCAATTTTCTATTTTTTAATATTTTTATTACCATTTTTTCTTTTTTTGAATATATATTTTTTTACTTTTTCATCCTCAAAACTCTATATTTAAGTTACATAACCTTACGTAACCTTATTTTTTTATTCATGCAAATTAAAATTTATTCATTTTTTGAATGTTTTATAATTTAATATTGCATTTTTATTCATGCACTGTATTTGTTTATTTATTTTCCAATCTAAAATAAATAAACATTTTCCATTTACAATTTAATAAATAATAAAAAATTATGGTATATTATTTATATAAATATTTTTATAAAGGTGGTTAAATTATGTTTGATACACATATTCATACAACATTTTCTACTGATTCTCAAATGGGTATTAATGATGCTATAAGAAAATCAAAAGATTTAAATATAGGATTAATAATTACTGATCATATAGATTTAAATTATTATGATAAAACTAAATTTAGATTTGATATTGATGATTACTTTAAATCTTATTCTAAATACATAAGCAATAATTTTTTATTAGGCATAGAATTAGGCATGGACTTCAATTATGAAAAAAAGAATGCTGAAATTTACAATAACTATGACTTTGATATGATAATAGGCTCCCAACACTCTGTAAACGGCTTAGATATATATGAAGGTTCTTTATATAATAATAAAACTAAAGATGAGGTCTTCACTGATTACTTTAAGGATATACTAAAATCTGTACATACACATAACTATATAAACACGTTAGCTCATATTGATTATATTTGCAGATATAATCCTTATGATGATAAAGAAATATATGTTAATGAGTATTATGATTATTTAAAAGAAATATTTAATTTCTGTATTGAAAATGATATAGCTATAGAAGTAAATACTCGAAGATTTAATAATAAAAGTTGTTTACCAAACCTAAAAAACATTTATAAATTATATAAAGAAGTTGGTGGAACTTTTGTTACAATTGGTTCTGATAGTCATAACATTGATTCTATTGGAAGTAACTTTGACATTGCATCAGATTTTTGTAATGCATTGAATTTAAAACCTGTTTATTTTAAAAATAGAAAAATACAATATCTATAATTATAGATATTGTATTTTTTATTTATAATATTATTGTTCAATTCCATAATATTTTTCATAATATCCTTGTGGATAATGACAAAGTGGGCATACTTTTGGTGCTTCTTCTCCCTCATAAATATATCCACAATTTCTACATCTCCAAACCTCTTTTTCATCTCTTTTATATAATTTTCCTGATTTCATTAAATCGTATAGGTTTGTATATCTTTCATCATGTTTTTTCTCAACCTCAATTATTTTTTTAAATGCTGCCGCTACCTCTGGGTAACCTTCCTCTGTAGCTATTCTTTCAAATTCTGGGTAAGCATGAGTCCACTCATCATGTTCTCCTGCTGCTGCATATTTTAAGTTATCCATAGTTTTTCCTATAGCTACTGGATATTTTCCATCAACATCAACTTGTGCATCTTCACCTAATCCATTATTTAACAAATCAAAAAAGACTTTAGCATGAGCTTTTTCATTTTGAGCTGTTTCAGTAAAAATATGTTCTATGTACTCGTATTTTTCCTGTTTTGCTACATCTGCATAAAAAGTATATCTATTCCTTGCTTGAGATTCCCCAGCAAAAGCTCTCATTAAATTTGTTTCTGTTTTACTTCCCTTCAAACTTTTCATAAACTAAATCTCCTTCTAAATATATTTTAATAAAAAATTTCTCTTTAAAATTTAGTATTCCTAAAACTATAATATAAATTCTAATAAATGAAAAAAGTAAGATAAACTCACATAGAATTTATCTTACTTAAATAAGTTTAATCTATTTAACTATACTTCCACTTGGTAATTCACCTGGATTTACAGTATATAATTTGCTATCATCATCATTAGCTGCACATAAAATCATACCTTGAGAAAGTTCTCCTCTTAATGTTACAGGTTTTAAATTGGCAACTAAAACAACATTTTTTCCAACTAATTCTTCTGGTTTATAATGCATTGCTATTCCAGAAACAACCTGACGAATTTCTCCACCTAAATCTACTTTTAGTTTTAAAAGTTTTTTAGCTTTTTTTATTGGTTCGCATTCTAATACTTTAACAACTCTTAAATCAACCTTGTCAAAGTCATCAATTGTTATTTCTTCTTTAATAGGTTCCATTTTAACTGGATTTGCTGCTTTTTTAGCTTCTTCTGCTATTTTTTCAAGCTCAGCTATCTTTGCTTCAACATCTATTCTTGGGAATATAACATCACCTTTGCACACTTTAGTTCCTGGTTCAGTTCCATTGAACTCGCTTAAACTTTCCCAAGTTATATTTTTATCATTTAATTGTGCATTTATTTTTTCACTTGTAGTTGGCAAGAATGCTGAAACTAAAACAGATACTATTCTTAAAGATTCTGCTAAGTTATATAAAACTGTAGCAAGTCTTGGCTTCTTATCTTCCTCTTTTCCAAGTACCCAAGGTGTTGTTTCATCTATATATTTATTTGTTCTTCTTATTAATGTCCATATATTATCTAATGCTGCTGGTGCATTAAACTTATCTATAGCTTCCTCTACAAGTTTAGGTGTTTTAAGTGCTAAACTTATTAATTCATCATCTATAGCTTCTTTAACTTGTGGTGCTGGTATAACTCCATCAAAATATTTTTCTATCATTGTAACTGTTCTTGAAAGTAAATTTCCAAGATCATTTGCAAGGTCTGAATTTGTTTTCTTTATAAATATTTCATTATTAAATAATCCATCTGAACCAAATGGTATTTCATGTAATAAGTAATATCTTACTGCATCAACACCAAAGTGATTAACTAGAACTACTGGATCTACAACATTTCCTTTTGATTTAGACATTTTACCACCATCAACAAGTAGCCATCCATGTCCAAATACTTGTTTAGGAAGTGGTAAATCTAATGCCATTAACATTATAGGCCAATAAATTGTGTGGAATCTTAATATATCTTTTCCAATTAAATGTACATCTGCTGGCCAATATTTTTCTAAAAGCTCTGTGTTATCACTGTTATATCCTAGTGCAGTTATATAATTTGAAAGTGCGTCTATCCAAACATATATAACATGACCTGGATCAAACTCTACAGGAATTCCCCATGTAAATGATGTTCTTGATATACATAGGTCCTGAAGACCTGGTCTTAAGAAGTTATTAAGCATTTCATTTTTTCTTGATTCTGGTTGAATAAAATCAGGGTGTTTTTCAATATATTCTATTAATCTGTCTGCATAGTTAGACATTTTAAAGAAATATGCTTCTTCTTTAGCTTTCTCAACTGGTCTTCCACAATCAGGACATTTTCCATCAACTAATTGAGTTTCTGTCCAGAATGATTCACATGGAGTACAATATAATCCTTCATATGAACTTTTGTATATATCACCTTGATCATATAATTTTTTAAATATTTTTTGCACTGCACTTTTATGATAATCTTCAGTTGTTCTTATGAATTTATCGTATTTAATATCCATTAAACTCCAAAGTTCCTTTATTCCTGCAACAACTTCATCTATGTATTCTATTGGTTGTATACCCTTTTCTTCTGCTATTCTTTGAAGCTTTTGACCATGTTCATCTGTTCCTGTTAAGAACATTACATCATGTCCTGTTAATCTTTTAAATCTTGCTATTGCATCTGCTGCAACTGTAGTATATGTATTTCCTATATGAAGTTTCGCAGATGGATAGTATATAGGTGTTGTTATATAAAATGGTTTTTTTGTCATTTTTACTTCCTCCAAACTTTAATGTTATTTTAATTATTACACTTTTTATTAAGTAAATTCTTTAAATAAAAAAGTCTCTATACAAAGTTTACTTTGTATAGAGACGTATTATACGTGTTACCACTCTAATTTATACTTGTTTCACAACAAGTACCTTAATAAGTGACTCAACTTTTAAAGTATTTATCACCTTGCAATATATCGGTTGCTCCCGTATCTTCCTAACTAATACATAGCTCAGAAAATATGCTCCAAGACCATCTTCATAATGATTTATACCACTAGCTTTCACCTAACCTAGCTCTCTTTTAGATACTCCTTCACTATTACTCTTCTTTTCACAGCATTTCATTTATTATTTATTATTATCATATGTTAAATAAAATATTCTGTCAATATAAAACTAATTTTAAATCAATTTAAATAATTGCTAAAATAATTAAAATTGCTCCAGAACCAATAAAATATGATGTAATAGAGTCATTTTTATAAAAATATTTTGCTTCCTCATTCAGTTTATCTTCTTCATATTTTCTAGAACCTATATTAAAATATTTTCTAGTCATTCTATCACTTACAATCCTCTTTTGACCTGATGATTTTATTACTAATCCTAATAAAAAGTTTACAGTTGCTAAATATAGCATGCAAGTTTTAATAAACATAATATCTGTAAATCTGCTTTTTATCAGTGCTATGACTAATATAAGAGCTATATTAATACCAAGTAAAATTATAAGCTTTTTTATTTTATCCAATAACTTCATAACTTAGCCCCCCAAAGTTAATTGTAATATTTATTATAATTTTAATCCAATATTTTACTTTTTCAATATTCTTTTGTAATTATTTACATATTGTTAATTATTTACCACAAAATAAAAGCAAGATTAAACTTATAAAATAATTCAACCTCACCTTTTCATAAAATATACATTTAATTGTAACACTTCTATAATCTATATCTTTTCCCTTTAATATAATACATTACTTCTTCTACTATGTTTGTTATATGGTCTCCAGCTCTTTCTAAGTGCTTATTAACCAGTATTCCTTGAAGATATTTATTTATTTTTTCCTTATCCTCTGTTTTTTGTATATATCCTATAAATAGCTCTAAATTTCTTCTATATATATCATCTATTTCATCATCTAAATTAGCAACAACCTTAGCTTCCTCTAAACTATCATTTTTGTATGCATTCATAATTTTAGCTAGCATGCTTTTTAATATTTCAATTGCTTTTATAAATGATTTATTTAAAATTTTAAGTTCTTCAGTTTGATTTTCACTAAATGCTAAAACATAATTAGAAATATTTTTAGTGTAATCTGCAATTCTTTCTACTTCTGTAGAAATTTTTATAATAGTAATAATAGTTCTTAAATCTATTGCCACAGGACCCTGTTTTGCTATTATTATTACTGCTTCATTGTTTATTTCGTCATTTAATTCATTTATTTCATGATCTTTTTTTATTGTATCTAATGCTAATTCTTTATCATTATTTTCTAATGATTTTATAACATTACTATACATATTTATAGTTTTATCACACATTAAATCTAGCTTTTCTTCCAATTCTTTTAATTCATTTTCAAAATTTTTTCTTAAACTAGCATTCATAAATTTATCCTCCCTTTAAACTTTACTTTTAGCCGAATCTTCCTGTTATATAATCTTCTGTTCTCATGTCTTGTGGGTTAGAAAATATAATGTCTGTTTTATCAAATTCAACTACTTTTCCATTTAGAAAGAATGCAGTTTTATCTGATATACGAGCTGCTTGTTGCATATTATGAGTTACTATTACTATAGTATAATTTTCCTTTAATGATAGTATTAATTCTTCAATCTTCATTGTTGATATTGGGTCTAATGCTGATGTTGGTTCATCCATAAGTATTACTTCTGGTTTCATAGCTATTGTTCTTGCAATACATAGTCTTTGTTGTTGTCCTCCAGACATTCCTGCTGCTGGAGATTTTAATCTATCCTTTACTTCATCCCAAAGTGCTGCAGCTTTTAAACTTTCTTCTACTATTTTATCTAACTTTTTTCTATCCTTTAAACCATGTATTTTAGGTCCATATGCAACATTATCATATATACTCATTGGAAATGGATTAGGTTTTTGAAATACCATTCCAACTTTAGTTCTTAGTTTTATTACATCATCATCTTTATTTATATCATTGTCATCAATAAAAATTTCACCTGTTATCTTAACTCCATCTATTAAATCATTCATTCTATTTAAAGTTCTTAGAAATGTTGATTTACCACATCCAGAAGGTCCTATTAATGCAGTTACTTCATTTTCTTTAATATCCATATCTATATTAAACAATGCTTGCTTTTCACCATAAAATAAATTTAAATTTTTTACTGAAATTTTTTTATTTTCCATTTCATCACCTTCTCCTAGTAATTTCCCTTAGTAAATTTTCTTCCTATAAATCTTGAAAGTAAATTTAATATCAATATTATAACTATTAGAACTATACCTATTCCTGCTGCTAATTCTATGTTTCCTTGTTCTTTAGTTACTAAGTATGCATGAACAGTTAATGTTCTAGCACTATTCATAACACTTTTAGGAAGTGCAACTGCTGTTCCTGCTGTTAAAAGTATTGCTGCTGACTCTCCTATTATTCTACCGATTGACAATATTACACCTGATAATATTCCTGGCATTGCACTTGGAATTATAACTTTATAAAGTGTCTGAAACCTAGTTCCACCCAATGCTAAAGATGCTTCTTTATAACTTTCTGGCACTGTTTTTAATGCTTCTTCTGTTGTTCTAATTATTACTGGTAATATCATAATGGCAAGTGTTAAACTAGCCGCCAAAATTGAATATCCCATTTTTAACATAATTACAAAGAATATAGAGCCAAATAATCCATATATAATTGATGGAATTCCTGCTAATATTTCAGTAGAAAATCTTATAAATTTAACTATTGAACCTTGTTTTGCATATTCTTGCAAATAAATTGCAGCTAAAATTCCTATAGGTGTTCCTATAATCAATGCTAATAGAACTGTGTATAATGTCGTAATTGTCATTGGTAATATTCCACTTGTTCCAGTTGCTGAGTAACCTCCAAATAAGAAGTCAAAACTTATAACTTTCATACCTTTTATTAAAATAAATCCAAGTATTATAACTAAAATTAGTAATGTTATGGCTGCAGAAACCCACAATAAAGCATTTAGCAATATTCCCTTCACTTTTCTCATACTTATTTACCTACCTTTGAAGATAATTTTAAAATTATAAGATTTATAATCATAATAAATATAAATAATACTATTCCTGTAGCAAACAACATTTCTTGATGTACTCCAAATGCATATCCCATTTCCAATGCTATATTAGTAGTTAGTGGTCTTACACTATCTGTTAATGCTTTAGGAATCATTACACTATTTCCTGCTACTAAAATTACTGCCATTGTTTCTCCAATAGCTCTTCCAACACCCAATGCTATGGCTGCTAGGATTCCTGATTTTGCTGATGGTAGTACAATTTTAAATATAGTTTCAATTTTTGATGCACCTAATGCTAAAGAAGCTTCTTTATAACTTTTAGGAACTGCTCTTATTGATGTTTCTGCAACAGTCACTATAGTTGGTAACATCATTACTGCTAAAACTATTATCACAGCCAACAATGTTTGGCCTTTTGGTAGATTAAATAACTTTTGTATGCCTGGTACTAAAACTGCTAATCCAAATATTCCATAAAGTACTGATGGAATTCCAGCTAAAAGTTGAACTGCTGTTGATATAATAGCTCCTATTTTTTTTGATGCTATTTCTGATATAAATAAAGCTGTAAAAATGCCTATTGGTGCACCTATTATTAAAGCTCCTATCGTTCCATATATTGATGCTAAAATCATAGGGAATATTCCATATTTATTGCTACTTGGAACCCATACTGTCCCTAAAATAAAATCCTTAAATGAATATCCTTTAGATATAAATGGCTGTAGACCCTTATAAAATATAAATCCTATTATTAAAAGTAAACTTATAACTGCAACTAATGCACATGTAAAAAATATTTTTTGTGTCAAACTCTCTATAAAATATTTTCTTTTGTTACTATTATTCTCTATTTTTAAATTCAAATTTTTCACCTCTTTTAATATAAGTCTTATTTAGTATATCCCTTACTTCATATCTCTATTATATAAATTTACTGTTAAGCTTATATTTAGTCCAAGTTAAACTATTGTTCACTTTATGTTAAGAATAATTAACACAAAAATAAGAGAAGATGTTTTACTTCTTCTCTTATCTACTTTAAGGGAGATCTATTTAAAATTATTGTATATACCTTAATCTACTTTTATTGATCCATTTTTATCTACTATGTTTTGACCTTCTTCACTTAGTATAAAATCTATGAATTTTTTTCCTTGTTCTGATATTTTCCCCTCATTATAAACAAGTAAAAATGGTCTTGATAATTTATATTCTTTTGATTTTACTTTCTCAGGTGTAGCCTCCGCACCATCAACTTTTTGTACTGTAATTAAATCATCTAATTGTTCAAAAGAAACATATCCAATTGCATTATCATTATTTTGAACTGTTGTTTTAATATTTCCACTTCCATCTGCTATTGTTGCATCTTGAATTAATTCTTCTGATTTAAATCCTAAGATTTCTTGGAATGCATCTCTAGTTCCTGAACCATCTTCTCTTGATACAACTACTATAGTTTTATCTTCCCCACCGACTTCTTTCCAATTTTTTATTTTTCCTGTATATATATCTTTTATTTGAGCTGATGTAAGTTCCTTTACTTTATTGTTTTTATTTGTTATAACTGCAATTCCATCATAAGCAATTGTTTGTTCTTTAAGATTTGCACTTTTTTCTTCTGATTTCAAATCACGAGAAGACATCCCTATCTCTGTTATTCCATTTATTGCATTTTGTATTCCTGATGATGATCCTACTGCTTGTATTTCTATGTTAACTCCCTCATTTTTGCTTTTATAAGTTTCTGCTTCTTTTTCCATTAAAGGTGATATTGATGTAGAGCCGGATATTTTTATTGATACATCTTTTCCACTTCCACTTGTACTATCAGAATTATTTGATGACCCACATCCTACTAAAGTTAATGATGATATTAACATTGCTGTTACAATTCCTAGTAATTTTTTTTTCATTTAAACTACCTCCACACGATTATATATTTAATATTATTTTCTCTCTTTAATTTAATTTTAATTCATCAATGTTAAAGGTAGATTAAGTTAATGTTTAATCTATGTTTAAGTTATGTAAAAATAATTTAACATTTACTTAAAAAAAGTAAATGAATCAAACTAAATCATATAGATTTAGTTTGATTCCTAATTTAATACATCAATGGAATATAAATCATCAAACTTACTATTATATCAATACCAATAGCTGGAGCTATGCTAAGTGCCATTATATTGCTATCTATATCTTTAGAATAATATCTATATGAATAGATAGCTATTATTATAGATATTATTCCTAGCATTAAAAGTCCATTTTTCATTGATATATATTTTGTTATATCTTTACCTATTATATCATTATAAAATGTACCTTTTATCTCAATAGCCCTAATAACAAACATAATTATATACGAAAATACATACAATATTTTCTTAAACCTATCACTAAATTTAAACTCAAGAATGGAAAAAATAGAAACTATTGCAAGTGGAATTAACATCCACTTTAATCCTGTTAGCATTATAAAAAATATAGATGTTAATATTTTTTCTATAGCAGTTATACTAGCATCTTTCCTATTTTCATTTGTATATCCAGAATTTTTCTTAATAAATTCATTATCTTTAGAAATCAATTTCAATCCTGATTCACTTTTATTATATGAATCAACAAAGACACAATAATCATCTGAACTAGCTGGATATACTGATATGTTTCTTGTATTAGTAATAACATCCTTTACAGTTATTAGTCCCGTCTTATCTCCTAATTTAACCATATTGTCAAACTGACTCACTATAATTTGATTTTGTGTTTTCCCTTTATAATTTGTTATATTTGCATCTGAAATTATCATGTTATTATCTATATTTTGAATTAATTTTATATCTTCCATTTCATCTATATTTATGTCATATTCATTTTCTAAATTTCCAGTTTTAGGTTTAATTATTGTTAAAAATTCTCCTTTTTTAATTTGATTAATTTCTATGTTTTTTCCTATTGGAATTTCTAAACATTCATCCTCCATTTGACCATTTTTAAAAACATATCTACACATTGAATATAGATTCTCATCTTTTACAAGTATAAATGGATTTACAATTTGGCAAAAATCATCAGAAGTTCTTTGTATCTCATTTGATAAATACGTAATTTCACCGTTTTTTAAGATAGCATATTGAAATTTTCCATCTTTTTTTTGATATCCTAGAATAAATGAATCTTTATACTTTGAAACACATTGATAACTACACTTAATATCTGTTTTTATTGTACTATTCTTACCTGATTTTAAGTCCCTTACCTCAATATAGTTGTCAAAAAATAAACCATATGAATTTTCTGATATTTTAACAAGATCTTTAACATTTTCAACTTTGCTATTTGATATTATATTAAACTCTTCATCAAACTTTAATATATTTACAATTTTACCATTTTCATTTGATATACTATAACTTACAAAAATATTTTTTCCATTTTCAAATAAATTAATATTCATTGGTTCTTGATTTAATTTAGCTATCTCTATATCTTTTTTTATATTTCCTTTAAAATCAGTTCTAATTAAATTTAAAATCTTGCCATCCTGATATGCAATTATAACTTCATCATTGCTTTTAATAATATCTGGTCCTACAGTAATATTAGCAATTTTTAGTTGAATAGCATTGCTCCACTCTTTACTATTATTTAATCCCATGGCTTTTAATTCTATTTTATAATGAAATGTAAAGATTACTAAAACTAATAATGATGCAACTAATAATATTCTCTTTTTTTTCATATCTTTCTCCTCTTATACCATTCTAATTCATTAGCACTGATTGAATTGTTCAATCCATCACCCATAAGATTGAATGATAATGAAATTAGAATTAACACAGCCATTGGTATTAAAATCGTATATGGATAAAATATAGCTAGACCTCTATTCAGTGCCATTAATTTTCCTAGTGTTAAATTAACACCTAAACCCATAAAGCTAAAACTTGATTCTATTAAAATTGTATTTGGTATTTCTAGTGTTAAGATTACTATTATTGTACTAATCATATTTCTAAAAAAATGTCTTGTTACTATTCTAGAAACACTTGCCCCTAAAGACTTTGCTGCTAATATATACTCTTGCTCCCTAATTTCCAACAATTGCCCTCTAGTAGATGTTATTATATTACAACACCCATTTATAGCTAATGCCATAATTAATGATTCCTCATTTTGTCCTAACACTATATACAATAATACTATCCAAACTAAAACATGTATGCTGATCATAATTTCTACTATTCTCATGATTATACAATCTACTAACCCCCCATAATAGCTGCAAATACCTCCAAATATGAATCCTATACTAATATCAAAAAATATAACTTTTAAACAAATTCTAAATGTATTTTTTGCTGCAACCCATAACATAATATATAAATCATTGTAAGTTTGACTAATTCCAAACCAATGCTCTTTACTTGGAAACATATTATCACTTCTTTTAAATGCATCTGTTATTTCCCATTTCGAAAAATTAGGACAAATAGCTATTGCCATAATAATTATTATTAGCATTATAAAACCTATTTTGAACTTCTTATTATTTAAAATTCTTTTTTTTATATTAGGATTATAATAAGCAACTTCTTCAATATATTCATTATTTGTATTTACAAACTTAAACTTATTTGATTTAATTTCAATCATCATATCCCCCTTTTCATATTTTTACTACCCCTAAACTCTAACAATATAGATTGCATACATATAAAGATTATCTATATTTCATTATACTAAATATACCCTTTTTTTTTATTAATTACCAATTTTTAAATATTAACATTTTTTTAACTAAATATTATATTTATTTTTATTGTCAACTCATTCAATCAATTGTATAAAAACATTTATATAAAACCTTTTGTTAATTTGATTTTTTATACTATATTTTTTTGTTATAATTAATATTATTATTATTTTACATTTTTGTATATATATTCTTTGTTTGTTGTGATTATCATTAATATGTATACCGATATAACTTTTATAATAAAAAGGGGGCTTTTATGTTAAATAAAATTGAAGCAAAAAACGTTTTGAAAATTGCATTACCAGCTGTTGGAGAAATGGTCTTATGCACTATGATTGGAGTTTTAGACACATTAATGATTGGTAGATATGGTGGTCAACTATCTGTCAGTACTGTGGGAATCTCATGGGAAATATTAAATGCATTTGCCAATATTCTTGTTATAATGGGTATCTGTGTTGCTATCACTTCCATAGTTTCAAGACTATATGGTGCAAATAAAATTGATTTAGCTGAAGAATACGCAACCATTGGATTTGGCATAGGTGCAATAATAATTTTTACTACAATAATATTTATATTTTTATTTGCAGGAAATTTATTATCACTGGCTGGATGTGATACTAAAGTTTTGCTAACTGCAAAAAAATTTATAAGAATAGTATGTTTAGGTCTAACTTTTAATATGTTTACTAACATTTTTTCTGCAATTCAAAGAGCCTATGGAAATACTAAAGTTCCATTAATTACATATGTCATTATTATTATATTGAACTTTACTTTAGATTATAGTTTAATTTTTGGTAAGTTTGGATTACCTGAATTAGGTGTCATAGGTGCTGCAATAGCAACTATCATAGCACAATTTTGTGGCTTTTTATTTGCATTAACTTATAGTATAAAAAAATCAAAAATCAAAATTAGAGTTAAATACTTTAAAAATTTTACTGGTCATAAATTTAAAGAAATTTTAAGACTATCAATTCCTGCTTCACTTCAAGAAGGTGCTTTTAGCATAAGCAGACTTTGCACTTCTTTTATGATTATGAGACTTGGAACGCTTGCTTTCTCTGCTAATACTATTACTGGTAGTTTAGAATCTCTTTCTTATATGCCTGGATATGGATTTGCTGTTGCCTGTACTTCTATGGTTGGAAATAGATTTGGTGCTGAAGATTATGATGAGGCAAAAAAATATGCTTATAATTGTAATATCTTAGGACTTATTTCAATGATTTCAGTAGCATCATTATTTGTTTTAATACCTAAATTATTAATTATGCTTTTTATATCTCCTTCCGAAACTGAAGTTATAAACTTAGGTGCTAAATGTTTAATGGTTGCCTCACTTCAACAACCTGGCATGGCAATTTCAATGATTTATGGTGGTGCTTTAAAAGGTATCGGTGATACAAAGACCCCATTTAAAGTTTCTTTATTTACTGGATGGTGCATCCGTTTACCATTAACATTTTATTTTATATATATAAAAAAAGTGTCTGTTTTATATTTTTGGTGGATTTGTGTAATTCAATGGATAATTGATGCTCTTCTTATATTTATAGCATATAAACGTAGATTTAACACACTTCCTAAAAGCAGGTGTAAAAATCCTTAAAATAATATTATATAGAGTTCCAAGTTCAAATTTAAAGTAATGTCTTTCTCAAATGATATTATTAAGCTTACAGTTTATTTTTATATTTGGAACCAAGTAAGAGTTAAGAGTGAAAAGTGAAAAGTTATAGTTGATATTACTCACTTCGTTCCTAATATCTAAAAATGGAAATGCTTAAAAACTACGTTTTTATGTTGTTTTCAACTAATTTGCTCTGCAAATTTGATAAAAAATCATTCTTTAAAATTGGAAATCCAATTTTTACATTCATTTTCAACTTCCAATTTTCAATTTTCAATTAAATTAATTAGAATTCTCAACTGAAACATGAATAACTTAAAGTTTAAACTTGTATTCCTATATCAATAAGCAAGAATTATTTCAATAATTCTTGCTTATTGATGAAAAAAGATTTTTCCATTTTAAAATCTAACTCCTAATTTCAATACCTACACTGAACTTTCAATTAAATTAAGAACCTTGCTACATTAACTGCAATAAGTACTGCACACATATCAACAAGTAATGCTACCCATAAAGTATGTCTTATCTTTTTTATTTTTACAGCGCCAAAATAAACTGCTAATGTATAAAATATTGTTTCCGTTGATCCCATTATTATTGATGCACATATTCCAACAAATGTATCTGGTCCATATTGTTTCACTACATCAGTAAATACTCCAACTGCTCCACTTCCTGATAAAGGTTTCATCATAACTAATGGTACAACTTCTGGTGGCACTCCAACTTTATCTACCCCTGGCTTTATTATAGATATTAAAAAATCCATTGCTCCAGAAGCCCTAAAAACATTTATTGCTATAAGCATTGCTAAGAGGTACGGAAAAATTCTAAGGCATATTCCAAGACCTTCTTTTGCTCCCTCTATAAAACATTCATATACTTTTACATTTTTCACGACACCATAAGTTACAATTAAAATTATTATTATCGGTATTATTGCTTTTATTATATATTCAAACATAATATCACCACCTTAAAAATACCTTTGCAATATTTTACACAATATAATTCCTATAATAGATGCTATAAATGTTGTTATTATAGCTGGAATTATTATGAGTCCAGGGTTTGAGGAACCTGCCGCCGCCCTAATTGATATAACCGTACTTGGTACTAATTGAACACATGCTGCATTTAAAATTAAAAATAGTATCATATCATTAGTAGCAGTACCTTTTTCATTATTGAGCCTGTCCATTTCTTCCATTGCTTTTATCCCAAAAGGTGTAGCAGCATTTCCAAGCCCAAACATATTAGCTGTTATATTCATAACAATTGCTCCCATAGCCTTCTCATCTTTTCCTGCTTCCTTAAAAATTCTTTTTAATATAGGCATAAGTAATTTTGATAATTTCCCTGTCAAACCACTCTTCTCAGCTATTTTCATAACCCCACACCACAAGCACATCATTCCAACAAGCCCTATAATAAGTTCTACTGTTGATGTTGTTGTAGAAATTATTGCATTTGATATTATTTCTCCACTACCATTAAAAAGTCCAAATATAATGCCAATAGCTAAAATTAAAAACCATACTATATTTATCATTTTTTATTTTCTCCTCTCATAGTTTCCATTTATTTAAAGTATAAATTCTAATTTCTTTGCCACATTAAATATATATGTAATATTTCTTATAAAATTTCATTTTAGAATTATTTTAACTTGAAATTATATAAACTCAATGCTAACATTTTAATAAGCATATAAAAAAGATACTATTAAAAACTTATATATTATCTTTTTTTTAAATGCATTAAGACTTAAATTTATTTAGTTTAATTAAATTAAACTAGCTTTTAAAGGAGATTTTTTATGAAAGAAAATAATTTAGAACTTGCTCAAAAAGACATTGATGCTGCATTATCTACTATTGAAAAATTAGAACAAGGAATTAGACAAAATGCTATTTCTGAAGACTTTGTAAAAAAGAATTTTGTAGAATTATCTAAAAAACTTCAAGACATAGAAAGTTTATTAAAAGAAGAAGGACTAATTTAAAGTCTTATAAAAATTTTCATTTAATTTATGAATATAAAATAATAAAAAATAGGCTTTATTTTAATAAAGCCTATTTTTTATACATATTCTACATTTCTTAATGCTAACCCCTTTGCCTTAGCAATTGGACCTGCTTCTTCTCTCTTTTTCTTATCCAATATTTTATTAACATTTTCTGATTTTAAATTTTTAGTTCCAACTTCAATTAATGTTCCAACAATAATTCTAACCATGTTCCATAAAAATCCGTCTCCATTGATTTCTATCTCTATATAATCATTATTTTCTATAAAATTTATATAATTAATTGTTCTTACTGTAGATTTCTTTTTTGATTTTAATGTAGTAAAGCTTTGAAAATCATGTGTTCCTATAAAACATTTAGATGCTTGTTTCATCTTATCTATATCTAATTTTTCTTCTATTTGATAAACATATTTTCTATTAAATACATTTCTTACTCTATTATTATTTATCTTATACACATAAGTTTTACTTTTAGCATTATATCTAGAATGAAATCTTTCATCAACTTCTTCTACTGATTTAACTACAATATCCTCCGGTAAAAATTCATATAGATAATTCATAATCATGTCTTCACTAAACATTGATGTTGTATGAAAATTAGCTACATAGTTTTCAGCATGAACACCTGCATCTGTTCTTCCACATCCAATTACATCTATTTTTTCACCACACATTTTAGATAGAACACCTTCTAATTTTCCTTGAATAGTCCATTCATTATCACCAAGTTTTTGCCAACCCTTATATCTACTTCCATCATACTCTATAACTAATTTTAAATTTCTCATGCAAATATACTCTCCTATATCTAATTTTATTTTCATTACATTATATCACTTTTTACTTAAATTAAATCTTTAATTTATAATATGTAAAAAGAGGTCTATAGAAATATTCCATAGACCTCTATTATTTTTAATTAATTAACTTCACTAGCATCAAATTTAGGTTGAGTAAATCCTCTTCCAAAAACTTCTTTAGTATCTGTTATTGTTAAGAATGCTTTATCATCAATTTCTTTAACAACGTTTTGAAGTATTATAAGTTCTTTTTGATCACAAACTATAAATAATATTTGTTTTGATACTTTTGTGTACATTCCTGTACCATTTAAGCCTGTAACTCCTCTATTTAAAACTTTCATTAATTCTAATGAAATTTCTTCTGCTTTATCAGATATAATATGTACTGATTTTGATGCATTACCACCACTTACTATTCTATCTACAACTGTTGAAATTATAAATACAGATATAATTGCATATAATCCTTTTTCTATACCAAATATCATAATACCACATATGATTATACATGTGTCTAATGTAGCCATAACCTTTGCTAATGGTAATTTTTCGTTAAAATGTCTAATTATTATAGCTGCTAAATCTGTACCTCCAGTACTTGCTGGTACTCTTAACACTATACCTATTCCTGATCCTAAAATCACTGCTCCAAATATACTTACTAATATCATTTCAACATTATCAAATTTAGGTAAGAATTCAGTATACCAAAGTGCAACTGATAAATATAATGTTGCAAAAAGCGATTTACCTGCAAATGACTTTCCTTTTAATTTTATAGCTAATATGAATAGTGGTATATTAACTATTATGTTTGTAACTGACATTGGTATGTGGAATAAATAATCTATTACTATTCCTAATCCTGATATCCCCCCAATAACTAAGCTATTAGGCTTGAAAAACATATTTAATGCTGCTGCTAATAGTGTTGTCCCTAACATTATTTGTAAATAACTTAGGACTACGTGTTTTTTTGAATCTTTTCCCATAACTACTTCCTCCTTATACTCATCCTTTTGTAATAAAATTTACATATTATTTCTCATTATATTAACTTATTAGTTATATTAGTTTATATATTAACTATAAGTTTATTTATTATTTAAATCCTTGTATTTTAAGGGATTTTATTGCTTAAACCTCTAAAGCCCTCATATGTTATAACATATTTGATAACCATTGTAAACATTGACATTGAACTTTATTTTGTTTGGAAATATTCTAAATCTTTCAACTCGTTTGCATAATTTTTTTAATGAATTGCCGTTAGTTTAATATTTCATTTAATACTCAATATTATTCATATATCTTGCCTGTTCCCTCTTATTCTACTAAATTCAATGAGGTTTTTCTAAAAATTTTCACTCTATAATGAAGGATAGTTCATTATTAATTACATAAATTTATTTTTTATTGTTATCCCATATTTTTTTATATTTTTAACATTTAACTCTATTTTGCTATTTTTATTAATTATTGATTTGCTTAGTTTTTTAATATAAAATTATGTATTATTTTTATATAGAAAATTTATGTAAGTTTTTTATTATAAAGTACTATTTTTTATTTATTAACGTTATAATGTATACATAATAAGTAAATTTAAATTAAGGAGTTTATTATGGAGTTTATATCTATTTTTAAAAATATAATTACTTTCATATTTTTAATTAATATATTTTTAGCAGTAATTGTAATTTTATTTGAAAAAAGGGATCCTACCAGTACTTGGACATGGTTAATGATTATGTTCTTTGTTCCTATTTTAGGGTTTATTCTATATTTATTTATTGGTCAAGATTTACGAAAACAAAAGTTTTTTTACTTTAAAAAGGAAGAAGAAGAGGACTTTTTATCTTCTGTTCAAGCACAGCACAATATTTTAACTAATGAGTACTTAGTACAAAATAATGAATTTTTATATGAGTATAGAGATTTTATTCACCTAAACTTAGCAACTGCTAATTCATTATTCACACATAATAATGATGTAGAAATACTCAATAATGGTTCTCAAAAGTTTCCAAAGCTTGTTAAAACATTAAAAAGTGCTACTAAATTTATTCACATTCAATATTATATTTTTAGAGATGATGACATTGGAAATGAAATTTTAAATATATTAATAGATAAAGCTAAATCTGGTGTAGAGGTAAAACTTCTATATGATGGAATGGGATGTTTAAGACTCCCTAAAACCTTTTTTAAACCACTTCAAGATGTTGGTGGAAAAGTAGTGTGTTTTTTCCCACCCTTTGTACCCTATATTAATCTTAGAGTTAATTATAGAAACCATAGGAAAATATGTGTTGTTGATGGAATCTATGGTTTTATTGGTGGATTAAATATTGGTGATGAATATTTAGGAAAAGATAAAAATTTTGGATTTTGGCGTGATATACATTTGCTAGTGCTAGGTGATGCTGTTAATTCTTTAGAAACTAGATTTTTATTAGATTGGAGATTTGCATCTAAAGAAGATTTAGGAATGCTTCCAAAATACTTTCCCCCTAAAGATAATGTAGGTAAAAAACCTATTCAAATAGTTTCTAGCGGTCCTGATTCGCAATGGTCTGCTATTAGAAACTGTTATTTAAAAATGATTAATAAGGCTGAAAAAAGTATTTATATTGAAACCCCTTATTTGATCCCTGATGATAGTATTATGACTGCACTTAAACTTGCATCTTTATCAGGAATTGATGTAAGAATAATCATACCTTGTAAGCCAGATCATATGTTTGTGTATTGGGCTACAAAATCTTATGCATGGGAACTCATGGAGGCTGGCGTGAAGTGTTATACTTACAATAATGGCTTTATACACAGCAAAATCCTTGCTATAGATGGAACTGTATGTTCTGTTGGTACTGCTAACTTAGATATGAGAAGTTTTAAACTTAACTTTGAAGTTAATGCAATGATTTACGATAAAGAAACTACTGAGAAATTGGAAAATATTTTTTTAGATGATATAAAAGAAAGCACTTTCCTTACAGAGGAACATCGTAAACAAAGACCATTTGTTATAAAAATGAAAGAAGCTATTTCACGGTTGTTATCACCAGTATTATAATAGAAAGGACACACTATATAGTGCGTCCTTTCTATTATGCATATATATATGGAGTGAACATTACAAGTGTAAGAATAGTATCAATCATTAATCCAATACCAAAATTCACTATAAACGAACTATCCTCATCATATCTATATCTATTTATACCTATTAAATAACTTATTAGAGATATTACTATACATACTAATATACCTAAACTAGGTATTGCTATTAAGTTAGGCAATATTATCCCTTTTTTATATATCAACTTATATATTTCTATTGTTTTTAGAACAGCGGCAATAACTCCAGATCCCATAAATAATATAATTTTCCCTTTTAATCTAAATTTATAATCAAAAAAGGAAATTACTGCTCCTAGAAATAATGCAGGTATAACCCATTTTGTAGCAATTATTAATATATATGATAGTGAATATGCTAACTGCTCTATAGTATGATTGAATGCTAACTTTGACTCAAATTTCATTGGTTGATTGTTTTTCTCTTTAAACTCATCATTGTCACGTGCTAGATTTATATTATAATTATAGTTTTTATCAAAACTTGCATACACTATAGTATCATCATTTATATATGGGAAAATACACATTTCTCTTAATCTACTTACATTCTCAAATGATTTAACTTCACCATTTTTAATGATATAATCAACTATTGTTTCCTGTCTATATCCGTCTTTCTTTTCTATAGGTATCGTTCCTATAAATCTTGCTCCCTCTTCAGAGTATGCACCAATATTATTATGCACTTCTTTATATTCATTTACCTGAAGCGTAGAGACTTTAGTTTCTTCATTACCATTTAATTTAAATTTTATCATCTTTGTTCCTGTATATTGCCCTTTAATGTTTTCCTCAATCATAACATATCCATATTCCCCATCACTAGAACATGCCAAATTTTCATAATTAACTGTTAATATATTAGATGTCTTAAATACATCCTTACCGTCTTTAAATTTTCCATTTTCAACAAAGATACTTTTAAAGTTACACTTATTCTCAATGAATGCTATCATATATTTGTCCTTTAGTTTACATGAAACAATATTAGATGCATTTTTAGCATTCATTTTTTCTGCATTTATATCATTTTCTTTTTCCGTATTTCTAATGGTTAATTTGTCTTCATTTGATAGTATAACTAGATTATCATCTAATTGAACTATATTTGTTACACCATCTTCAATTTTTTCTTCTATTTTTTCAAAATTTTTATCTAAGTATATCTTTCCCATATATGGTTGACCGCTTTTGGTGGAATTATATAAAAATAAATATCCATTAGATGTCTTAGTTAACGCTGTATTTAATATAAATTCTTCATTAAATTGATAAACCTTTTCTAATATTTTTTTTCCTAAATTATCAGTTACCGAAATTTTAAACTTATTTACATTATCATAACCTATGATAATTCTATTTTCTTCTTTTATAACTTTAGGAGCATTATTTATTTTGCCATTTCCTACAATAATCTCCTTACTCCACTTGTTTGACGGTGGTTGATTATATATCTTTTTGTTTTGCTTATAGTTAAAACATACTATGCATAAAAAGATTGCTACTATCGCTAATAAACTTATATATATTGATTTTTTACTTTTCATTTTCTTCCCCCTTGATTTAATTATTACTTATAAATCACCATCTTTCTCATATCACAATTTAAATTTCAATTTTTTTTATATTTCTGATTTAAATAATTTTTATTCTTAACTTATTGTTAATAAAAATAGTAATAGTTTTGTATATATTGTTAACCCACTGTATATATAAAACTTCTATATCGCATCTTTTGTAATTTAAATTTAAAATACTAATCATTTAATAATTTTCTTAAAATTCTGTATATTTAATTTTAATTATACTCTTCCTTTCCTTTTTTTTCAATTATATGATATTATATATTTAATTATTTTTTAAGAAATGAGTGATTAAATGTGAAACATACTGGTAAAGTTATAAATATAGATAAAAATAAAGTTTTTATAGTAACAAAAGATAAAGAATTTCTGACAGTTAAAAAAAATAAAATTGAACCTATAGTTGGTCAAATTTATACCGGCCAAGCAAAAAATCCTGTATCCTCTACTCTTAAATATATTATTTTTGCTATTTCTATTTTAATATTATTCTCTGCATATACACTTTTTCAAAGTTTTTCTCCTCAAGCAACAATAATAGCAGAAATGACAGATTTTAATGGAAAAATAAAATTTGAAATAAATAAGAATAATAAAATAATAAATGTATCATCTAGAAATACTACTGGACTTGAAATTATAGATACAACAAATGTAGTAGGAAATTATTTAAATGATGGTCTTATAATTTTATTTGATAATGCAATATATGAAAAAAAATTATCTATTCCCGATGGACATAATTTTGGTCAAATAAATATATTCATATCAAATAATAAATTTAATGATGATGTAAATCTTAATGAATTTATAGAACATAGTGAAAAAAATAAATTTATTGTTCAAATAAATAAAAATACGGGTGAGTTTTAAAATAATAAAGAGAATGACATTTGTCATTCTCTTTATTATTTTATGAATCTAGGAATCTCAAAAATTAATTTTGCATTTGGTGATTCATCAATTATAGTTTTAAAATTAAATGCTTGTTTATATGCCCATGCTATATCTGTTGCATATTGCTTCCATCCATTAGGGTATTCATTAATTGCCCATCTCATTTTATATAGTGTATCTTTATCTTCAAACTTACCATCTTTAGATGCATGAATATATCCTTTTCCTATCCATTCAGCTCCACCTATAATAGCTTTATCAGGAGTTGTCCATCCTTGTTCATAGGCATACTTTGCCCCTCCATTTAATGGATCACTATCAATTGCACCAATTCCATACATATTGTACACCTTAACAATCTTTCCATCTGGTGTTTTATAATCTACACCATTGGCTAATTGAGATGTTCCATATCCAGTTTCTAATGCACAATGTGCATTTAAGTATATTGGATTTATATTATATTTCTTACCTGCTTCTATAAACACATTACCTTTATCTTTTATAATTCCTTTGTAATTTATATGTCTATTTAAAGCATCAACTGAAATTCCATCAATATACTTTAAACTTAAAAATTGATATATCTGAGTGCTATCATAAGATAATGACTCTGCATCGGCAAAGGCTTTAACATTAGCAAGACTTGCACTTGATGTAAATGGATTTAATCTATTAAACATTGGCTTTCTTTCACTTTGTGTTTGTACAAATTGTTCTAATGTAAAATTGTAATCTCTATATTTTACGTTACTTCCAGATGGTACATTAATACTTGTACTTGTTTTAGCTGTAGTAAAATCTATAACATAATTATTGTCAAGATTGCTTTGAATAGAATTACTTATTGATTTACTTACAACCAAACTATAAATTGTATTAGGCTTGTACCCTTCTTGTGGTGGATTCACGTTTATAACTTTATTGGTAGCATCATAATTAACATTAACTGCTTGAACTTGCGCTCTAGCATTTGTTACTTTAACATAGTTGCTTAAGTTATTTATTGTTGTTTGATTTAGTGAATCATTAAGATATATGCTCCAAACTTTATTTAATGGTATATTTTCTTTATGTTCAAATACCTTTGGATCTGTAGCAGCACTAACTCTTGATGTGAATATAAATCCAGTAAACATAATTATCATGCAAAAAAGTAGTGTATATGACTTTTTACGTTTATTCATATTTCCCCTCCCAAATAAATCTAATTATTATTATTTTATATTTTAATGTGCTTGTCCTATTTTGACTCTTAAAATATTTCTATATGATTTTTACCTTCATTAAAATAATCGAATATAATAGCAAAATCCATATACTTATTTATCTATAAATTATACATTAATATATAATTATTTTATATATTAATTTATTATTTTCATTTTATATTTTTAAATGTAATGTTTTGTATATAATATATATAGGATTTTATGTCTAAATTTTAAGTTATTCATGTTTTAATGAAAAACTTTCATGATAAGTTTTAATATAGATTTTTAAATTGACAGTGAATAAAATATTTTAAGGAAGGTGCTTATGGAAAACAATTCATTTAAAACATTAAGATTAAACAAATATATAAGTGAAAGTGGATTTTGCTCAAGAAGAGAGGCTGATCGATTAATTGACCAAGGACTTGTTTTTGTAAACGGGGTTAAAGCTGAGGTTGGATCAAAAGTTGCAGTAAATGATATCGTAAAAGTAAAAAATAACATTGTAAAACCTAAATCTAACAAAGTTTATATCGCATTAAATAAACCCGTTGGAATAACCTGTACTACTGATCAAAGTATAAAAGGTAATATTGTTGATTTTATAAATTATCCTGAAAGAATTTTTCATATCGGAAGACTTGATAAACCATCACAGGGTTTAATATTTCTAACTAATGATGGTGATATAGTAAATAAAATTCTTAGGGCTGGAAATAATCATGAAAAAGAATATCTAGTTACTGTTGATAAACCAATAACTAATGAATTTATCTCTAAAATGTCAAATGGAGTTCCAATTCTAGATACAGTAACTAAAAAATGTTTTGTGAAAAAAGAAAGCAAGTTTGTTTTTAGAATAATTTTAACCCAAGGTTTAAACAGACAAATTAGACGTATGTGTCAATTTTTTGATTATGAAGTTAAAAAGTTAGAACGAATAAGGATTATGAATGTTACACTTGAGAATTTGCCTTTAGGTAAATGGAGATATTTAACTGAAAAAGAGATATATGAAATAAACTCTTTAGTAGAAAGTTCAGTAAAAACAGAGGAGGCCTCTATAATAAAGTAAAGTTATCCACATTATCAACATATAGCTTGTTTATAACTTGTTAATTTGATGTTGAAAACAGAGAGATTGTTTTTTAATCTTTCTGTTTTTTAACTTTTTGTTTATAATTCATATTTTATACTTATATATTCTCCTATTAATTTATAATTTTTTAAATTTTAAATTAGCCATTATCAACATTATACACATAGAATATGTTGTTATTTTGTTTATATCTACTGAATTTATTAATTATTTTGCTAAAAAAAACATTTATTTAATGTTTTTTATTGAGTTATTAACATTATTAACAGTTATGTTGATAAATTGTTGATAACTTTTTTAATTTTATTGTATAGAAACTTAACAATTACATAATAATATTTATAAATAATTAAATTTTTTGAATATTCACTTTTTATTTTTCTTATGCTATACTTTCTTTACAAGTATACACGCTACAGTACTTTGCTAACATAAATCTAAAAGCATTGGGGGCGATTTTATGACTAGTAATGTAATTTATGTTAATTTTAAATCAAAAAAAAGAATAAAGAAAAGAAATAAACTAATAGTATTTTTCCATAAAATAAAATCATCTTTTAAAGAGAATACACGTACTGACACTGATATTGTTGAAAAAGTTAAAATTGAAGCATATAATTATAGACATCCTTTATAGTACACTTATGTGTACTTTTTTTTAGTAAAAATTTATATAAAAAACGTTAAGTATAAATTTACTTAATATTAAAATACTAAGTAATTATGTATTATTAAAATATTTAACTTTAGGAGGAAAAAATGAGAGTTGGATTAGGTTATGATGTCCATAAATTAGTTGAAAATAGAGATTTAATTTTAGGAGGAGTACATATTCCTTATGAAAGAGGGCTTTTAGGTCATTCTGATGCTGATGTCCTTATTCATGCTATAATGGATAGTTTAATTGGAGCTGCTGCATTAGGTGATATAGGAAAGCATTTTCCTGATACAGATGATAAATACAAAGGTATTTCTAGCATAAAACTATTAGAACATGTTAAGACTTTATTAGATTTAAATAATTATGCTATTGGTAATATAGATGCTACAATAATAGCTCAAAAACCTAAAATGGCACCTTATATTAATGACATGATAACAAATATATGCAAAGCACTTAATATTAATAAAAGCCAAATAAATATTAAGGCAACTACTGAAGAAGGTCTTGGATTTACTGGAAACGGTGAAGGCATTTCATCTCAAAGCATTTGTCTTCTTGTTTCAAAAAAATAATACTAAAATAATAAAAGAACACTTTAAAAGTGTTCTTTTGCTATTTTCATTGTTGTTTTTCTTCATTAATTTCTTCTTTTCTTTCTGTGTTTCCAAGCATTACTGCAGATAATCTAACTAATGTTCTAATTTCCTCGTCAGTTAGCTTTTCCCTCAAATTCATATTTTCCATTTTTTCATTTACTAAATTTAATGCAGTATCTTCTTTTACTGTGTTAGGAATTGCTTTAAAATTATCTTCTACATATTTAACACAATTCATAATCATTCTTAATATTTCTTTTGTTTTTTCATCTGCTACTCCTGAGTTTTCTAGCATCTCCAATATTTTATAGCTATAACTTAATACTTTGTCACTACTAGTAATTTTCTTTTTCTCTAAAATAGCTAATATTATTCCCAATGCAACAACAATAGCTAATATTATTATAGTCCTTATTAAAGCATCCATACATTTTCCTCCTTAAAATACTACTTACTATCTATATATTCCTCTTTATTATTTATTGGAACTGCTTTAATAAGTTAAATTTATACAACTATATTAATTTAAAAATAAAAAACTCTACAATAAAAAAATTGTAGAGTTTTTATATGTATTACATTTTTATATCATTTAAGAAATTATCATATCCTTCTTTTAAATTTTCCCAGGTTTCTCCACTTACTAAATCATCATACATTTTTTTAATTTTTCCTGTTATGGTTTCATCATCTGATATCTTAACTGTAGTTACTTTACTATCTGTATCCTTTACCATTTTATCTATATCAGATTTTACTTTTGCTTTATCTGCACCATCATTGTATTTAACCCCAACTACTGCAGTATTATCATGAACTACTACTGAAACTTCTTTTATACCATCTACTTTAGCTAATTTATCTGCTAATGATTTAGATCTTTCTAATTCATCACCTTTTTGAGCTTCACCTGGTGTATTGTTTGTTGCACTATTATTTGCATTGTTTTTACTATTATTTGTTGTATTGTTTGTTGTGTTGTTTTTTGTATTATCGTTTGTATTGTTACCTCCACAACCAACTAATGGCATTGTTAATAATGTTGCTGCTAATATTCCTGCTAAAAATTTTTGGCTTTTTCTTTTCATATTTAAAACCTCCTTAATTTCTGTACTATCATATAGTCTATACACTTTTTCTAATTTTATTTAACATAAAAAATAGCAAATTAGAATAATACTAGTATCTTCTAATTTGCCTTTACTATAGGAATACAAGTTCAAAGCTTAAATAGCATTTTTATCAAGTGATATTATTAAACTCATATTTTATTCTATTATCATGTTGAACCCAGTTAAAAAGTAAGAGTGAAAATTTTATAAAACAACGGTTACTTCTAAAAAAATATCTCTATTGATAAAGTATTTTCCATTTTTAAATTTAAGCTCAAATTCACTTACTGTAGTTATTTTTTCTGCTTTTTCTACGTGAAAAACATATCCATATTCATTTTTATTTTTAAAAAATATTTTTGAATACTTTGCAACTTTTAATTCATTACCTTGATTATCATATATCACCTTTGGAATATCTGTATTTAACATCGTCTTCTCTCCCTTTACGCTTAAAATTCTTTTATCCTTGTAGATGATATATAATATTAAGTTTTAACTAAGTTTATGATTATTTATGTATTAAATTTCCCTTTAATTCTTATAATATATTTTTAATATTTTCATGACAATGCACTAATTCAGTATATCTCTTTTCTTTTAAATATAAATCAGCCAATTCTATATATGCTTTAATTTGTTCATCCTTATATTCATTACTGTTTGTTAATTTAATTATTTCAATTAATTTCTTTTCTACTTTTTCAGGCATTTTCATTTTTTCATAAATTTCTTTTTCTCTTTTATATCCTTTTAATATAAAGCTATAATCATTATTTTCTTTTGCTTTTTCAATTCCTAGTTCTATAATCATTAATGCTTCATCATAAAGTTCTTTAAGCACATATATTGAAGCTTTTTCAATTAGTGTATGCGATAAGTTTTTTCTATCATGACTCATTCTTATATGCTGTGATTTATTATAAAAATCTAATGCTTCTTTAATATCCCCACTGACAATATATATATCAGCTAAATCATTATATATTTCCGCTCTTACCTCATAACTCATTTCTAAGGATTCCATAGAATTGTATATTTCTACTGCTTCACATACTTTTCCTATCTTTTTATAACATTTAGCCTCAAATTGTTTAGCATAAACATATTCTTCTCTCTTTTCTTCCTCAAAAGCCATATCCCCAAATTTTTTGATTAATTCTAAAGCTTTTTCCATATTTGAATTTTTTTCATAGCATAAAGCCAAATTTAATATATTTTCCTTTACTTCATTCTTATCATTAAATTCTTCTGCTGCAATCTTTGCCTTATTAAAATATACTATTGCCTCACTATAATTAAATAAATTATACTTACATAACCCTAGTTTTTTATAAATATAAAGATTATCTTTTTTAAAAACAAAATTTCTTAAAATATCAAATGAATAAAAGTAATTTTCAAAAGCACCTATATAATCACTTTCTTCATAATTTTTATCTCCTATTCTCATATATACATTTAATTTTATATTATTCAACCTATATTGGTTGGATATTTCTAATAATTGTTCTAACTCCTTATAGCTAAGTCTTTCTTCTAATTTGGCTTTACAGTACTTTTCAGCTTCCTCTTCTTTTGATCGTAAAAAATATCCATCATCTATTTCTAATTCATAACCTCTTTGACTTAGAATATTTTTAAACTGTTCTGTTAAAATTTTTGCTGCTTCTTCAGTAATATGTCTCTTACCATTTTCTAAAAGTCCTATATATCCTCTAGTTAAATTTTTAGTTGCTAAATTTTGTTGTCTAATCATATACTTTTTTCTTAATTGAACAATTTTTTCACTTCCACTTAAAAATTCCATCTTCTGCTTTCACCCTCTATAATTTTTCCTTTTTAAAATCGTTTAATATAATTATAAATATACATATTAATATTTAATTTTCATTTATAACTTAGTTTTTTATTCTTATTATAATTTTAGCATATAAAAAATTTTTTTAAATTAAAAAGTTATAAAGTTAAAAATAATTATAATATTTTTAAAATATTATAATTATTTTTATTTTAAACAATAATTTCATAACAATTGTTTTATTAGTCTATAATATATTTCTTAAATTTGATATATAAATTTAAAAGTAAAAAAACAAGCCCTTGTTTAAAAGCTTGTTTTTTATGTTTACCATTTTTAAACTTATTAACCTTATTTTATATTTCTGCTTCCCGGCTTAACATATGGTATATTTTCTTTGCATAGTGGACATTCTTCTGTATCATAGCTCTCTACTTCTAATTTTATAGCACTATATAAAGGCAATGTTAATTCAGATACTTCGCCTCTTCTATCTACTATACAGCACACCCCAACAACTTCTGCACCTAATGTCTCTAACAATCTACAAACTTCCATTGTTGATTTTCCTGTAGTTACAACATCTTCTGATATTATAACCTTAGTTCCTTTTTCTATTTCGAATCTAGATAAAGTCATCTCTCCATCTTTTCTTTCTGTAAATATTCCTGGTTTTCCAAGTTGTCTTGCTACCTCATATGCAACAATAACGCCTCCCATTGCAGGTCCAACTACTATATCAAAATCTAAATCCTTTATTTTATCCACTACTACACTTAAAACTTTTTCTGCTTTATCCGGATGTTGAAGCAATCTTGCACATTGACAATATCTATTGCTATGTCTTCCTGATGATAATAAAAAATGACCTTCTAAAAGTGCGCCTACCTCTTTTAATGTATTTATAACCATGTTTTCCATATTAAATTCTCCGCCTTCCTACGTTCTATTATTAAATTTTAACTAAAACTTTTATAATAATTTATTTTTAAATGCTATATGATTCCTGTTATATCTTTTATATTTTTTATATTTCTATCTTCTAAAAATTTTTCTATTCCATTTATTATGTCTAAACAGATATCTGGTTTTATAAAATTTGCTGTTCCAATTTGAATTGCTGTTGCACCAGCCATTATAAATTCAATTGCATCTTGCCAAGTTCTTATGCCACCAAGTCCTATTATTGGTACATCAGTAACTTTACTAACTTCATTAACCATTCTTAACGCTATAGGTTTTATTGCTGGTCCTGATAATCCTGCGTATACATTATTAAACACAGGTTTCATATTATATATATCAATAGCCATTCCCTTAAAAGTGTTTACAAGTGACAATGCATCTGCACCTGCTTCTACACACTTAATTGCCATATCTTTTATATCCTCTGCATTTGGTGATAGCTTTACTATAAGTGGTTTTTTGCATACACTCTTAACCTTCCTAACTGCATCATAGGCAACCTCAGATTTTATTCCTAATGCCATTCCACCTTGTTTTACATTAGGACAAGATATGTTAAGTTCTATTAAATCAACATCTGTATTGTTTAATTTCTCTATTCCTTTAATATAGTCCTCTATAGTTGCTCCACCCAAGTTTGCAATAATTGTGGTATTCAATTCCTTCATTTTTTTTAATTCTATATTTATAAAATTATCAACACCTGGATTTTGAAGACCAACACTATTTAACATTCCAGATGCTGTTTCTATCATTCTAATTCCATCATTTCCATCCTTAGGATTTATAGTTAGCCCCTTAGAACTAATTCCTCCTAGTTTGGAAACATCCCATAATTCCCTATATTCTTGTCCAAATCCAAACGTACCTGACGCTGCTATTACTGGATTTTTAAGTTCTACTCCACATATATTAACACCTAGCATATTTTCAACTCCTTGATTATCAATTTAAGTGCTTTTTCTAAAGTTCTATGTCATCACCTAAAAATACTGGCCCATCTTTACATGTTCTTTTATTACCTTTTTTTGTTTTACATGTACACACTAAACATGCTCCTATTCCACAAGCCATTTTTTTCTCTTCAGACACATAAATTTTTGTGTTAGAATCTCTACACATTTTTATAGCTTTATGCATCATAACTTCTGGTCCACAACATAAAACTAAGTCATAATCTTTAGGATTAAATATATCAGTAATATATCCTTTATGTCCTACACTTCCACTTTCTGTGGCTATATTAATACTTTTTACTTCTTTATCTAAATCTTTTAATCCATAAATTTCGTCTCTAAATCCTACAAATATATCTATATTTTCATTATCTAAAGATTTTGCTAGGTAATTCATTGGTGCAATTCCTATACCACCAGCTAATATTGCAACTTTTCCTTTATTTGCTTCGCTTATATCAAATCCATTTCCTAATGGTCCCATAAGATTTATCTCATCATTTTCTTTAATATTTTTTAATAGCTCTGTTCCTTGTCCTACTACTGCATATAAAAATTCTATTATTGTTCCTTCTTCATTAATATTGTGTATACTTATGGGTCTACCTAGTATTGGTTCATTTGTCCAGGACCTTAACATATAAAATTGTCCTGGATTTGCGCTAAAATTTCCTTCTACTTCTAACTTATATATTCCCTCACAAATCTTTTTGTTGCTTAAAACTTTATTTATAGTGTATTCCTTTTTAGTACTCATCTTTACCAACCCTTTTCTATGCTAGAATATTTGCCTTTTTAATTACTTTTCTAATTCTTTAATAGCATTTAATATTTCATCCCTCATTCTTATAGTTTCCTGTCTAGCATATTTACTAAAGTTTTCTTCTCCATCTTCAAACTTTTTATATGCAAGCATTATTCCCCTAGATGAATTTACCACTCCGCCATTTCCATTAGTTAAATATAATGCAACATCCTTTGCAGTACCCCCTTGTGCGCCATATCCTGGTATTAAAAAGAATGTTTTATTTAAGCTTTTTCTAAGTTCAATTCCTTCTTCTACGTGAGTGCATCCAACAACTCCACCTATAGAACTATATCCACATGCACCAATGCATTCTTCTCCCAACTCTTGAATCATTTTTCCTACCTTCATATAAACTTTTTCATTTTCATTAGTTTCTATATACTGTATGTCTTTTGCCCCTTCATTAGATGTTCTTACAAGTACAAAAGCTCCCTTTTCTTTATTTTTTATATATGGTAGATATGGCTTTATACTATCAAGTCCCATATATGGGTTAAGTGTTACAAAGTCTACTTCAAATTCACCTTCTAAATGTGCCATTGCATACATTTCTGCTGTTTTTGAAATATCTCCTCTTTTTATATCCCCTATAACTATACCGCCTTTTTTTCTTATGTATTCTATAGTGTTTTTGTATGCAATAAGTCCTATTACACCAAAAGCTTCATAATATGCTATCTGTGGTTTATAACATGCTGCTACATCAAAAGTAGCATCTATTATTTCCTTATTAAATTCAAATATTCCCTCTGAAAGTGATGAATATTTATTTAAAAAACTTTGTGGTATATATCTTAAATCTGTATCTAATCCTACACATACATGTCCTTTTTCTTCTACAATTTTAAATAATTTATCTATAATCATAATTTTTCCCTCTCATTTGCATTAAATATTATATTTTGAACTTGAATATACTTCTTTTCCACCCTTTATAGTTTTTACAACCTTTCCATAAACATGTTGTCCATTTAAAGGTGTATTTTTACCTTTAGATTTAAATTCATCTACATTTATTTCATACTTTTTATTTAAATCTACTAATACTAAATCTCCATCATATCCAATTTCTATAGTTCCTTTTTTTACATCTAATATTTCACTAGGATTTTTACTCATAATTTCACTAAGTTTACTTAAACTTAGTCCATTTTCCTTTACTAATTTGGTGTAACAAAGACTAAATGCAGTTTCTATTCCTGATATTCCTGGTGCACCATTTTCTTTATCCTCTTCTGTGTGGGGAGCATGATCTGTAGCAATTACATCAACATATCCTTTTTTTATTGCTTCTATTAAAAATAGTACATCTTCTTCTTTTCTTATAGGTGGATTAACTCTGTATTTTACACTATCATTTAAAAATAAATGATGTGGTGCAACTTCACAGGTAACCTTAACACCCTCATTTTTATATCTAATTATATATCTCATAGCTTCAATTGTACTTACATGTGCTATATGAATTTTACAACCTGTGATCTTAGCAAATTCTAGATTCCTAAGTGTCATTATATTTTCTGCTATTCTCATATCATATTTAGATAAACTATGTTCCTCACAGTGACACATAACAATTAAATCTTTCTGTTTTGATAATTTCATTGCCTCTAACATTGCATTTCCATCCATTACATCTTTTCCGTCTTCTGATATAATTTTTATGGAATTATCTATATCCTCTAAATGACTTATCTCTTTTCCATCAAAATTTCTTGTTATAGATAAAACCTGATGAACATCTACTAATCCCACTTTACTAGCCTTTTCTCTTACATAATTTACAACATCCATTGAGCTACATACAGGATTTGTATTAGCCATAAGGTTTACCATTGTGAATCCACCCCTTACGGCTGCCTTAGAACCTGATTCTATATCTTCTTTATAGGTGAATCCAGGATCTCTAAAATGAACATGTAAATCTACAAAAGATGGCATAAGGGTTAACCCCTTAGCATCTATTGTTTTGCAATCTTTGTTTAGATTTTTTCCAACTTCTGATATAATCCCATCATTTATATAAACATCTCCAAAGTAACTTCCACACCAATCCACTACATTTGCACTCTTTATTAATAATTCCATAAACTTACACCCCCTCTATAGTGAAGTTATATCCTTAACTTCTACTATTTCGTCACAGTATTTACATCTATATTCTTCTGTTTTTTCATCAACTAAATAGTGGACATGTTTTAAATCCTTTTCTACAGATGTTATACACCTTGGATTTTTGCACTTAATAACATTTTCAACCTTTTCAGGCAACTGTAAATCTATCTTCTCTGATATTTTTTCTTCCTTAATTATATCTATTGTAATATCCCTATCTATAAGACCTAAAACTGCATAATCAAGTTCTATTACATTTTCTATTTTTATAATATCTTTCTTCCCAAGTTTTTTACTATCAGCATTCATTATTAATGCAACTCTATACTCTGCTTTATCAAGACCTAGATAATTAAATATTTTTATTCCTTTTCCTGCTTTGATATGATCTATAACTAATCCTTCTTTTATACTATTTATAGTTAACATTTAAACCACTCCTTTAACTAAGCTAATCCTAAAAGTTTACATATAAGAGCCATTCTAACAAACATGCCATACTTAGCTTGTTTAAAATATATAGCTCTTTCATCACTATCTACTTCATATGCAATTTCATTAACTCTTGGTAGTGGGTGAAGAACAATCATATCTTTTCTACCTTTGCTCATTTTTTCGTTATCTAATATATAAGAGTCTTTTAATCTTATATAATCTTCTTCATTAAAGAATCTTTCTTTTTGAACTCTTGTCATATAAAGAATATCTAACTCTCCTATAACTTCTTCCATTCTTTCTACTTGTTTAAACTCTATGTTCTTTTCTTTTAACATTCTTATAATATATTCTGGTACCTTTAATTCTTCTGGTGATATTAATATGAATTTATTTCCTTCATATCTTGATAATGCTTTTATAAGTGAGTGTACAGTTCTTCCAAACTTTAAATCTCCACAACAACCTATTGTCATGTTAGATAATTTCTCCTTTGTTCTTCTTATAGTTAAAAGATCTGTAAGTGTTTGTGTTGGATGCTGATGACCTCCGTCACCTGCATTTACGATAGGCATATCTGTACTTTCTTTAGCAACTAATGCTGATCCTTCTTTAGGATGTCTAATTACAGCTATATCTGCATAACATGAAACTGTTCTTATTGTATCTGATAGACTTTCACCTTTTGCAACTGAACTTGAGTTGGCTTCTGAAAATCCTATTATATTTCCACCAAGTCTTAACATAGCTGCCTCAAAACTAAACCTTGTTCTTGTGCTAGGTTCATAAAATAATGTTGCTAGTAGCTTTCCATCACAGATTTTTGAGTATTTTGAAGGTTCTTCTATAATTTTATCTGCTAGTAAAAATATTTCTTCTAATTCTTCTAATGTAAAATCCATTGGTTCTATTAAATTTCTTCCTTTTAACATAAACGACATCTCCTTTTTACCTCACGGGGTTAATTTAAAGGTTATTTGATAATAAAAAAAATGCTTTCCTTAAAGGAAAGCATTTTTAATTACAACCATATAACTATAGCTATACTTATAGCTACACTTATATACCTATACTAATATTCTTCCCTTTCTGACCTCTCTGGATCAACCTTAAAAGGATAATTAAAACATATCAAATTTTATCTTATATTTATATTATATAAAGTCTCCTTTATTGTCAATACATTTTCAGATTTTTTCCATAAAATTCATGTTAATTATTATATTAATATATATGGATATATAGATTATAATATGGTATAATTTTAAAAAACAAATTTCCAAGAACTTTATAATATTATTTTTAATTTATATGAAATAATATTAATACAAATTTTATTTATTTTAAATATATTAATATTGAAATAAATAATTACTAAAGAATAAATTTATAGGAGGTTTTTTATGAATATATCATTTGATGAAAAAACTAAAAATGCTCTATTAAACAAAATTGAAGATAATAAATCTTTTAGACTAATGATTAAAGGTTTTGGTTGAGGCGGCCCTACACTTGGTGCTGTTCTGGATGAACAAAATGAAGATGATATATCTGAAAATATTAATGGTGTTAAATTTATAGTTAATAAAGATGAATCATATATATTTGATGATTGTAAAATAGTATATAAAAAAACATTTTTTGGTGAAACATTTAATGTTATCTCAAACTCATTGCCTACCGGAAGTTGTTAATGACAAATACACTCTAATTTAAGAATTAGAGTGTATTTTTTATTAACTTCTAAATTTTATTAACTTCTAAATTTTATTTACTTTTTAATCTGTATACTCATTTACTATTCTTCTTATTAATTTTTTTATAGAGCTTGCTTCTGCAACCAATGTCATAACAACTAAAAAGATGATTATCCTTTCATATTCGTCTTCTTTAAATTCCTGATCTTTAAAGTATGATGATATTTTAATTTTATCATCAATTTTTTCATTGATTAATAAGTTACTTAAACTGTCCTTTTGCATATCAGAAAACACTTTATAAGTATCTTCCCATGATAATATATCATCTTCTCTATTATTAATTTCGTTAAATGCAAGTCTAAATACTTTTCTTATTTCTTCTGTACTTAAAATAGGTCTCATATAGCTCAATAAAACTAGTTGAACTATATGCAATTTAGTATAGCCTCTTTTTTTTCCATCTTCCGGCTTTGATATTACTTCACTCTTAATATAATTTTGTAAAATATTATTTGTAAAGTTGTCATCATCAAATTTATCATTTAAATAATCTTTTACTTGGGACAAGAATAAATCATACTGTGGTAACTCTTCATATAATATTATATTTTTATCTGATACTTCTTCTGCAAGTTTTGAAATTTTTTTCAAAACCTCATCTATAATTTTTATATCAACTTCAGCTTTACTTTTTTCATTATCTAGTTCTTTATTCAATTTATCACCTCATATCTTATAATAAAATGACTTAATTTAGAATTTATATTATAGAATATATCCATATTATCTTAATTAGGATGTGTTTATTTTTTCTTAAGTACATAATTTTCACATTAATCATATTATAAGTTATAATTAAACTTATTACAAATTATTTTTAACCATTATAATATGTATTTAATGGAATATAATATCTTTTTTTACATTTATATTGTTACAATTTACTACAAAAAGAATTTTAGGAAATAAAATATTTCATATTAATTTTTTTTACGTATCACTAATTCTATTTTAACTAAGTTATCCACTTTAATAAACAATTTACTAACAAAATATGTTGATAAACTTCCTTTTATATAAGCCATTTATGAAATATTGCTATTTTGCATGTTGATAACTAAATAGACTTATCCACATTATTCACATATTGCCTGTTGATAACTTGTTATATATTTGTGGAAATAAATGAATTTCATTTTAATTATTATTGTATAAATTTGTTGATATATATACTATTAAAAGATTATACGTCAAATATAATAATTCTGTATATTTTTTCTAATCTCAATTTATTACATTTTTTTCAAGTTATATTTTTTTATCATTTCTTTACATATATATATTAAATACTATTATAGTTTTGTAATATTACATTATTTTATCCATAGTCTATTATATTACTTTATATTTTTTATAATAAATTCCATATTATTTTTTTCTAATTTTTCTTAATTTTCATTTTAAATTATTTTTCGACATTTTGTTTTATAATATACAAGTACTTACAATTATTTTTTTTTTATATTTTTTTCTATTTTTTTATTATATTTCATGTGTAAAACAGTGTTTTTTTATTGATAACTGGCTATTTATATAGGGTTATCAGTATTGTAAATATATGTATTAGAGTTTCAAATATTATATTGACATTTATTCAATAAGGTAGTATATTAACTATAGATGGAAGTTAGTAGAAATTTTGTAACTTAATAATAATATATTGTCGATAAATTTTTGCTAAATATACATAAAATTAAAGTAAAATCAGTTTTTTTGTCGAATATTTTATGGTGGGAGGAATATATAATATGAAATCAACTGGAGTAGTAAGAAGAGTAGATGAATTAGGAAGAATAGTTATACCTGTGGAGTTAAGAAGAACTTTAAATATAGGTGAAAAAGACGCTTTAGAAATATATGTTGACGGAGAGCAAATAATATTAAAAAAATATGAGCCTGCTTGCATATTCTGTGGCGATGCTAGAGATGTTATAAACTATAAATCAAAAAATATCTGTAAAAATTGTTTAAACACATTAAAAGCGGAAACATTATAATATATATAAAGAAAAAGCAAACAATCTTTAAATTGTTTGCTTTTTTTTTGTTAACAATTTTGTTACATGATTTGTAATAATTTTTTAACCTTCTTGACATATTTTATGTAGTAAACTATATACTATAGATGTAGTTAAAAAATAAAATAAGCCATTGAAATCAATGACTTATTTAATATAAAAATTAATATATTATTCTTCTTCCACCTATAAAATCTGATCTAGTTAATGGAGATACTTTTATAGATTCACCTGATTGTGGTGAGTGTATATAGCTGTTACCACCAACATATATACCAACATGATCAGGTCCACCACCAAAGAATACTAAATCTCCTGGTGCTAATTGACCTCTACTTACAGGTACACCTTGTCCTATTTGAGTGTATGTTGTTCTTGTTATATCATATCCAAATTGTCTATAAACGTATTGTGTAAATCCAGAACAATCAAATCCTGCTGGAGTAGTTCCACCCCAAACATATGGAATTCCTATAAATTGATAAGCATAATCTACAATTGCTTGTCCTGTTGCACTTGCTGCTGGAGGTGTTATTGTATTATTAGATCCACCGCCATTGCTTGAACCGTTAGATGAAGATGATCCACTACCACTAGTATAATCATCGCCTCTTGATGGTCTTTCTTGTGCTGCTGCAGCTGCTGCTTGTTCTGCTTCATATGAAGCCTTAGATGATTTTAAGCCATCTAATTCAGCTGATAACTTTTCTTTTTCTTTATCTGCTGCTGCAGATTTAGCTTTATAGTTTCCTTTTTCACTTTCTAATTTAGCCATTCTTGAATCATTATCTGATTTTAAACTTTGAAGCTCTTGCTTTTTAGATTCTAATTTGTTCTTTTGTTCTTCTAATGATGTCTTTTTAGTTGTCAATTCTGTCATAAGTTGTTTATCATAGCTTATGATTTGTTTTATATTCTCAAGTCTAGAAACTAATTCTGAAAATCCATCTGAGTTAAGAATAACTTCTACATATGTGTCCATACCATTCATATACATAGATCTCATTCTTTGTCTAAATAAATCCTCTTCATCCTTCATGTCTTTTTCTGTTTTAACAACATTCTCAGATGTAGTTTTTATTTCTCCCTCTGTTTTTGTTATTTTATTATTAGTTTCTTCTATTTCTACCATTAAAGTTGATATATCATTATCTAGTTTTTGAATTTCAGCATTTACTGCATCTAATTTTTCTTGAGCACTTTTATATTCGTTTGCCTTTTGATTTATTTGCTCATCATAAGGACTCGCATTTACTGTAAAGCCCATGCTTGATGTTGCAATAACCATTGCTGTAGCTATCGCTACTATTTTTCTATTCAAACTTAATCCCTCCCCATCGAAATTTCTTTTTAATTATACCACTAAAGTATATATTAACTCAACATTTCTAAGTAGCTTTATTAAAATTTGTTACAAAAACTTTACTAAAATCATTAATTATATGGTATAATAAACCTCTTAAACATTTCTTTGGAACATTGTTTTACTTTATTTACTACTTTATATATCTATTGAATATTTATATATTTCAGATTTTGTCATTTTTCTATCCTTTGATACTTTTTTTATAGCATCTTTTTTTGTTAATCCTTCAGTTATATATTTTTTTATATGTTCTTCTATTGTTAAGTTAGACCACTTTTCCATTTCTTCTTCTTCTATAGCAGCCTCACTTTTTCCTTCTAATACTAAAACATATTCACCTCTTGGATTATTTTCAGAATAATATTCAATTGCTTCGCTTAACTTTAACCTTATTATTTCTTCATGCAATTTTGTTAGTTCTCTACATATACTTATATTTCTCTCTCCAAACGATTCATATAAAAATTCTAATGTATTTTTTAATCTATGTGGTGCCTCATAAAATATTAAACTTTCTTTTCTCTCCAATAATTCCTCTATAACTGGTCTTCTTTCTTTGTTTTCTCTTGGTAAAAAACCTCTAAATATAAATTTAGTTGTATCAAGTCCAGAATATACAAGTGCAGTCGTTATTGCTGTTGCACCTGGCAACACTTCAAATGATAAACCTTCTTCAATGCATTTTTTAACTATAACTGCTCCTGGGTCTGAAACACCTGGAGTTCCTGCATCACTTATAATAGCTATATTTTTATCTTCTTTTAATTCCTTTATTATATCTTCACTTTTACCATTTTCATTATGCTTATGATAACTTATCAATGTTTTTCTTATTGCAAAATGATTTAAAAGTTTTAAACTTTGTCTAGTATCTTCACATGCAATTATATCAACACTTTTTAATACTTCTAAAGCTCTCAGTGTTATATCCTTTAAGTTTCCTATTGGAGTAGGAACTAAATATAATTTTCCACTCACTTAATCACCCTCCTACTTTATTTCATTTGAATTGTACATTTCTATAATTTCTTTTGAATAACTTCCATCTTCATTATGTATAACTAATGGATCTTCCCACTTCAAAAATCTTCCCCCATCTCTTTGACCTTCAATTAATACTATGTTAGGAGCTTTATTAGGCGTAGGATGAACTAATCTTATTCTTTTAGGCTCAACTTTATGTTTTCTCATAAGAGTCATTATATCAACTAATCTATCTGGTCTATGAACCATAAACATTCTTCCATTATCCTTTAATAACATTCTTGATGCTATTATTACATCTTCTAAATTGCAACAAACTTCATGTCTTGCTATAGCTACTTTGTCACTTGGATTTACTATTCCTGAGTTACATAACTTATATGGTGGATTTACTGTTATTACATCTGCTCTTTCTATGTTCTTTAAAAAGCTTTTATCTGTCAAATCCCCACGCTTAAATTCAACTCTATTTTCTAGTTTATTATACTTAACTGAACGTTTAGCCATTTCAACAAATTCATCTTGTATTTCTATACCTAAAATGCTTTTACACTCTGTTTTTCCTGCTAATATAAATGGAATTATTCCTGTTCCACTACATAAATCTATTACCCTAAAGTTTCTTTTAACCTTAGAAAAATTAGCTAAAATTACTGCATCTACACCAAATCTAAATCCATCTTTTTTCTGAATTACATGTATTCCATTAAGCTGTAAATCATCTAATGTTTCATTTGCTTTTATAATATCCATACTTTCCTCTCTTATCATTTAATGTTTGAACTATTACTTATTATATATTGAACCCATATAATCTACAATAATCTACTATTTTTATTTATATACAAAAAAAATGAACCTTTCGGTTCAAAATCGTGTAGGGGGGAGTAATGCTTCAAAATATCTTAAATATCCATAAAATTAATGTATAAAATTAATATTTCAAAGCTTTACTTGTAATACTTTCAGATTTTTTTCTAATATCACATTAGTATATTGCCCTAATCTATAATAAAATATACATATTGTTGATTTTTTATGAGATACTTTTTTATATTTTTTAAGGGAGGTTATTTTTTGAAAATATTAAAGCAGATTTTTATTATACTTATAATCACCTTTTTAGGTGAACTTATATCTAAAACTTTATCTTTACCTATACCGGGTAACGTTTTAGGAATGTTATTGCTTTTAATTGCATTATTAACTCGTGTAATTAAACCTGAACATATAGAAGAAGTTTCAAATTATTTACTTAATAACTTAGCATTTTTCTTTGTTCCTGCTAGTATTGGAATAATGGGGTGTGTTGATGTTCTAAAAGGTAATGTAACTAAACTGCTTATTATATGCTTTATTTCAACTTGTATAGTTTTAGTTGTTACCGCACATACTGTTCAATTTGTATCAAAACTTATGAATAAAAAACAAAGCTAGGAGTGATATGTATGAAGGATTTACTTTCTTCCCCACTATTTGTTTTATTGTTAACTTTAGGGATGTACCTACTTTCTCAATATATACATAAAAAAACAAAAATAGTATGGTTAAATCCACTACTATTATCTATGATATTTATAATTTTATCTTTAAATATACTTAATATTCCACTTGATAAATATAATGATGGCACTTATTTAATTTCGTTCTTTCTTACCCCATCAACTGTAATACTTGCATTACCTCTTTATAAAAAGTTTGATCTATTAAAGAAAAATGCTATTCCTATAATAATTGGTATTACCGTTGGTAGTTTTGTTGGAATGTGCTCTATTTTAATTTTATGCAAACTTTTCAATGTTGATTCTAATATAGCACTTTCATTAATACCTAAATCAGTTACAACTCCTATTGGTGTTGAAGTCGCAAAACAATTAGGTGGATTACCTCCTATAACTATTTCAGCTATTATTATAACTGGTATTATGGGTGCTATCTTCTCTCCTATCATATGCAAGCTTTTCAAAATAGAACACAATATAGCTATAGGTGTTGCTATAGGAACCTCTTCTCATGCTTTAGGTACTACTAAAGCTTTAGAACTTGGTGAGACTGAAGGGGCTATGAGTAGCTTATCAATAGGTGTTGCTGGACTTATAACAGTTTTATTAAGTCCATTAGTTGTAAAACTTTTTTCTATGTTACTGTAATAACTTATAAAAACTTATAATATGAATAAAATATACTATAGTATTGGGAAGGTATATTTTATGGAGATGATATTATACCCATTTAACAATATAGACTTTACTGAAAATACTTCTATACTTTTAGATGCATCATATTTATTAAGTTTAGTTTATGATGATGATATAAAGCACTCTGAATGTATAGAAGTACTTCGTAAGCTTATGTTAAACAAATGCAAATTATATGTTACTTCAATTATTTCATGTGAAGTTCTTAATCAAATTATGTACAAAGTATTTATATTAGATATGCAATATAGAATAAATAAAAATACTCCTTTTAACAGTAGAAATAATATAAAATCTTTGCTTGGTAGTTTTAATAAATATGATCGAAAAACTTTACGTGAAAAACGTGCAGATAAAGCTAGAGAAATTCCTTATAAACGTTATTTTGATAACTTATCTAAAAATGTTTTAAAAAAAGATTTATTATCTGTGTACTATAAAACTGCTGTTAACATGCATTCTCAGTTAGAACATACAATTAAATTTAATTACCTAGATTTGACTGAACATTGTATATCAAGAACAAAAGACTTTATGATTAAACATTTAATTTCAGTAAATGATGCTACTATTTTAGCTGTTGGTGAGTGTTACAATTTGAATTATTTACTAACTTTAGATAGTGATTTTTTATATGCTGAAAGCTGTAATATTGAAGTTCTAAAAATATAAAATCCTTACTAGTAAAATGCTAGCAAGGATTTTTTTTATTTAGAAGGTATGTTTATAATATCTCCAACTTTTATTAAATTTTCATTTTTTATGTTGTTAGCTGATTTTATTTTTTCAACAGCTTCATTAACTGCAACATTTGGCATTTTTGATTTTGCAATACTAAATAGACTATCTCCAGTTTTTATTTCATATTTACCTGCAATATTTTTTCCATTGCCATTTTTTGCTTCATTTTTATTAGTTTTATTTTCTAATGCTACTTCATATGGAATTATTAACTTTTGTCCTTCTACAATGCTTTTTTCATCTTTTAAATTATTTCTTGTTATAATTTTATTTATAACTTGTTCATGATTTATATTTGGCATATATGCCATTGCAATACTATATAATGTATCATTTTTCTTTACAGTGTATATTCCTTCTGTTACATCTTTTGCTTCACTTTTAGTTTTTTCATCAGTTACTTTATTTTGATCTTGTTTTTTTTCTGTGTCAGCACTAGTTTTCTTTTCATCTTGTTTATTTTTAGTTTCTTCCTTAGTTTCTGATTTTGTAGATTTTTTGTCTTGTTTATTTTCTACAATGTTATTATTCTTTTTATCAACTGCAACATTTGAGTTTCTCTTTCCTATAAAATTAACAGTTAATAAAACAGCTACTAAAACAACTACACAAGTTGCCATAGCGATGATTTCCTTTTTAAATTTCATTTCTTACACCTCTCTAAGTTATAAATTCTATTTAAATACTTAACATTTTTAAGAATTTTATTCACTTTTTTTATTTTTTTATAAAAAAAAGTAATAGATTAAAAAATCTATTACTTTTTGCTCTTGTTAATTTTGTTCTAATTGTTGCATCACTTCTTGTGGTGTCATTCCATCTGCATTTATTATTGATGAACTAATTGTTGCATCTTGCATACCTAACATATTTTCACTTTGACCTGTTACTACAATTGCATCAAAATTATTTAAATAATTTGAGTTGGATTTTTTATTGCAATCAAATTCTCTAACTTGATATCCTTGTTGATTCAAAAAACTTTTGACTGGGTTTAACCCTTTTTCTACAGCAACTTTTTTCATAAGTGATTTGCCTCCTATATGTATTTATATATTATTTATATTTTCTATTATTCTCTACTTTACTTTTATATATTCAAGTAATATTTTTTTACTTATTGGTATATACTAATTTTTAAAATTATATTATCCCTCTTTTATACTGTTACTATTCTTTTTATTTGTGGTATAATTTTATTGCATCTTTTGATGTGGGCGGGAGAGGGATATTAAAATACGAGGTAACAAATGAATAAACTCTTTAAACTGAAAGAGCATAATGTCACTTTTAAAAGTGAACTTACAGCCGGACTTACATCATTCTTTGCTGCTGTGTACATAATAATAGTTAACTCAAGTATACTTAGCGATGCTGGTATGCCTATGGAAGGACTAATAGTTGCTACTGTTTTATCTTCCTTAATTGGTACATGGCTTTTATCTTTTATGAGTAATACTCCGCTTGTAATTATGCCTGGTATGGGAATAAACGCATTATTCACATACACAATAATTAAATCTATGGGCTTATCTTTTAGCGAAGGTTTAGCTGCTGTGGTAATTGCTGGTATTATTTTTTCAATAGTAGCTTTCACTAAGCTATCTACTATAATTTCAGATGCAATACCACAATCTTTAAAGGAAGCTATTACTGTTGGAATTGGTCTATTTATAACTTTTATAGGTCTTCAAAAAAGCGGACTTGTTGTTGCAAGTGAAACAACTTTAGTTTCTCTTGGAAATTTAGCATCTCCAAGTATAATAGCATTCTTTATAATACTTATAATAACTTTATATCTTTTTGTAAAAGATGTTCCAGGTGCATTTCTTATAAGTATCATTGTAGGTACTCTTATATGCTTTGGATTTGGACTTATAGATGTTTCTGGACTTTCATTTGGTTCTGCTAACTTATCAAGTTACAAAGAATTGTTTTTAAATGTTAGTTTTAGCAAAATATCTACATCTTCATTTTGGATTGCTACTTTTTCATTAGCATTAGTACTTATATTTGAAAATATAGGTCTAATACATGGTCAAGTTGGAATGCTTAATGCAGAGGAAAAATTTAAACCTGCACTTAAAGCCACAGCTCTTTCTACAATATTTTGTGGTCTTTTAGGTACTAGTCCTTCTGTTTCTACAGTAGAAGGAATTGCTGGTATTGCAGCTGGTGGTAAAACAGGTCTTTCATCTTTTATAACAGGATTGCTATTTTTATTATCATTACTATTTATACCATTTATAAAGATAATTCCAAATGCTGCTATAGCACCTATTCTTATAATACTTGGTGCCCTAATGATAAAAAATATAGAGCATATTAATTTTAATGATTTTAGTGAAGGGTTTCCTGCATTCTTAATCATAACTTTAATTCCTCTAACTTATAGTATTGTAGATGGTATAGCTTTTGGATTTATAGCATATCCCTTAGTAAAGTTATTTTCAAAGAAAAGAAATGAAATATCTATTCCAATGTATTTAGTATCATTGTTGTTTTTAGTATATTTTATACTTCATTCAATTAATATATAAAACTAGGCATCTACATTTTGTGTAGATGCCTAGTTTTTTAATTCTATTAAATAATAACTATATTCTTAATATGATATTACTAATTTAATCTTCCTTTATTAATTCCTTTATTATATCTGGATCTTCAATTTCTGCTTCAAGTTCTCTTATGTCAACATCATTTATAATATCTTCATAACTTCCACTTACTAAAGTTATTGTATCTATTTTATAATCTCTTAATTCATCTTCTGAGTCTTTAACTTTTATTTTAACTTTTACACTTTCTTTTATAACACTATTAGATATTACTTCGCCTTCACCATCTACAGTTTTTACTATAGAACCAACCTTTGGAAGTTTCTTTCTTGTTTCCTCATATGTTTCTTGTTCGTAATTTAAACAACACATAAGTCTTCCACATATTCCTGATATTTTAGTAGGATTTAATGATAAATTCTGTTCTTTAGCCATTTTTATTGATACTGGTGCAAATTCACCTAAGAATGAAGAACAACATAAAGGTCTACCACAAGGTCCTAATCCACCTTTCATTTTCGCTTCATCCCTAACTCCTATTTGTCTTAATTCTATTCTAGTTCTAAAAACAGATGCTAAATCTTTTACTAATTCTCTAAAATCTACTCTTCCATCAGCTGTAAAATAAAAAATAACTTTATTATTATCAAATGTATATTCAACATCTATAAGCTTCATATCTAGATTATGTTTTTGTATTTTTTCAAGACATATGGAAAAAGCCTCTTCTTCTTTAGCCTTATTTTCTCTATTCTTTTCGATATCTTCTTCTGTTGCTTTTCTTATAACATCTTTAAGTGGCGAAATTATATCTTCTTCTGATATATCCCTTTTACCTATAACACATCTTCCGAACTCTATACCTCTAGCTGTTTCTACAACAACGTAATTATCACTTTTTATATCTAAATCGCCAGGATTAAAATAATATATCTTCCCAGCTTTTTTAAACCTAACTCCTATAACTGTAACCATTATTACACCTCCTGCATCTTTAGTAGCATAACACTGAACGTTAATGAACTATTTGCATTAAGTGTTATGTTATCTCTTGCATCATTTATTATACTAATAATATCATTTAATTGTTTGAATGAGAATATATTAGCACATTCTTTTATATCAGAAACCCTATCCTTATTTATCACAAGACCTATATTACCTGTTTCTTTATATAAAATAGTATCTCTTACAAAAGAAATTATAATATCAATCATCACATCAAAGTCTTTTATGTATTTTGAAAATTCCTCATCCTTCTTTAAAATTTCATTAACATTCATGTTTTTTATAGTGACTAATAATTCTATGCTCTTATCTCTTATTTCCTTAAAAGTTTCATCATTTATAAGCTTTTCTCCAACACCTGGAATGCCTCTACTGAATTTAGTGATAATTTCTAAGTAATCATCATCTATTTCAGGATATCTATCCTGAAAATACTCCACTATTTCCTCATCACTAAGTGATTTTAACTTATGTATTTGGCATCTTGATTTTATTGTATCTAATATTTTTAATATATTTTCGCATAAAACAAATATAAATATATCCTTTGGCGGCTCTTCTATAGTTTTCAATAATGCATTTTGGGCTTGTGTTGTCATTTTATCCCCATTATGTATTATAACAACCTTTTTCATTGCTTCATATGGCTTTTTATTTATCTCATCTATTAATCCCCTTATATCATTTACTCCTATTGAATTTTTACTTTCCTTTATTTTAAATTGTACTATATCCACATAATCCTTAAATTCACTCTTACCTATAATTTTTATTGCAAGCTTTCTTGCAACTATACCTTTCCCTATGCCATCCTCACCATAAAATATATGTGCATGTGAAAATCTTTCACCTTCTATTATTTTATAAAAGCTGTTTATTATATCACTATGACCTATTATAGCTTTCAAAATTCACGTTCCTCCTAAAATATCAAATGTGCAGTAAAATAATTTACTGCACAAATAATAACAATTGTTATATTTAATATAAAAATAATTTTTCTAAATTCTCTATATCCTTAAAAACTGGTCTACATTTACTACAAATACTGTAGCACCTCCAATATCTACTTCGATTGGGTATGGCACATAAACACCTGTTGATCCAGCTACTGGTGAAGGTGAAGATACTATTTGCTTTCTTACTTTACAAACATCTTCTATCATTGATAATACAAAGTCTACTTTATGATCTTCTATACCAATCATCAACGTTGTGTTTCCAGCTTTTAAAAATCCACCAGTTGTAGCTAATTTTGTTACTCTTATTCCTTTTTCATTCATAACATCAATTAAATCCGGTGCATCATCATCCTGAACTATGGCAATTATCAATTTCATAACAATCTCCCCTTCTTTTTTATACTAATTTTATTAATATAATATATTTATATTCTATTTTACCACATTTGTCTAATAATTTAGAATATATTTGTATATTGTTAAATAAATTTTTCTATTTCATTAACAATTTCATTATGAACAACTTCTAATTCACGATTTCCATCCACTATAACAATATTCTCAGTATTTCTACTTAAGTGTTGATAACCATCATATACTTTTTTATGAAAATCGTCCCCGCAATTTTCTAACCTATCAAGTTTCTTTTGATTCATCTTTCTACTTAAACCTTCTTCATAAGATATATTAATCATTATTGTCAAGTCCGGCTTCATTCCATTTAATGCAATATCGTTAATATACTTTACTTTATCTTCCCCAATCCCCCTAGCTATACCTTGATAAACTATTGAAGAATATACAAATCTATCACAAAGTATTATTTCTCCATTATCAAGTGCTGGTTTTAATACTTCCTCAACAAGTTGTGCCCTAGATGCTGCATATAAAAGCGCTTCTGATATACTACACATCTCCTTATTATCATTATCTAATATAATCTTTCTTATTTTTTCACTTATTTTTGTACCACCTGGCTCTCTTGTTACCAATACTTTGTGGCCTTTCTCCTCTAAATACTTAGCTAACATTTTTATTTGTGTGCTTTTTCCACTTCCATCTGGACCTTCTAAAGCTATTAATATTCCCTTTTTCATAATTCCCTCCACCTACTGTTCAACAACATAAATATTTTCATTTTCTAATCCTAATATAGTCACATTATTATCAATATAATACTCTAGACTTTTAATTATATTCTCATCTATAACTTCACCAGGCATTAATAACGGAATTCCTGGTGGATATGGTACTATTGATTTATAACATACCATTCCTAATGCCTTTTTAAAATTAATACTTTTATATTCCATATTTATTACTTCATATGGCAATAACTTCATAGTTGGATTTACATTCTCTAAAATTTTTATATCAATATTATCTTCCAATAATTTTATATTACACTTACTTAATACTTCATATAATTTTAACACATCTTTTTCTTTATTAAACGCAGAAAATATTGCAAGCACATTTCTATTATCACTCATCTCACACTGTATATTATTTTCTCTTAAGTAATCTAATAACTTGTGTCCACTATATCCTTTATTTACATTTATAATGTATCTACTTTCATCTAAATCTATATTATTGGGCAAATCTTCTTTGTCTATTATATGAAATATACTAAGCTCATTAATTCTCTCTCTATATACTTTACATAGTCTAATTAATTCATCATAATTTCTTTGTCCTTGTTCCTCCATTAAAAATCTTCCATACTCCATTGATGCCATAAGTAAATATGATGGGCTTGTACTTAAAAATGTTGAAACATAGAAATCCACTTTATCTATATTAATATTATGATTAACATGTAAATATGCTGTCTGAGTAAAGCTAGATAACGTTTTATGTGAACTTTGAACTACTATATCTGCACCTGCTTCTAAAGCATCCTTAGGCAATTTATCATTGCATTTAAAGTGGGCCCCATGTGCTGAATCTACCAATACCTTCATTTTATATTTTCTTGCTCTTTTAACTATGTGTTCTAAATCACAGCATATACCATAATAATTTGGATATGTTATAACTATACCTTTTGCATCTTTATTTTCTTCTAAAATAGAATCAAACATATCATTATCTATTGATATAGGTAATTGATATTTATCATTAATTTTGCTGCTTATATAAATTGGTTTCAGCTTTCTAAGTATTATCGCATTGTAAATTGATCTATGACAATTTCTTTCAACAATAATCTTATCTCCTTCATTAAATACAGAAAATATCATTGCTAAGTTTCCACTAGTACTTCCATTTACTAAATAATATGATTTCTTACTACCATAAAATTCTTTTAGTAAATCTAATGATTCTTTTATAATTCCTTCTGGACTATGTAAATTATCTACTCCATCTACTTCTGTAATATCATAATCTATAATATCCTCTAAAAATTTTCTTCCTTCTTCTGTTTGTTCAAATCCTCTTCCACATTTATGTCCTGGCATAGAAAATGGAATATTATTTTCATCAATGTAATTTTTTATTCCATTAATTAATGGCAACTTATTCGTCACTAAATTTCACTCCTCTATATAAAGTGTTTACAATACTCTTTTTTATTCTATTTTTATAAACTTCATAAAAATCAGTTTGCATATTGCTATGTATAATTCTTCCCTCACAACATTTACAAATTTTTATTCCATAAATATTTATACTTTTATCTATTACTTGTTTTTTACATATGATACATTTCATAATAAACTCCTACGGTTCAAAATTTATTGACATATAAATTTTAAACACTATCTAAATAATTATATATTAATTCATTATAATTATTAACCTATTTTTTTGATTTATACTTTTATAGCTTAATTTTAAGATTTATTTATATTTATTATCATAATGGAAATACTATTAATAAGTATCTTTTAAGGAGTGACTAATGTGAAAAATTCTTTAATAAGCTTTATATCAACAATACAAGATGAAATATTATCAATTAATAAATTTTTATATGAAAATCCTGAAAGACCTTTTGAGGAGTATATTGCTTTCAATTATATAACTAAAATATTACGTAAATATAACTTTACTGTTGATAATAACTTTTTAGACACTCCTACAGCCTTTTGTGCTCACTATGGAACTACATATCCTAAAATAGCCTTATTATGCAAATACAGCTCATCTAACAGCCTACAACATATATATGGTAATAATTCTAATGCTGCTATAGCCATAGGAACTGCTATAGCCTTAACTAATGTTGTATCAAAGTTAAATGGTGAGATTGTATTATTAGGTTGTCCTGGCTTTGAAGATGCTTCTTTAGAATATCGATTAAGTAATAATTCAATACTAGAAGATATAGATTTTTTATTTGTACCTCAAGTTTATAATGATACTATTCTTGACTATACCTCTCTTGCATCTATGTCCTTAAGAATAATCTCTAAATCAATTAATCATACAATAGATGCTTGGAATTCAATTTTAAATAAACTAGATGTATTATGTGATACTTATTCAAGTAATTTATCTATAAGCACTATTAATAATCTCTGTGTAGAGTTCCAGATTAAATCTATAAATATAGCCTTATTAAGTAAAATTAAAGATTCATTAATTAAATTATTAAATAAAGATTATGATATATTTATATTAGATACTCCATTGCATGAGCTTACTTCTAATAAAACTCTCTGTAGATTGCTTGCTCACAATTTAAAGGAATGTGGAATAATACACATTTCTAATAATGTATATGTTAATCAATTAATATGTTCTGGAAATATTAGCGAAACAATTCCTACAATTGCTCCATTTATTTCAATAAGTGAAGATAATTCAGTAAAATTTCCATCAGCAAATTTTTCAAAAATAACTCAAACTAATTTTTCTAATAAATCAATTATAAATTCCATTTTAGCTTTAAGCATTACATCATTAGATATTATACAAAAAGAAAATTTGCTAATGGAAATAAAAAAAGATTTTTATAATAAATAAAAAGTGCTATAAAAACTTATTATTTAAATAAGTTTTTATAGCACTTTTCTATATTCACTATAATCTTTAATTTACCTTAATTAATTTGTCCACAAATTTATTAGAAATCTCACTATTAAATTCTTCTTTCTTTTGTCTAATAGAATTTATTCTTTCTACCATTTCTTTGCTTGGTTCAAAATAGAATCTATAATATTTACCATTGTTTTTATATACACAACAATACTTATTTGTTAAACCAAGTACTGAACAAATGTACTTTTTTGTATTAAAAATTTTAATACTCTTATTTTGCTTGTCTGATATTCCTATATTATGAATATCAACTATTCTAATATCTTCAACTAAAACTTGTGCTTTCCCAACCAACTTATGAATTATTAATTGATCAGCTATAATTGAATATTTATATCTTATCCCACATTTATACACTTCCACTATGCAACAAATTATTGTTAATGCAAGAAAAAACATGTTACAAATTACATTAATTCCTGAAATTGAATTATTTATGAAATCTGATAACAGTATAAAAATTAACATTATGCAAAAAATAAGTAGCATCGCTGGAAGTTTCTTTCTACATATAATTTCCTTATACATAGTACCCATCCCAAAAATCCTCCTAAATATATCCCTTAATTTATTTCTCATCGCCTTAAGTATTATACTAGGCTTTTTATAAATAAGCTAACCAATTTAAAGGCATTTAAAGTTGTTTTAATGTAAAATTATTAATTTAATTGAATTTACCGTTCTATATCCCAATATATCTCCTAATTGCTATAGTTTCATACCCATATCATCATAATCATTTTATGGAATAAAATAAATTTTGATACTATTTTATATTTTATTTTAACTTTATAAATCATTTTTATCAATTTAGATAATTCTTAAGAAATTATTTTTTATTAATCAAAATAATATATAAAACACAATAACTATTTTATTATGTTTTATAAGCTTATTTTCTAATTGAAATTAATATAATTTATATACTATTTTTCTAGAACTATACTACCACTTATATTTTACATAGCATAAATTCTTTTTAATTATGTTGTTAATAAAAATCAAATTTATTTATATATTAAATGTAACTCTAATGTTCTTTAATTAAAATACAAATTTAGAATAAAGTGTTAATCTTTAAAGTAATTAACTTTATAGATATTATTACAATTTTTTAACTCTAAATACAAATAAAGAGCATATAATTGCATGCTCTTATAAAAAATATAAAATTCCATATAAACAAAAAAACTAGTAATAAAATTACTAGTTTTTCTTGGAGGCGCCACCCAGATTTGAACTGGGGGTAAAGGCTTTGCAGGCCTCTGCCTTACCACTTGGCCATAGCGCCATAACTGGTGGCTCGAGCAGGAATCGAACCAGCGACACGAGGATTTTCAGTCCTCTGCTCTACCGACTGAGCTATCGAGCCACATTTACCTGGCGACAACCTACCCTCCCACACAGCTTCCCATGCAGTACTATCGGCGTCCTAAGGCTTAACTTGCCTGTTCGGTATGGAAAGGAGTGTTACCCTTAGAACCATCATCACCAGATTAAACTTATTATAACCAAATCACTTAGTTTTAATAACTTTATACATTTACTTTTTAAGAGTTTGTTCTCTGAAAATTGCACAGTGATTATTTTTAGGTCAAGCCCTCGACTTATTAGTATGAGTCAGCTGAACATGTTACCATGCTTACACCCCTCACCTATCAACCTGG
>NZ_JBWKMH010000001.1:0-13850 GCF_056431285.1 Clostridium amazonense | reverse complement strand
AATATGTTTTTTTATTTTATAAACATTTACGAATAAATTAATGTACAAAAAGTTTAGTTTCTAACTGTCTAATTTTACTTTTCTATTTTCTCTTATAATCGTGCTTTTACTTATACCAGTAATCTCAGCAACTTCATTATAACTATAGATCCCACCATTGATAGATAACATTCCCAGTGCATGTTTTAATTGCTTTTGATTATATTTTTTGGGACGTCCTTCTCTAAAGTCTTTTTTAGTCTTTGCTATTGTTTTTCCCGTTTGAGTTCTTTCAACTATCATTGCTCTTTCAAATTCTGCAAATGCCAACAAATTAGTTATTATAAGTTTTCCTATTGCAGTGTCCTCAATAATTCCCATATTTAGAATATGTATCTTAACTCCTTTGTTTATAAGATTATCTATATATTGTAACCCTTCTTTAGTATTTCTGCAGAATCTATCTAGTTTTGTAACTACTAAAATATCACCTTGCTTCAGAATACCTAATATACTATTAAAAATTGGTCTATTAATGGTTTTCCCCGTAAATTCTTCTTCATATATTTTAGCATTTGGATATCTATCTAATATTTCTTTTTTTTGTTGCTCTAAACTATATCCCTCTAATTGCCCTTTAGTACTCACTCTAATGTATCCATATATATTTTTCAAACTTGCTTTTATTCCACTTTTTAATGTTATATGATATTTATTCTTTAAATAATATATATCACTAGATATTTTTTTAAATTCATTTATTAATTTTTCATACTTTTTAGTTGCTAAGTTAATAAATCTATCACTTCTATGGTTAAAGCCCCAAATAACAATTTTATATTGTTCTTGTTGAACACTTATGTCTATATATTCCTCGACTTTATACGTTTTAAATGATTTATTTACATAACTATGATTATTTAATATTTCAGTTAATAAATCTTTTTTCATATTTAAACCACCTTTAAATTTAAATAATTTTTGATACTTATTTATGACACCAATTAATGCATTAATTTTATGTCATTATCATAGTGGTGTCAATACTTTTAACTTTTGACTACAACATCTATGTATAATTTATACCATCTAGTTATATAACAACTCTGAAATATAATTTTTCATATTTTACAAATGATTTCAATAAAAAAATGTTCACATAAAAAAAGAGCAAAATTTAATATAATTTTGCTCTTTAAAATATTTTCTATATTGAATGGTGTTAATTTAAAAAGCAAGTTAATTATCATAAATTATTTATAATTACTTTGTTTTTTATTAGCTCTTTAATTATTAATTTTTGTTAAAATTCTTTCTTATTTTCTCTACTTCAACCTCTAAAGTTTCTAAAACATAATCTATATCTTTCTCAGAAATTTCTGTTCCAAATGTAAATCTTAATACAGTTTTTGCTTTTTCATCTGATAATCCAATAGCTTTTAATACATGCGATGGCTTATTAGATTTACAACTACAAGCTGAACCACTTGATGTAGCAATACCCTTTATATCTAACATTAATGATAATTGTGATGCTTGTATAAATTCAAAAGATAAGCTAACATTTCCTGGTAAGCGTTTAGTTGGATGTCCATTTAACTCTATATCTGTTATTCTATTTAATACTTTCTCTACAAATATATTCCTTATTTTTTCTACTTTTTTACTGTTTTCAATTATATTATTAGTTGTTAATTCTATAGCTTTACCTAACCCTACAATTCCAGCTACATTTTCAGTTCCAGATCTTATACCATTTTCTTGATTTCCTCCATGTATAAATGAATCTATATTTACATTCTCATTTATATAAATAGCTCCTATTCCCTTAGGACCATAAAACTTATGTGCTGATAATGACAACATATCTATATTATATTTTTTTACATCAATAGGAATATTACCTATTGCTTGTACAGCATCAGTATGAAAATAGATACCCTTCTCTCTTGATATTTTTCCTATTTCCTCAATCGGTTGTATTGTTCCAATCTCATTATTAGCAAACATAATAGAAATAAGTATTGTCTTATCAGTAATAGCTTCATGTAAGTCTTTTATTGATATCATTCCATATTTATCTACTGGTAAGTATGTTATATCAAACCCCTGTTTTTCCAAGTATTTACACGAATTAATAATAGCAGGGTGTTCAATTAACGATGTTATAATATGATTTCCCTTGCTTCTATTAGCAAAAGCAATACCCTTTATTGCTAAATTATCAGATTCAGTTCCACCAGAAGTGAAAAATATCTCTTCTTTTTTACAATTTATAGCATGCGCTACTCTTTCACGTGCATTTTCAATTGCAATTCTGCTTCTTTTTCCTAATGCATACATACTAGATGCATTTCCAAATTCTTCAGTAAAGTATGGTTTCATTTCATCCCAAACGTCCTTTTTTACATATGTAGTTGCTGAAGAATCTAAGTATATGAACTTTTGGCAATTTAGCTCTGATAGTCCTAATGCAATATCTAATTTCTCCTTATTAAATCCAGCAATTACTTGATTATTTATAATAAATGTAGGAACAGTTGTTATATTCTTCTCTACTAAAAGTTCCTTTTCCATACATTTCAATTGTGTGACATCTATCTCATTAAATTTAATCCCTTTTTCTAAAAGGTATGCTTTAGCTACTTGACAGTAAATACAATCATTATCTATATAAATCTCAATATTATTCATTTTTATAAACCTCACATTAACTATTAAGTATATAAATAGTTGTACTAAAATTTTAGTACAACTATTTCTCTTATTTACATGGCATATCTTTAAACGTATTAATTATAACAGTAGCCCATGTACTTCCCATATAAGCATAACGAGATAAGTTATATATTAATTCCCTATTACAACTACAAGAAAAATATCCTCTTTGTGCATAGCATTCATCATGTTTTTTACATTGTTCATCTACAGCATCTACTGGCGCCCCTGGACCACTACATCCAGCTCCGCACCAATTACCATGAATACATGGAAGTCCATTCGCAACCATTTCTGTTGGTGATGTAATTTCTCTTGAATCTAATTCTTTTATAATTTTCTTTATATTATCTGTATACTCTATTGTTTCAACATTTTCAACATTATTGTTCTTAATAGTAAATGCCTTAAGTATTTCTTTATCATTCTGAGTTTCAAAAACAGTTCCAAATACATCTATATGATTATCTGTTTTTGAGAAATTTATTTTTATTTTATCATCATCTAATCCTAGTACTAAAAAGTTTACATTATCCGATCCATTATTCCATTTTTTTGCATCTAAAATTTTATAATCTTTCTTAGTTACTTTGTTTATTTCTAATAATCTGTTAATTAATCTTTTTACATCAACATTGTTTAGTACCTCTCTTTCTAGACTTTCTAATTCATACCCATCAATTTCAACTAATTTTTTCATTAATAATTACACTCCTCAATTCTATAATTTAAATACTAGTAATTTTGTATTCAATATATAAAGAATGTTTTATTTCTATTTATTAAACCTTTTTTTTAAATTTATAATATTTATTTTATTTAAATATATTTTAACTTATAAAATATGATTTTTTATTATATCAATATCCTTCTTTACATCTTCAACAATATTAAATTTATCTGTGAGCTTAGATATAATAATTTGATAATTTTTTTCTCTTTTTTCTTGTTTCTTGTCTCTTTCTTCTTGTGCTCTTAATATATATATTAAAAGTACAACAGTTAATAATGACCATATTCCTTGTGTACTTGCTAATTTCAATACTTCATCCATAAAACTCCTCCCATTCAAAAATTACTTATATAAATCTTAATTTGAATTCATATTTTAAATTATATACTCCAAATACTTGGTATAGATTCTATTGGATATTTTAATATTGCCTCAATAATTTTAATTTTAACTTGTTGTTCAACATCATCTCTATCTTGTATTGGAATTTCTAATAACATTTTTTTTATTTTAGGTGTCATTTTTTCTATTATACTCTCTAATGCACAATTATCTTTTTTTTGTGCCCTTTTAATTAAGTCATACATTTTATACTCATTCATATAACAAATTTTCTCCATTACTTTAATAATTATCTTTCATCTTTTTAAATATATTTTTTAAAATTTTATATATATATTGAGGACTAACACATAATTTTTTTGAGATTGTATTAACACTCAACTGATTAATAAAATATAGTTGTACAATTATTTTTTGTTTTTTTGTAAGCTTATTTATTAAATCATACAATTTCTTATTTTCAATATGCTCTAACAAATCTTCATTTTTATATAAAATTAAATCTAATATATCTTCTTCATAAGAATTTTTTAAATTTAGACTAAATTCCTCGTTATTTAAAACTAATAAATTATTATCACTATACATTCTCTCTTTTTGAGCACAGTTAATAACTGTGAAATATATTGTTTTCGATATATATTTTATAACCCTAATTTCTAAATAAAACTTTTTAAATGTATTATTTAAATTTTCATAGGTTTCCTTTGTAGGATTATTCTTAGCTTCAATAAATAAATTCAAATTATTATTACAACTGAAAAATTTTTTAATAATTGAATTGTTAAAATTTATATTTAAATTATTAAATTTTGTTTTAGAATTCATACCATCACTCCAAATTTTTACTATTTATATAATATAGAGTAAAAATTCTAATTAATTTCAACTAATTTTTATATAATTCATAATATTTTCAATAAATCTGGTGTACTTCAAATATTATGAATTGAATTTGGTTTAAAAAATTAAAAATGAGCAGAATAAGTATCTTATTCTGCTCATTTTTCTAATCATGAAATTCTAAAACTCCCGCACCTAAACATTTTTTCTCATATTCTTCTAATCTTATATACTTATAAAATTTACTTTTTAAATCTTTTAAACTTAATTCCTTATTGTTACATTCACTTATAACTAACGCCATTGCACCAGAAATATGTGGTGCAGCCATAGATGTTCCTGTCAATTTAATATAACTATCATTAATAAAAGTTGATATGATATCAACTCCAGGAGCTAAAACATCAACTTCACTATTTGTATTAGAGAAATCAGCTAATTCTCCCAATCTATTTATTGCGCCCACCTGAATCACTTCTGAAAAAACAGCTGGAAATTGAAATTCCTCAGTATTTAACTTTCCATCTCCATTATTCCCTGCTGCACAAACCATAACAATATTATTTTTAGCTGCATCCACTATTACTTCATGTAAATCATTTATATATGTTTCACAACCTAAGGACATTGAAATTATTCTAACCTTTTCACAATTACTTCCTCTCCAATTTATACAGTATTTAATAGCATCTATAATCCAATTAGTATCTCCAGTTCCATCTTCTGATAAGACTTTTAATATTAAAAGCTTTGATTTAGGCGCAACCCCTATTATTCCTGAATTATTGTTTTCAGCTCCTATTATTCCTGCTACATGAGTTCCATGTCCATTATTATCATTAAAATTATTAATATCTCCATTAAAATCATGTGTGAAATTTTTTCCTCCAATTATTCTGTTTTTTAAATCATTATGATTTAAATCACAACCTGTATCTAATATAGCAATAACTACATCCTCACCTAGCAAGCCTTTTCCCCACATTTTAGGTGCATTAATCATATCAACACCATATGGAATCTGTTCAATATGTTTTAATTTTTCTTTTTTTTGTATTGGTATTAATTTAAATTCCTTCATTACAAATTTTCTCCTATTTTATAAATACTCTATACTTATATAGAAAAACTATAGGTTTTATTTGAAACCATTTTATGAAAAAATTTAATTTTTTTGTATTTAATAATATTAATAATTTAATCTAGTGTAATTTTCCTTAATAATTTAATGTAAAATACTTGAAATTCCCCTTATGTATAGTATACTATACATAAGGGGAATTTAACTTTTGAAAAGGTGATTGTATGACAATGGTTCTATTAAATAAAGTAAAATATTTTCGTTTAAAATTTTCACTTACACAAGAAAACTTAGCAAATAAAATTGGAGTAACTAGGCTTACAATTATATCAATTGAAAAACAAAGATATGAGCCGTCTGTTAGCTTGGCTATTAAATTATCAAATGTATTTAACTGTAAAGTAGAAGATCTATTTTGGTTTAATAAGGAGTGATCAAATGAATTATTTATATCGATTTATATTAAAAATAATATTATGTATACTTTTAATTTTTAAAAGTATATCCGTAATTAACTATCGTTTTTACATTACTAATGGTGGCTATTGGGTATTACCCATACTAGCAATATTTTGTATCATATCAACAATTTACGATGCATTTGTTTTAAAATCAAAAAAAAATTTTTTTATACAGATTAAAAAAAATGATGAACGAATTCAACACTATACCTATAAGGCTGGATATTTTTCATTTTTATTAACTACTATTTCATTAATACTTATATTTTGTTCATATGTTCCTTTGAAAATTTCCACTTTTCTAAATTTAATTGGACTAATTATAATTTTAAATATATTAATTTTCCTTATCATTAAATATTATTATATATATACAGATGATTCATTAAAAACACTTATTTTGAGTAAATTTCATTCTAATAAATCAAACTTTTACAAAGCCAAACTAATACTAGGTAAAGTTTCTTTAGGTTTATCAATAATTCTAACTTTACTTATATTAAATTTATTTTTTAATATTGTAAACTTAGATAAAATAGAAGGATTACCTCTTGTGCTTCCTTTATTTGTAAGCCCTATAGGTATTATTCTAGGTTTAATTTCTTTTTATAATTCTAAAGATAAAGTTTCACTAATTGGAATAATAACTAATTTATTATTATTACTATTTCCATTTGCATATTTTTTCATTATAACTTTAACTATAGGCCCTTAAATAATTATAAAGTGGAGGAAATATTTATTTTCCTCCATTTTATATATCAATAATATAAGACCTTAGTTTTTTTAAAGCGTTATTTTTTTTCTTATTGACTGCTTGTCTAGATATTTTTAATTCCTGTGATATATCTAATTCTGTTTTTCCCTTTATAAATATTTCATATATTATTTTCTCATATTCTTTAGAAAGCCTTGATATTAAATCCCTAATTACAATTATTTGTTCTATATTATAATTACAACTTTTATTAAATATACTTTCATTTAATTCAACGTATATTTCAAAGTTCTCATTGTGTTCTTTAGATAACCTTATGTATTTATATCTTAAAGATTTAGATATGTACCCTATTAAATACTTTTCCTCCATCAAATTTGAATTTTGTTCCAAAGGTATTTTTTTTATTACTTCTATAAGATTAATTATAAGATCCGATTCAGCTCCATAATAATTTAATTTATTACTATATTTTTTTATTAAAGGATTAAATTTTTCTATTATAACCATAATATCATCCTTATTCCCTAATTTTGCTTTATTGACATGTATATATAACTTTTCACCCATACTATTCCCCCCATTCATTATTTAGAGAGAATATTTTCCAAAACTTTTAAACCCTATTATGTAAAAATATATAAAAAAAACCTTTAAATTAAATTTATACAAATACTAACTTTTTTCTCCTAAATCTCATTACATATATATACAATATAGAACCCAATGTATACATATATGTAGAATTAAGTAAAATTAAACTATTTATTTTATTTACATAATTTTTTAAAAGAATTACATACTTTAACCTAGATAAGCCTCTGTTTTTTTATACTTGATTATTTAAAACTATGTAAAAAACAAGATTATATAATTCCTTGCTCTTTCCATAGTTCTAAATTGAATTATAAAAATGGATTGTATAGGTGTTTTTTACATTATACATTATAATAAAAATGAGAAAGATTTTATTATTTATAGATATTATTTAAGGGAGGATAAGATGGATTCAGATGTTAGCAACTTGGATAAACAAAATCTTAGATTATTAAATAGTTTGATAAAAACTACAAATTTAACTTCAAAAAGGAATTATATGAAAGATGGCGTATATACACCAATACTAGAAAGAGGTCATGTTGTTCAATGTGAATTTACTGGTATTGGAGAAGAATTAGACTATTTACATTATGCAATAGTATGGAATACAAAAAAAACTTGTGAAACCATTAATGTAATACCATTGACAAGTCAATTTAAAGAAGAATCAGTAGGGACATTTTACTTAAATAAAATAGAAAATTTTATGACTAAAGATAAAGATAAATTTGTTAATAAAGAGAGCTTTGTATATGTAAATAAACTTATGGAAGTATCTCGGAAGAGAATTAAACCAGTATATAAACAAGAAGTTAATGGAACCATAATTAAAAATGATAAAAACCAAAAAGAATTATTGAAAATTTCAGAAGAACAGAAAGAAAGGATTTTAGAAAGTATTGAATTATTATATTTAGAATCGAATGAATTTCTAGTAGATAAATTAAAATCAATACCAATAGGAAGTCAATTTGAAGAAGATCTTGTTGATAATAGTGAGCTATTAGATTTGGGCTATAGAAAAATTATCAATTATAATCAAGAAAATACACAAAATCATACAAGAATTAATTTTGAAATTGCTAAAAAACAGTATTCATTAAGCTTTAAAAAGATGAATGATCATAATTGGAAAACTTTTAAGTCATTGGAGCATGCAAAATTATATACCAAAATAAAATATGAAAAAAATAACATTTCAAGACGTAACAACTTGATTGAAGGTATATTTTCAAGGGATAACTTAAAAGTAGAAGAAGCAAAAAAACTACTAAAACAACTACTTAAGTAGTTGATTGTTTTAATAGTTATGCTATAATTAATATATCCAGATGGATATTAAAAGAAAGTATAAGCCTAGATTGGCATTAGACAATAAAAAATGCACTAAAGGTGTATTTTTTTCTGCATTTAAGTATATACTATAATATCTAGATAGATATTATTTAAAGCCTAGATTGGCATTAGAGAAATAAAGGGAGTGGTGCACTATTACTCTCTTTTTTGTTTACTTTTATAGTATATAATTCAAAAGGAACATCATTAATGATGCTCCTTAAAATTCATTTTCTTCGATTTTTTACTAGATAGATACTTCCTATAAACACCTCAACAAGATATATATTATACATTAGGCTTATAAAAATACACTATTTTTTCATATGTTTAATCTTAAATTATGGATAACAGACTATGTGATGTCCTATAGTCAAACATTCATGGTATATTTAATGTCCCCCACTAGGGAAAAAAGCGTTATCCGTTAACTTCTCAAAGATATTTACTATATCTTTCATTTAATATTATATCACATATTTTAAAATATTACATATATATTTTATCTATCCATTTAATATTATCTTACTAGTTTTTATAATTGCAATACAACTTTATTTTTTACCCATCATACATAACCCCTTTAAAATTTATATACTTTTGGTATTGATCAATGCTTGAAATCATTAAATCACTTTTTTCTAATTTCATTTTTCTAGAACGATTATATATAATTCCAATATATTTTTTCTTATTAATCTTATTTTTAAATATCTTATTTTTAAATATTTCTCTTAACTATAATTCCTTTATTTTATTTTTAACTCTTTCAAAAATGTCTTCAGATAGTAATTCCAGTATATCTTCCAATTCTATATTTTCTTCTTTTTTTTCTTGTTATCTATGTTGACTTATTATTAAATTAATTGCATTGCTTGCAAATTTAAATTCATTTTCTATTTTTATTTTTGTACATATTCTATATTGTTTACACTTATTATATAATCCTTTTTCTTGTAATTGTTGTTTCATCTTTTTTATAAGCGAATAAATTTAATTGCTTTTTTAAAAACATATTTCTACTCAAACCTTTTTTCCTTGCTAGTTCATCTATCTTTTTTATTGTATCCTTATCCAAATTTCTTATTTTTATTTCTGCCATTTCGAACTCCATTTTATTATTTTTTCTAATTTATTTTATACTTTCTCTCTCTTAATTTTAGGCTAAGACTTCTAAACTTATATTTCCTTGCTAAATAATATAAGAGCATAAGGGAAAACTGCCCCCAAAATCTTTGTGGGACTATGCTAAACCTAGTGTTTTCAAGGGTACTAAAAAAGCCTAAAATGTTCATCCCTCCCACACATTTTCCACACCATTTCCACACAAAATGTGAAGGTTTAGAACACCATTTTTTTAATAAAAAGGATAAGCTATAAAAAAGTATAGTTTATCTTTTTTATAGCTTATCCTTTTTATTTTTTTATAAGTTATTTGTGTTTTAAAATCGTGCAGAATGTTCTTTTTATTATTATATAGAATAACATCTCCTGGTTTATATTTATCAACTTTAAGCACAGATCAAATTTTCATCTACACCTAAATTAACTATATATGGTTTAGGTTAGTTCACCCATTTAGAGTTTGGGTCATCAATTTTTATATCTGGTTTAGTCCAGTCAATATTATATTTATCACTTTTTCCTGTTACTTTAGATTGTTTATTTTCCTTATCTCTTACATGTATATCTTGACCATTAATATCCCTATGTGTTGTTTTATTTGGGCTTTCCTCCCATTCTCCAACAAAAATAATAACAAATCAATAATCGTTACTTCTTTATCATTCCTTCGTTTGCTAAATAATTTTTTATTGCAATATTAACAACATCCGATTTACTTATATTACTGCATTTTTCGTATTCCTTTAGTTTTTCCAATAGTTCCAAATCCACATTAAAAGTTGCTTTTTTCCTATTGCTTTTATCAAATTTTACAAGTTCTTTCATAACGCTTATTTCTTTATTATTTCTTATTCCATTGTTATTTTTTATTACTTCTAACAACTCTTGTTTGTATTGTAATAATTCTCGCAATCCTTCTAATTCCAATACTGTTAAGTTGGTATTTATATTTTTTTCCTTCGTTCTTTGTTCTTCCTTCTTCCTTCTTATTGCCTTCGTAGTGCTGGCTCTTTCTTCCTTATTTATTCCAGTATTATTGCTCTTAAATTTTTTTTCTTCTTTAACAAAAAAATAACCTTCTCTATTTAGTTTTTTTCTTAAAGTATCTTTGCCAAGTCCTAAGTCTCGTTCTAGTTGTGCAATACTTTTACCATTTTTTAAAGCATCATTAACCAAGCCTAAAATATCCGTAATATTATTTAAGTCCATTTGAAGAAACACTCCCTACTATTCCTTAAGTATTCCTTTAATAATACCACAAAGTTGTACCAGTGGATAGAACGAACCCCATAAGAAGGCCTCAATACGAAGAAGGGTAGGTATGAGCTAGCCTTTGACCCAACACTACCCCCCAAAAAGTAAGACCCCCCATATAAGCCGAGAAAAAATTTGACCCCCATTGAAAAAAATACTTAGATGCTTTATAATCAAAAAGAACAAAGATTATATTAATCCTTGTTCTTTTAAACTACTTATGTCACGTTTGTATGTTTTTATAGATATATTCAATTGGTCACATATATCTTTTCTTTTAAGACCTTCAGTCAAAAGGTCTTTTATTTTTACCCTTCTTTGTGATATTTTATCCTTTTCAGTTAATTTTCCATCTTGTTTTAACTTCTCTTTATATTCTTTTTTAGCTTTTTCACTATCATATTTATTTCTTTGATATACTTTATCTCTTCTATTGTATTCTTTTCTACTCATAATATTTTCTAAGTGTAGCAACAATTCTTCCTCATATGTTATCTCCAGTAAATTTAATATAGTTACTGACTTATGAATATATTGTTTTCTATTTAATGCCTTTGTATCTCCATCTAATTCATTCTCTTTTAATGGATTTTTAAAGTTACTATTAAATCTTAATGTTTCCTTTAGTGCTTCATCATGCGTCATGTTCGATAATAAACAATAGTTTCTATACAAGTAACAAAGTAATTCTCTATAACCTTCTTCTCTTATACTTTGTATCTTCTCAAAGTCCCTCAATCTAGCTTTATTTAAAGTATATACATTTCTTATCTTTACTACTTTACCATTCTTATTTAGCCTTTTTACTGCCTTTTCCCATGGTGGAAGTAATTCGTTTTGTAGTTCTCTTAAAGTATATACTTTAGGATTAAATATCATATTTTCTATTATAGAATTATCCTTTGAGTTTATTGAACCTTCTATTCTTCCATATGTTGTTGATGCTTGTGGTGTTGCTCCAAAATCTTTTAATCTACTAGCTAAATTACTCGCTACAAGATTATATACTTTTAAACTTTTCTTAGTTACTGGCACATCTTGAAGTGTATATAATAGCCTTATTCTATGCCCTGTTTCAATTAATGTTGCTACTGGCAGTTTATCACCCATCATATTTTTAATTAATTCTAATGCCATTTTTAAAGTATATTTATTAGTATCAAAATCAACATCTATTGCTATGTTTTGAAGTGAAAATAAGCTTTCCTCTGTCGTTCTATACATATTATTATAACAATTAATGCTATACATCATATCGCTTGTATTATTGCTAAAATAATGACTTTTCAATATCGCTTGTAATCTATATGGGTCTTTTAATGTTTCTACTGCATATGCTCTATATTTACCAGTAGTTTTATTCCTTAATCTTATATAACATTCTCTATTAACATTAAATAAAAACTCAAATAATTCTGCTTGTTTTCTTACATGCTTAGTTACTTTTATTCTATTCTTAGTTTTATATTCAAAACCTAAAGAGTTTAATATATATTCTTTTTCTTTTTCATATCCATATTTATTTATGTTCACTAAAATCATATCTTTAGTTAAATTTAATGTACTTAATTCTTTTATTAAATTATCTAAATCACTAATACTATATTGAAAATAATAATTCCCATTATACCCCTCTACTGGCTTTATATTGGTGTATTCTTTTAATACTTCCTTATGCTCTTCTAAAGAATTATTTAATTCAATATTAACCTTACGTTTTAATACTTGTCCCACAACACGTTGTCACCTCTTTTCTTCTTAAAAATCTATTCTTCATCATTATACCTTATAATTCCTATTTTTTATAACAGAAACTACATTGTCAATGGTGTGTTGAAACTTACTTTTTCTACAAGAATAACTCTTCAGGAAGATTTGTATTAAATTGACTTAATAACAAGACCATGGCTTACTCTTAGGAAAACCTACATGGGTTTCCTTATGCTTTCAGCATTCACCCTTCCAAGTGCTGCCGTACTACTAAACTGTTTTCTACAAAACCAGTTTTTCCGTGTGGTTTGTCTACATTTTTAAATATAAAAAAGCACTCCAGTACATCTAATACTAAAGTGCTTGAAATTTCTTCTTAAAATATTCTTGAATTTTATATACTTATTTGATATTATTAAGAATATAATTCAATATTGAATATTAAGTTCTCAAATTCTTTTGGTATAGTTGTTGTATATCAATACGATTTGATTACTTTCTTAGAAGTTCTCTAACTTTCTTTATGTATTCCCGTACATTTAGAATTTTACTTATATATCAGTTTCCCGACTGTTATATAAGAATGAGGACTTTTTTTATTTTATGTAAAATTATGTTTTAATTTTATAATTTATTTTATAATTTGTAAAGTTTATTTTATGTAAAAAGTATAAAAAATAGATATTATTATAAAAAGATTTTTAAAACATTGTTATTCTTGTAAAAAATTCTAAGCATATTTTGTTTTTTTTATACTATTTTTATTTAATTTACTATAGGCTATATTATTGTAAACTTTTTTAAATAACCTATTTTAAAGGCTTAAATATGTTTTTTTATTTTATAAACATTTACGAATAAATTAATGTACAAAAAGTTTAGTTTCTAACTGTCTAATTTTACTTTTCTATTTTCTCTTATAATCGTGCTTTTACTTATACCAGTAATCTC